>NZ_JBBMFP010000003.1:0-355557 GCF_040095955.1 Blautia caccae | reverse complement strand
GTTTTGATCGCATCCTCCGGTTCAAACTTATATTCAGCGATCGTTTTGGGGAATCTATCCCTCGTAAAGACTGATATATAAGTATCCTGATCCGGCAGTATCCGTGCCTGATAGACCATTTCATCATCCATGTACTGCTCTATATCCCAGTACCCATTATTTGCCGTTAATATCTCTTCCGGTTTAAAACCATATATCTTTGACAAGACACTTTTTTTGTCTTTTTCCATCGGTACGCTCCTCATAAATATTTGATAAACTGACGATAATCCTTGACCAAACGCCTGCCATCATTTAAAATGATGTTGTCTGTGCATGGGCCTGGCAGTGTTTATCTGTCGGGTTCATTTTATTTCTGCCTTTTCCGCTTCGATATACTGCATGAGCTGTTCCTGATCCTCTTTCTTCTCCTGCAGGAGCTCCTGATTGACCCTAAGTACCTCGTCCCAACTCTCCGGCTCCACTCCGCCCCATTTGCATTCTTCACAGTAATGCTCATAGGCTTTTTTCAGGCTGTCCGGTTCTTCCGTGAGCTGTTCTATGTCGTGGTCATAGTTATAAACGTAGTATCTCCACGGCATCAGGAAATCTGTGGTGATACAGTAAGCTCTGTCATACCAGGTATTGGCAAACTGCGATTCATCGCTGCCGTTTCTCTGCCAGCCAGTCAGATCTGCGACAAATGACTGGATCAGCTCTTTTGCATTATGTAAGCCGGCACGTAATGCCATCAGTGTAAGATTGCTGTACTGTTTATCTGTCAATTCAAGAAGCATATCTTTTCTAACACTCTTTGTAGCTAAATCCTGAATCATTTCATTAGCCTTTTGTTTCATGTTTTACTCCTTTTCTGCTCCTTGCTTTAGGAAACCCTCTCAGCAGGTTCATTTACATGTTTTCCAGCCTGTTCCTGCTTTGTCAAAATACCATTTCGATACGCCTTACAAATGACATTGTACACAGGATGATATTTGGGAATCACAACGCCTTCGATACTATCTCTTACAGTGCCATCACTCATTACATGGGTAATTTTTGGTTTAATAGTCTTTTTTTCTGATTTAAGATTCTTTTTATTCACAAAATCGCCTCCTGACTGTAAATATCATGTCTATTTACTATGTGATACACTAGCCTGCTTTATCTCTCGTTTCTGGCGTCAATACAACAGAATCCATAGTTTTAAGAATGCCAAACATCATTCCGTATACCTGATTTTGACTTTCCTTATCCAAATATGGAGCCATGATTCTGATGTTTTCTAGCGTGTCATTTGTAAGTTTGATTTCCGGCTTCTGTAACCTCATATTGTCACCTCCCATGTTTTCTTTGTCTCTATTATAGTTGGCTTTTAAAACATTGTCAAGAACTTTTTGTTGACTTTGAAAACACTTTCTTATATAATGCATTGTAGAGGAGGTGAAGAATAATTATGGAAATTGGCGATAGATTAAATTATTTAAGAGAGAATCATTTAAAAATAAGCCAAGAGGAATTCGGTAAAAAGATTGGTGTAAGCAGATTTTCTATATCAAATTATGAATCTGGTAAAAGAAAACTTACAGAGCGTGTCATTACTGATATTTGTAGAGAATTTGATGTAAATGAAATTTGGCTCAGAACCGGAGAAGGTGGCGACGAGAACATTTTTAATAAGCTAAATGATGAGGACAGATTCTCAATCAACCTCGGCAAACTCAGTATAACCGAAAATGAATTTGCTAAAAGTATGTTAAACGCAATCGCAGAATCTTCCCCAGAAAAATTGAAATGTATTGAAGAATTTATGAAAAACTGTCTGGGCATAAAATAACTGGGGCCAGCCTAGTGGCTAGCCCCAGTTATTATTATGATTATCAAATAAATTCTCCTTAATGTCTTTTCTTCATCCACCTGATTTATCATTTCTTTTATAAGTTTTTTAGTCTCTTTTTTTTCCATATGTATGCCCCCTTGATACAAGCTACATTTTTAACTGCTTTCGATGAATCGGTTAAATTTACATTCAACAGGTACAGAACTGTTGTTCTACTTAATAGTATACTACAAATATATTACGCATTCAGGAACATATGTTCTATTTAAGAATTTTGTAATGTCCGTAACATGTTTCAAATTTCTTGTTAATATCTGACACTTATAAAGTTTATTGGTTTTATTCTCCTTTTGCATCTGATTATATTGAGAATTTTGTTACATAGTACTATACTAAAAATAACATTGTGTCTATGCAAGATTATACATCCAAAAATAAGTAGGTATGAATACGTTAAAATAAAAATTGATAAAGACAAAAATACTCACACGAAAAGGAATCTATTTATGAATCAAAAGAAAACAGTACCTATATCTGCTAAATTATTGGAATCCGCTGCAGATATATATATCCGTGTTTCCACCACTGAACAAGCACAGGAGGGTTATTCTGTTGAAGAACAGGAAAGAAGGCTCCAGCAATATTGTAAAGCTATGGATATTAAAATCCATCAAATCTATGTTGACGCTGCATATTCCGGTTCTTCATTAGAGCGCCCCGGAATACAAGAAGTTATCAGGGATGTTCGTGCTCATAAAGTCAAAAAAGTCATAGTCTGGAAGCTGGATCGGCTCTCTAGATCACAAAAAGATACGCTTATAATGCTAGAAGATGTCTTCCTGGAAAATAATTGTGATTTCGTATCAATGTTGGAATCCTTTGACACATCCACCCCATTCGGACGAGCAATAGTTGGAATATTGGCCGCTTTCGCACAGTTAGAACGAGAAAACATTAAAGAGCGTACAAGCATGGGAAGGATTGCCCGAATCGCCAAAGGACATTACTCTGCTTCTCACCCTCCACTGGGTTACCATTTCATTCCTGGTAGTAATGATCTGGCAATCGAAGAATATGAATCAAATATTGTTCAAGAGATTTATACAAGATTTCTTTCTGGCGAAAGTTTAAATGGAATTGCAGAAAGCATGAAAAATAAATATGGGGAAAATCTCCGGACCTGGAATAATACTTTTATCCGTCGCATTCTTGTAAACCCTGTTTATATGGGTAAAGTACGACAGAACGACAAATTATATGATGGAATCCATGAACCCATAATATCAGAAACTGAATATTACATGGTTGCTGCTCTCCTTGAACATAATAGACAGATAAATAAACAGAGCCGCAGATCTGAAAGCCTGTTGACTGGACTCCTATATTGTGGTGACTGTGGCGCTAGAATGCAGCCCCGCAGGGTTGCCTCAGGATATAAATTGCATAGATATATCTGTTACTCTGTCAGTAGAACAAACAAAGCTATGATTCGTTCTAATAATTGTACCAATCGCTTACACCCTTTTACTTTGGAACAGTTAGATAATATGATTATTGAGGAAGTTCTGAGACTTGCTGTTGATAAAGAATATCTTCAATCTATACTTGAAAAAGATACTGCTCCAAAGGTGGATGAAACCGAACTGTTTCGTGAACGTCTGGTAGAGGTAAAAAAACAAATGGATAAACTCCTAAATTTATATCAAATTGGAGCCGTCGATATCTCTGATATTGCAGATCGGTTAGAATCATTAAAAGAAGAAAAGGAAGCCCTGCAGCATAATATAGATCGCAGTGCAGCTGAAACACCTTTACCTATCGAAAAAATCCAATCATATGTCCAACTATTTAAAGAAGCATTGGAATCCGGTGATAATGATACCGCAAGACAGATAATCAGGATGTTAATTGATAAAATTGTAGTCTTGAATGAAGACATTGAAATACACTGGAGTTTTTAGAGATTATGTCAGTGGAGAGCAGAAGGCCCTCCACTGATACAAGATTTGATAGTGTAGTTATTGGACGCGAATCGAAACTTAATTTGGAAGCTCTAAAAGGCAGACAGTTTCAACATGTGTCGTTACTACTATCGGAACACATTTTATCAACCTCGTTGCTATCATGTGAACACAATTCTTCAGTTCTATGTCGTCCTCTTGCATTTTTTCTTTGTGGTTTAAATTTAGCACCATCCACGTTATTCTTCAAGCCCGTTTTATAAACAAATGTCAATTGTGCAGGGTCAACATTTCCATTTTCATCAAGTCCACCTACAATTACTTTTTCAACAATGCTTTCAAACACATAGCGGTCGAATTTATCAAGAACTTCATTCTGTTCCAAAGTTTTCTTAAACTCTTTCAGACGTTTTTTTATGTCTTTTTCATTATCAGAAGTTTCTTGTAATTTTTTTCTTTCTTCAACAAGCTGTTCTTGTTTGCTTACTAAATCAGCATATTTACTTTCGTAGGTTTCCTTATCAATAATTTCTTCCAGACGCATATCCACAAGTTTACTTTTTTTCTTCTCTAATGCGCCTATCTCTTTTTCTGCTTTTGCAAGTTGTTTTGACACCACACTACTACTAAGCGTATCGTCCATTCTCTGCAAAAATTCTTCCAGAACATCTTTATTATCATCACACAATAAACGATAACTTTCTACAAACGCTTCTTCAATAGCTGTTTCTGGAATGCCTTTGCTATGCTTACAGAATTTTTTTCCTTTCTTCGTAGCCGTTACGCATTGCCATATAACCTTGCTGTACTGTGAACTGCTGTGCCAATTACGCCTTGTTAAAGTGCCACCGCAGAAACCACATTCCAGCATACAACTGAAAGCATATTTCCTACTATATTTTTCTCTCTTTGTGCTACCCTCTCCAATCTTTCCTCTATTAACATTTCTTCTGGCAAGAATTTCTTGTGCTTTTTCAAAAACTTCTTCGCTAATAATCGGTTCGTGATGATTACGAATATAAAATTTATCTTCCTCTCCGAAATTCTCCAATCTTCGCTTTGAAATCGGGTCTACTGTAAAGGTTTTTCCTAGCAATAAATCGCCTTTATATTTCTCGTTCTTGATAATACCAATGACTGTTGATTGTACCCATGTAGAACTTCCGTACTTTGTTTTATATCCCAAATTTTCAAGCTCATGTGCAATAACAGAACCGCCAGCACCCTCAATATACCGATTAAAAATATAACGTACAATTTCTGCTTCTTCTTCATTCACGGTAATTGTTTTCGTGTCTTTGTGATAATCATATCCAAGACAACCTTGAAAACCAACCAGCTCTCCCCGTTTCATTTTCATTTTTAAACCTTTTTTTACATTAGCAGATATATTTTCAACTTCCTGCTGTGCCACAGAACTAAGTACAACTAAAAGCAATTCCCCATCCATAGTTAAAGTGTTGATTTTCTCATCTTCAAAATATACTGCTATATTGCGTTCCTTTAACATACGAACATACTTTAAAGTATCTAGCGTATTTCTGGCAAATCTGGAAATAGACTTTGTAATAACCATATCAATTTCCCCATTCATACAATCATTTATCATACGCTGGAAATCTTCTCTTTTTGCCACTTGTGTACCTGTGATTGCTTCATCAGCATATATGTCCGCAAGTACCCATTCTTTATTCTTCTTAATCATATCTGTATAATAGGCTACCTGCGACTTATAACTGTTTAGCTGGTCTGCACTATCTGTACTAACCCTGCAATATGCACCAACACGCATAAGTTCAATCGTTTTTCCCCTTGTACGAGTTTGTAAATCATTTCTTGCTTTGATTACTTCTACTTCTTTCACAGAACCACTCCTTTTATATTTGCATTTTGTATTCCTTTTGTAGTGTTATTATACAATATTCAAATATACAATTCAAGCGGTTATATCTGAAACAATATTATAATCTTGCATAAGTTTTGATTTTACTAAAGCATATTCTTTTTCAGAAATCATTTTACGGGCAAGAAGTTGGTTCAACATGGCAATCTGCATACTATATCGTATTAGTTTTTTCTCCATATAAATTCCCCCTTGCTTGTAATTTCCAAGCAGACAGACGGCTTTGGAAAGCTCCGTTAGTATCTCAACTATTCCCATTCTTGTGGGCAGAACCGCACCTTGCGGACGTATCATTATTCTGTGAGCATAGGTCATGGCAAAACGACTTTTCCAACAGTCGCTCTCGGATCACTGTGTGGGTCGCTCGCTTTCTTTTGGAAAGGTCATGGCGTACAGTTCCCGTGGCTCGCTATCTCACAAACGTGTCTGTCTGCTTTATTCAGTTTTCAAAGAGCTGTGTCGAAAACATATTGCTTTCATTCTTTAAGCAGTAGCAGAGCAGGAAAGAGGGGGAATTGGACAAATCATGCTCTGCTGGCAACTGCTGATTATTCCTCTATCTCAAATTCACAAATCATCTTCAATAGAGCTTCTCTGATACGTCCTTTTAATTCCATATCTACGACAACACAGACATTTCCGTATTCATCATAGAACGGACGTAAACAACATTTTGATATGTACGGTTCATAGAACTGCAATAGCTTCTCAATAGAATTTATATTGCCGTCCACAGCCGACGAAATAAGATAAAATGACGGGTGTGTTTTATTCATTTTTCGTGTTCTCCTTTAACTTTTTTCCGATTTTATCAAGTGAACTTTTCCTAATACGAAATGATGTTGAACGGTCAATTTTCATCTTGTCACCGATTTCTGCATCGCTCATGCCAAGAAAGAAATACATCAATACAATGTTTCTGTCTTTTTCTGAAAGAACTTTGAGAGCGTCCGCTAATTCATCATCAAGTACACGGATTTCAATACCACATACATCAAAAACTATGTAGTCGCTTTCATACTCGTCCCAGACAGCCAGCTTTTCAACAACGATTTCTGGAAGTTCACAGAATGAGATTTCCTTATTCCTGCGTCGCCTTAATTCCTTTCGGTAGTTTCGTACAATGTTCTTGACTACACGTTTTAGCTTGCAGTCGAATTGACATTGTACTGTCTTTTGGAAGTCCGACGGTTTCATAACCACACCCCCTTTCCGTTATGACGTGAAAAGTGTTTATCCCTCTTTCCGCACCATATCTGTACGGCAAGGTGTGATTTGTTGCAGGATTTTAGAAAAAAGTTAAAAATATTTTCAGCAATAAAAAAACCCGCACAAAACATAGTGTTTGTGCGAGCTAAAGCTCTGGCATATTCAGTTGTAATTGTACGTATTGTACTGCTAAATTGACCTTGATATTTTTGTAAATTTCTTAAAATATTCCATAATGCAAGCCCCCTCAAAGCAATGCGTTAAATATCTAAAATCTTGGTTTTCTCTAATTATACGGGACACTTGTTGCAACAATAATATTGTTGGTATTCAAAAGTAGGTGTGATATATTTTCATTAGGAAATTATACCTTTTAGGGCATAACAAATATCAATAATTCTCAATACATCTTGAAATGGGTTATTCTTAGAATTTATATCTATCATAAGCCACTTTTGTCCATTCCCCTCTCTAGTATTGTGATAAATTCTCTGCTTTTTTTCCATTGACATTGGATAATTCATTTTCAGCATTTCCTGTTTCCACAGGAATCACCCATATTTCCATATAACTAATATCTGCACTTCCTTTGTAATATTTTTCTGCCATGAACGGCTTTGTAATCAATTTATGATTTGGAAGCCATGTTTCAAACAGATACTTATTTGCTTGATTTAAAGCAGTGGTAACAAGTTCTTCAAAAGATTCTGCCTCAATTCTGCATACAACATACTCACCTGCTGGTAATGTGTGTTGTACCATATTTTTAGGACATACATCTATTGATGAAGCCATACCTCCTACAAAGTAAAGGAACGTTCCTTTATCTGGACTTGCTGAATGAGATACACCAAGCTCAATATCATTGTTAAAAATGGCACTTTCGGTTTGCAGTTTCTTTGCATGAAATTCACGCCATAGCTGACCTGGAACATCAATTCCCGTACTTTCTCCAACAGGAATTTGTTCAGTAACATTTACTGTTTTTTCAAAACCAAAATACATTTCCCTTGTTCTTAATGTTTTCCTTTGAATCTCCAAAACAATATTCCCTACAATCAATGGAACATTTTCATCAATCATGATATAACGTGAAGCAAGTTCTGGCTTGTCAAATGTATTTAACATAGGAACATTCTTTCTGTATTCATCTGGAGTTATATGGTAAACTTCTTTAAATGCTCTTGTGAAATTAGCATGGTCTGAAAATCCATATTTTAAAGCTATGTCTAATATTCTTTCCTCCGAATTATTCAATTCTGCTATTACCATTGCTAAACGACGAAGTTTGATATATTCTTGAACTGATCTCTTAACTAATCTTTTAAACAAACGTTGGTAATAAAATGTAGAAAGACAGGCAATTTCCGCCAGTTTCTCTGTTTCGATTTTCTCACTTAAATGTTGTTCAATATAGTTTAATGACATTTCAATATTTTCATATGCGTACATATCAGTACCTCCTTGTATAATTTATAATCAAAGTATACATGAAATTTTTTTGTATAGCTTGTCGCACAATGCCATTATCTTATAAGAAATCAAAAGATATAAAAAAACAATTTTGTCTATATGGTAACTTTTATTTCTTTGGTACTTTTTAATGAGCCATATCTAATAAATTCATCACATATCTTTTAATGTTTTTCGTATCATAGACCATTGGAACTGTATTGTTCATTGCTTCGTCAATCGTCGCTTCAATATCAGCTCGTACATCAGCATACGATAAACCGCCAGCTTTTGCACCAGCTTTCAATGCTTTTTAATATCTCGTTTTTTAAGTCCTATCATTAGAACCAACTCCCTAAAATAAGTTAATCTTCTTTTTCAAAAATTAAATCTATCTTTCGCATACAGCCTTTTGCGTCAATTTCTGTGGGTACAAATCCTGCGTAGTGATACCCCGTTTTTGCGTAACTGTCAATAATTTCTTTGTGTTTATCAGTACAAAGGAATACAACTCCTTTCGCATTATAGTTAATTTCTACATACTCATATTTTTTCATTCTTCAAAACTCCTTTCAAATACAAATTTATCTTTGGATTTATTGACTTTTACAAACTGGAATTTATATTTCATACAGACTTAATCAAATGGTGTTCAAAAAAAGTTTCAAAAGTATTTGTAGCACCACCATGTTCCACGATTTTTCCATCTATAATTTTATCAATATCTACTCCTGTGATTTCCAAAACCTTATTTGTAGGTGTTATTCCGAAAAAATCTCCAACATGAGTCCCTTTCATAATAAATTCTGAAATAACATAATCATCTGCTTCGTATTGACGAATAATTTTCATAGTGTAGTCGGGATATGTTTTTTTGACAGCCTCAAGGTGTTGCCTCATTCCATCTATGCCGATAAACATCTCGTTTTCGCCAACCTTTTACACGCAATCCTTTGAAATATATTGTGGAAGCTCATTAAGCAAGTTTTCTGAAACAACCACCTCATAAAAGTATTTTATAATCTCTTTATTGTTCATGGTACACCTCCAAAATAAATTTCGATTTTCTTAATTCTATAAACTAGAATTTATAGAAACACTACTTTATCAACCTGCCTTGGTTTGTTTATAAAGTAACCCACCTTTGGCAAGTAATAGCAAAAATGCAACTACTATTGCATATGGTTCTCTCACCATCGCCAAAAACAAAACAGCAAAAACACTGAATCCAACGGACAATGAATTAACTACCCTTTTGCCCTTTTCTAATTTGAAATAGACCATTAGTATTTTTACAATTCCAACGATTGTTAAGCCGATAAACAATGCCCAATAGATTGTAATAATCAAAACATCATTATCTACATAATCAAAGAGATTTACTGCATAGATATATCCATTGACCGGTTTTGGATACAGCGGTAGAAAAATAAGCATCAAAGAAAATAAGTCAACAAACCCCAATAATAAGTCGCATATAGTATTGAGATTGGATCTATTTTCTTTTTCTGCAATTGTAATCAACTGTTCTCCTGATAACAGATCATCAATAGACACTGCAAAATATCTTGATATTTCTTTCAATGAATCTATGCTTGGATATCCTCTTCTTGATTCCCATTTTGAAATAGCAGTTCTGGAAACAAACAATGCCTCTGCCAGTTCTTCTTGTGTCAATCCCCGGCTCTTTCTTAATTCCTGAAGTTTTTCATGGAATTCCAAAACCTGCACCTCCCTTGCTTATTCTATTGATTCTTTGTCGATAGCATAACTACTGCTTTATAAATAGTAAACAATCCCATACTTAAAATTACTCCACCTACAATATCCGTGAACCAGTGTACTCCTGAAATCAATCTTCCGATAACCATAAATACTGAAAAAGCAATTACTGTAATCGTAATAATTCGTTTAGTTGTAACACAGGTCAGTCTACGCTGAATCTGTTCGATTAAAGTAGGCATCACACACAATATCAATAAAGTAGTAGAAGATGGATAAGAAGCCTCCATCACTCCTTCAATTAAGATTGGTCTGTAATTAATTGGGATAATTTCAAAAATTGAATATGCCAGTATCACGATACCATAATATACACCCAAAATGATGATATCTGAATCCACCTTAAAAAGACTTCTTCTCTTAATTAACTGAACCAGTCCAATTCCTGCAAAAATCAGACATACAACAATTGGTACAAGCCCCATCCAGTCGGTAATCGTATAAAGCGTCATATGAACACCTGTCAAACGATGAAACCAGCAGTTGAATGTTGCAAATCCAATATTGGTTCCATTCTGCCCAAGAGGCTGCACATCAACAATCTGAATCAAAGCTGTCCATATTACAAATGTTGCAAGGAGTATCACTCCAAATAATAAATTCTTTTTTCCGTTCTTTTTCATTATTCTACGTCCTTTCAAAAGTTAATCTGTCTTTTCGACAATTTAACGTTATCAAAAAACGTAAAATAACAACAGAATCTCTCTGTCACATGTATGATACGATTCGTATCATTCCTTCAAATACTTGTTTTCCTGATTCATCAGACCTACAATTTCTAATTTATCAATTTCGTATCTTCTTGTATTCTTCTATTTTCAAATCATTACCCTCAAAGATAAAATTATTGATGTCAATCGGTAAACATATTAGAACGCAAATTATAGTGTCTGGTTCTAAAGAATTTATTTTTTTTGTAGAATTATAGCAATAAAATTCAGATAATCTCCACCGCCAGCTTCTATTGCTTTACGGTCATTTATTGCATATTCATTATTTTGCTTTATCCAATCCGACCAAACTTCCGAATTACTTTCCATTTCATATATTGAAATTAAATCTGCCTTCTTACAATGACTAATTATGTTAGACCAATATGTTATATCATGTATATAATCAAGTTCTTCTGGTGTCCATGATAACAATAACTCTTCTGGAAGGTTGTCATGGCAATCTTTCTTCATGCCAGGAACTGTGATATAAACAAACCCACCTTTCTTAACAAATGGAAGCAATTTTTCATCTAAATATATAGGGTCACGTCCAAAATAATTATATGAATCTGTACTTACTACAGCATCAAAAAACTCTTTCTCAAATTTAAGTTCATTGGCATCAGCTTTTACAGATTTAATTTGTGCAGAAGATAATCCCATTTTTTTGAAAAATTCTTCATTTTCTTTTGGCTCACTCCATAAGTCAACTGCAAAAACAACAAATCCATATTCTTTTGCAAGAAATACAGAAGTTAAACCTTGTCCACTTCCAAGGTCACAGACATAGCTGCCAGACGGGATTTTATGATTTTGTAATAGTTCCTCTTGTAATTTTATAGGATTCGGTCCCATAATTTTTGTCTGTAAGTCGGGTGTAAAATATTTTTTACTGCGAATATATTCCATTTTCTCATCTCCATTATTGTAATATTTTAATAGTTAATATTTGTGACTTATAACAATATTCATTTTGAGTTTCTCTGCTGAAATTAAAAAGTTATGTTTGCATTCAGGACAGAATAAAGGATTATTTTACTTTTTCATTTGTAATATATTTCTTGACAAATTGATTAACATGTGTGGTTAATTGAGATTTTAAATCCCAACAATTTTCAACTGCGTCTGCTACACTTATCAATAGAAATAATGGCGCATAATATTCAATAGCAAGCTGTTTTGTATCACACTCTTGAAGAACACCTTTTTTAATCATTTCATTAAATATATCTTCTATATAACTGATAGGACCATTTACAAGACATTTTTGATAAAGCATATTCATTTTTAAATTTCTATATTGCTCTAGTATTAACATTTTGCGAAAATTAGACGCAAATTCATCAGTCACCCAAAAATCGTATTGTGCAAAAGTAAATGTTGTTAGACTTTCAATAGTTGTATTTCTGTATGCATTAGGGGTTACCACTATTGTGCTTTCTGGTACTTGATATTCCTTAGCTCGCTTATTATCAATTTGATACATACGTTCTACGATACAGTCAAAAATATCTTGCTTATTTTTATAATGTTTATATAATGCTCCTTTTGTCATTCCCAAGGCTTCCGCAATCATACTAACAGAAACAGCCTCATAACCATTCACTGCAAATAAGTGTAGTGCAATTTTTAATATATTTTCTTTTGTGTCAGACATTTACAACCTCCTTCTTTAGTAAACGAACGTTTACTTCTGTAAACCATTATAGTAAACGCTCGTTTACTTGTCAAGTAGTATAAAATGTAGTGTGCCTTTGGTTCATAGGTTGATCTCTCGATCGCTGGTGCTTTATGCCTTGCACCATATTTCCTACATACATTTCTCTATGCAAAATACTGTTTATTGGAAAGAATTGTACTCAAAGCTTTCCATAACGTTAGCCCCCTTAAAGCACTTTCTAGTATCTAAAAACATCATTCTACAACATAACAGATTTCAATAAACCTTAATACATCTTGTCGTCCTCGCTATCTTTTGGACTATTGTTAGAATTTCTCCTTTGGTTATACTTCTTCATAATTACAATTTTAAGTAAGCCAACGACAATCAAAACCACAACAATGATAATCCACCAGTATTGTTCCATAACCTATTTCCCCCTTTCCCTTTCAATAGTCTTAAATCATCTTCCCTGTCCTATGCAGAATAGAGAAGTTCATTCGTATTAACATGTACCATACAATGTTTACATTGTGGAAAGTTGTTTTCAATCGTTTGATGGACTCCCTCAGCAATTCTATGAGCGTCATAAAGAGCTAAATTACCATCAGCTAATATTTCAATATCTACATACATTTTCGCTCCAAACATGCGGGTTTTTAATTCATCAATACCATCAACCCCTTGCTGCTGAAGCACAACTTCCCTAATCTTTGTTTCAGTAGCATTGTCACAACTATGGTCTACCATTTTGTTAATGCTTTCTTTGAAAATGTCCAAAGCAGCTTTTAAGATACAACCGCAAATCACAACGCTTGCAATAGGGTCGAAAATAGCATAGCCTAAACGCACTCCTAAAATGCCAATTAAGGAACCAACCGACGAGAGTGCATCAGAGCGGTGATGCCATGCGTCAGCCATAAGTGCGTCAGAATTTGTATGCTTTGCAGCACTTCTTGTAAACCAGTACATCCACTCTTTTATAACAATGGATAAGACTGCCGCCGTAAGTGCGATTCCACTAGAGACAGAAAGCGTATTGTACTGTCCTGAAAAGATTTTCTTGATACCTGAATATCCTATTCCAGCACCCGTTATAGCCAATGCAACAGAGAGAATAATGGAAGCCACACATTCCATACGTTCATGCCCATAAGGATGTTCTCTATCAGGCTGTTTTTCTGATATTTTAATTCCAACCATCACAACGATTGTGCTTAATACATCAGAAGCCGAGTGTACAGCGTCCGACAGCATAGCACTTGACTTTCCTATATATCCAGCAGCAAATTTAAGTAGCGATAAACTCAGATTGATGATTAGTGTAATTTTGGAAACCTGAATAGCCTTATTCATATTTTTGTTTTGCAGAAGTCTACCTTTTTCCATAATATGCCTCCTTATCCTGCCAGCTTCCGAAACAGACGTTTTGTAAGGAAGTAGTACCAGACTAAAGCTACCACCAATCCTATGGAGAAATAAAGAACCGCTTCATTCTGCATGGCTTTCGCTACCCAAAATGATGGAAGGAAGCCAACCGCGAACTGGTAGTAACTATCAATAAAAAAGGGGGCTGGTATTCCGAGCAATGTAAGTGCAGCTAGTTTTGTAACTGCCATACCCTCTAATTTATTGCTTGATAATGTGATAATCATAAGTGAAACAATAATTGCCTGTACTGAGCCGAGAAGCGCCAAACATATTGTCATTCCAATGGACAACTTTTCTAATGAAAAAAGTAACAGTACAATAAAAGCGATGACCGCCGAAATAATTGAGGGTACTCCCAACCTTGTAAAGAGATACCCCGACTTACCAAGAGGGGTAATCGAAAAGTACCGTGACACTTTATCGTCGATTTCCTCTAATGTAATCATTGCAAATGCAAAGCAGAGCAATACAGGAGCCATGATAGAAAGTAATAAATCAAAGATCGGATAGTATGCTTGCAAAGAAAAATCTGTTATTCTTTCAAGAAAGGGAATACCGAATTTAATCAAAGCTCCCATGACAAAAGGCGTAAAACAAGCTGCAAACATCATAGGGTCGCTCTTAATTTGCTTAAATACCTGTATGGTACTGGATAATATCCTTTTCATAGCTTTACACCTCCCAAACTTCTCCACATATGCTTAACTGTATGTCGCGCAACTATGTAGAGGATAATCAACGTAGCAATTACAAGTACCATATCAAACGATAGTAAAATGCTTTTTCCAGTTATGAGGTTCATGCAAGCTGTGAACGGAAAAAAGCGGAATATATCTGGTAACTTTACAAACAGACCAACGATAGGTGGAACAAAGCAAACAATTTCTATCGACATAATCACAATGAGAAATTGGTTCAAGTTTGAAATTTTTGTAGCCGCAATAATGCCAAGCATAGTAAAGATTGCTGATGTCAAAGCTGTACCAACTGCGATACTAAGTAACTGATTGCTACCGGAAACGAATCCTAATATCATTGCAATTACCGTAGATATGGCAATTAACGCAACTGTTTTTGAAAGTATGTACTCCGATACTTTTACAGGCGATACTACCATAGCATTTAACACCTTTTGACTTTTTTCCAAGAGGACAATCGCTCCCATAAAAAACAATCCCATTGCTGCTGGGTCAGAGTATATCATGATAGAAGCAATATCCGTTTTCCAATGTCCCGTCAAAGCGGCAATCCCACACACATATAAAACTGTTAATATAAAGTAGATAAAATAGAAACCATATTTCCATTGGAAATGTATATCACCACAAATTAAACGTCCCAATCTCATTGAAGTGTCCTCCCTGTAATATCAACAAAAATATCATTTAATGTAGGCTCACTACTATGAATAGAAAGCAAACGGTTTTCGGAAATTAAACTTTTTAACAACTTATCTTCTGTGGTTCTATCAAGCAGACATTCTCCGGTTTTCTCGCCTTTATCATAGTAGGTATAGTGTATTTTGGCAGCTCCCCTTGACATAATCAAATTATGCGGGCTATCCAATGCACTGACTTTTCCGGCAACAATAAAGGCTACTTGGTCACATAGCTCTGTTGCGTCAAACATATTGTGAGTAGTAATGATAATCGTTTTTCCGCGTTTCTTTTCCGCAAGAATAATATCTTTCATTAAACGATTATTTGTAGGGTCAAG
Source organism: Blautia caccae (assembly GCF_040095955.1). Lineage (NCBI taxonomy): Bacteria > Bacillati > Bacillota > Clostridia > Lachnospirales > Lachnospiraceae > Blautia > Blautia caccae. The sequence goes on along the minus strand of NZ_JBBMFP010000003.1, from coordinate 339,914 downwards.
ACCGCTTGTAGGTTCATCAAGGAATAATATATCAGGGTCATGGACTAACGCTTTAATGAAATTCAAGCGAGAACGCATACCTTTGGAAAAGTCAGCAACTTTTTTGTCCCCATCATTTTCTAAGCCTACCATATGCAATAATTCATCAATAGACCGAGGTTGCTTGTCATATAGAGAAGCAAAATAGGCGAGATTTTGTCGTGCTGTGAATTTCTCGTAGCAGGTTGAAAATTCAAAGTCTACTCCAATATTTTCATAAAACCGATTTGTATGCTCCCTTATTTCTGTACCTGCAACTTTTACGCTGCCTTTATAACTTGTATTAAGCCCAGTTAAAATTTTTTGAATAGTTGATTTCCCAGCACCAGAGGGTCCTAAAAAACCGAAAATTTCTCCTCTCCCAACATGGAAACTTACATTCTCAACAAACGGTTTGTCAGTATAGCTAAAATACAGTTTTTTTACATCAATCATTATTCTTTCCTCCTTTAACTTTATGACGTTTATAGATATATAGTCATATAAACTGTAAAAAATTTGTTTGGCCACTTGCTTGTCAAATAACCAAACAAAATTATTACTCTGCTACTACTTGCTGAATAATACCATTCACTAAAAGATTTTGTATCATATTCAATTCTTCGTCCTCTTTGAATTGTTCCAAACAGGATAAAACAGAATACAGGGATTTTATGATAACCGTATGCGGAACCAAAAATACAACCCCTAAACCTTCCAGTATCTCCAATATACGAATATCACTGTACATATGATTCTCAAAAATATCTGACGATATTTTTCTTTGCAGATAGTCCATTAAAGATAAATCAATCTGTGAAAGAATAGGCGAAGTAATCACCCCCGTTAAACTTAGCATGATAACGTCCTTTGCTAAATCTCTATGGTTCTTATACTTTTTCTTTTTAACGGTTGTTTCTATACTTGTAAATAACTCTTTTTGTAAGCGAAAATTGATTTCCACATATAGATGTTCTTTACTGGGATAAAAAGCATAGAATGAACCTTTTGATATGTTTACAGCAGCTGCTAAATCATCAACTGTTACTTTTTTTAAGCCGTGTAATGAAAACAGCTTTTCTCCCTCTATCAAAAGTTTACTGTTTATGATTTCTTTTTCTTGTTCCGTAAATCGTGGCAAACTCATAACCCCCTTATGACTAAAATGTTTTTATCGTCATGAAAAGTATAACATTTACTGATTATATAATCAATATACTATCCAAGATATTTATGCAAGGTAGCTTCCAATGCGTTTATTGTAGTGTCCGTGTCCTCATTAAAAATCATGTGACGATTAAGCTCTAAAGTAAGTAATTCCTTTTTCGGTACATGAATTAAATCAAATACTTTGTTGGTATAATCAAAGCTAAAAAGCGGATCGCCTTTGGCAGTAATTAAAATAACAGGACATTGTATAGCCCCATTCTCCAAGCACGATAAGTCAGCATTAAATAAGCTGGCGACAAATCTTAAAGGATAATAGGGTAAAAGCATAGGGTCATTTAAGCAATCTTGTTTTGCCTGTTCACTATAAAATACTCTGTCATAGTCTAAATAAGCGTCTCCTGGAACCTTATAGTTAGGCAGCAATTTTCCACCTACACGAAAGCCCAACTGTATCAGCCCCATAAAACGGTGTGACCATGCGGGATATTTTGTTAAGCTCATAGTTTCTTTTAATGTAGTCAGCATGATATTATGTGGAAAAACGGCTTTTAACCTTGTGTCCCTACCCGCCGCCATTGCAGCTAAAATCCCACCTTGACTGGAACCCATGACAGCTATGTTTTCACCAAAATTTTCTATTCCGTAAGTCGTTGCGTCATATACATTATGCAGCAAATCTTCCATTGTATAATTTTTTTTGATTTTAGGGCTTTTTCCGTGTGAAAGATAGTGAATGCCTATTATATTAAATCCTCTTTCACTCAAACCACATAGAAAATTCTCATACATGAGAGGGTGTGACATAGTACCCGGCAAAAAAACAATGGTAGGACTACTTCTTTCTGTATACCAGATAGAAAGTGTTATCGGAACATTATTTGAAGAAATACCAACTTCTTTATACATACCACATACCTCCTATATGACTGATTTGGTTTTATAGTCATATAATAACTTATTGTAAGCAGAAAGTCAATATCCATAAATATATGATTTAAGATAAAATTGTCAAGAAAGATTTAATTGCTTAAAATACAATGAAATCGCTTGTTAGTGCAGCACATTTGCTACAGAAAAGGCAGACTAAATCCGAAAATAGAGCCTGCCAACAAAATATCTTACATAATAATTTTCCAGTTGCTATCCTTATGTAGCACAAGTTCAAACTGTGATACCTGCATTGCCTTTGTCTGATTGTCTATGAATTTCACGGCAACCTTGACTTTCACATTATCCCCGTCAGCCGTAAACACGGGATTGACTAATTCAGAATAGAGGTAGTCCCTGCCGATAGGTTCAAGCACATTGCCAGCTACATAGTAGGAAAGTTCTTTTTCCGTTGCTGTCGGGTATAGCTTAAAGAATGTTTCTAAAAATGCCGTAGCGTCATTCACAGTATCAGCGTCCACGCTTGCGTCTGCTTCGTGTGCCTTTGGTTCATAATCGGATTTCTCAACCGCTGGTGCAAGTGTCGGGTTCTGAATGATTACCATATCCCCGTCAGCGTCCACATGGACTTTTACGGTATAGGTTGCTTTGACATTCGTTGTCTGTTCTCCCTCTTTTATCTGCTGATCTACTTCGTAGGTAGCGATAAAATCGTCCGTTCCAGACTGTTCTATATCCCAAATCAGCACATTTGTAACAACGGAGCTGGTCGGTATATCGGTTCTTATGGTATCAAGGTTTAAGTCCTGCAACTCCTTTGTCAGATAGTTGCTGATTGCCTGCATCCTTGCTTCGATAGCTTCCTTGCTGTTATCCCATGTATAGTAGGACTTACAGAAATTTTTCACGAAATTTTCAATCCCGTTGGTGTCATTTAGTCTTAGCTGTATTGTTTCTGTTTCATGTACCGTGTGCATATCAATAGCGGTAAAGTTCTTATACACACCAAATGATACGCTGGCAATAAGTACCACCCATAATGCAATCACAGATTTCTTATGTGTGCCTACCTTGACAGTACGCACCTTTTTTTCTTTTACTGGTTTTTCTTTCTTTTTAAACATGGTTTCCAATCCTTTCTACTGTTTTATTCTTCCAGCACCAATCAAGTGCTGTTGCCAATACGAATTATTAAGGTCGGTATATCCGATAGGATCGCCTGCATGATACATCTGATTATTTCCTACATAGATACCGACATGGGTTACATAGCTTCCTGCATTGTAGGTACTGTGGAAAAAGACCAAATCGCCAGCCTTTGCCTGCGATAGTGGGATATGCTGTGTTGCGTCATACTGCATTTGTGCGGTTCTCGGTAAAGAGATACCAGCCTTGCCATAACACCACTGGGTCAGTCCGCTACAATCAAAAGAAGTGTTTGGGTTACTGCCCCCATACACGTATTTCCAACCTTGATACTTCAACGCTTCATTCATTATCCTTTGTGCCAGTTCGCCCGATACTTGATTGACAACAAGATACTGGTTCACAAGCTCCACATAAAACATATTTCCATAGCCATAACGCCAGCCCCCGTTCTTTGCCACAGCGATAGGGTTCGTATAGATTACTTTCTGACCGCCCGACTTATCCCTTGCGAAGTTTTCCGCAAGATTGAATGTATGCTTTTTTCCATTTCCTGCCACATATCCCACATAGCCACCGCCATAGTTATAGGACTGTATCACGACATTTATATCACTGATACCTTGATTTTTGCAGGAAGAAAGCAGGGACGCAAAATATTTACACCCCTGCTTGATTGAGCTTTCTGTATCTAATGAGTTGGGCGGTAGTCCCAGACTTTCAGAACTTTGCATAACGTCCTCGGCTGTACCGCCACTTTCCACTTGTATGATTGCCAGCAACACATTGACATACTCGGAAATGCCGTTTTCTCTGGCATACTTTTCTACCATAGGCTGATGTTTCAAGACTTCGGCAGATAGGTTCATACCAACGTAATTAGAGGAATAACCGTTGCCCCCGTCGTCGTCCTCGGCACTAATCAGAACCCCAAAGAATAATACAATAGAAAAGAGGATAGGAAACAGACTGCCAATGATAGCGATATGTCTTAGTTTCATTTCTTCTTTTGTCCTTTCTTGAATAAGGTTCGTTTGTTCTTTTCGGTATTCTGCTGTGTATGCTTCTGAACGGTTGTTTTCGTAACACGGTCAGCCTTGTAATTCTGTCTTATGGTTTCTTGATTGACGGTCTTTGCTGATGAACCACCAGAAGATAGCGGACGTTCCTTGACAACATTTGTTTTGACTTCATTATTCTTAACCGTAGAAGCTGTGGCAGGGCGTTTGACTTCCTGCTGTTTTTCCACATTGACCTTAGAAGTAGTCGCTGGTCTTTCATGGGGACGGGTAGCTCCGCTTGTCGCTGATCCGTCCGTTTTCTTACCTGCCTGCCTTGCTTCTTGTGCCTTTTGAAGCTCCATACGCTTGTCAGCGATATTCTGTCTGTGTAGCTGTTGTTTCTCGAAACGTCCAGACTGGCGGTTTTCTTGTTCCTGCACCACACCACGCTTGAAGTCGGACACACTGGACTTTGCCTTTTCTTTGGCAGAATGAACCGCATAAGCGGTCTGTGTCGGCATATCTTTGATATTTTCTTTGACAGCAGTTGCCTTGTCCTTGACCTTATTCTTTGTATCAAGGACAGCTCCCACGGCTGAACCTGCTTTCTGCCCCATGCTGGAGCTTGTATTTCCACGATTGTTCTTTGTTCCATTCTGGCGTGTAGATTTTGAACCGACAACGACACCACCAGCCACCGCACCAGCGACACCACCAGCACTAACAGCTCTTGCAAGCCTATGTTCCATACGTCTAGCCCTATGTCGCATGAACAGATACGGTCTGCGGAATATTCTCCGTCCCATGCTTTGACTGTCGCCAGCGTTTAAAGAGAACATACTCATTAAATCGCCCAGCTTCATGTAGATACCTGCAAAACACACTATCTGCAAGAACGCCACCATAAAGAACGGGTAGTCCGTCGATATGTTGTAGAACATACTGGAAATACTAAAGGCTACCGTTACAATCAGCGTAATACCAGCCCTTGTCATAATGGTATTGAACACACGGACGATTGCCTGCTTTGCCATACTTTCATAGCTCGGTATCATGGAAAGTAGAAAACTGATAGGCAAAAACATTGCGAAAATGATAAAAAGTATCTGGCTAAATAACATCATGCCCGTAAGCAAGAATACAAATATGGTTATTCCTAAGTTGAAGATAAGCAGGAAGAACACCATACCTAAACGGTTCACGACCTGCGGTATCGTCAGATTGTTGTTGTCATTGTCCTCAATCTCGGTCTTGACGACATTTTCCCTTATTTCGCCGTCCTCGTCCTCTGGGCTTGCCGATACCAGAGCTTCCACACGGTCAGAACCGATTTCCTCTATATCGGAATTACCGAATTGAAGCAGTAGCCACGGCTGTTGTACTTGTATGGAAAATAGGCTGTCCCTTATTAAGTCCACGCTATCCTTGCCCTTGCTGTCGCTGTCGGGAAGCATGATTTTTGTTCCCAAGTCCAGTGAAGCGGTGCTGATGTCTGATGAAAAGTCATTTATTTTCTTGATGTAGTCAGGAGCGTAGGCAATAAAGGAAGCAGATAAAAGAAACACCACTACAAAGTTGATAACGGCGTGAAGTGCCTTGCTGGTTTCCCTTTTTATCAGTCCCGTATAGGCAACATAAATACCCACTACTAAGATAATCAGAAGTAGAAATCCCACATAAAATCCAGAAGTAGAAAAGCCGTTTTCGGTAACCCCTGCAAGGGTCTGTATGCTTTTGCCGATACTGTCTGCCATATCGTTGATAAAATCCAGCTTGTAGGCTTCCTGCACCACATACCCCGTAGCATTGCTTAAATACAAGCTGATAGTCCAGACGAAATTTGTAATGCAGTAAAGCCCATATTGCACACTTTTTCCAATCCCGTCCAGCCAGTTCCACGGAAGCCACGACCAGCTATTATCCACATAGAAATCAAGCTGATAATTCGACAGCGGATATTTTGAATAAAGGTTTTCGGTATTGACAGTGTCGTCCACAAGTCCCGTTGCGTGTACCACCGTTCCCAAGAGTGAAAGCAGGATAAGGGACAGTGCCACGACGAACAGAGCCATTTTGAGAACGTGAAGTATCTTTTTTCTTGTGAACGCACTTTTTATCCTTTCTTTCATCACTCCACCTCATTTCTCTGTATCGGCGGTCTGGTATCAAAGGCGTGCAGTAATTCTTCAAAGACTGGGTGTATCTGCACCACGCCCACACGTCCGTATAAATCTTGTAATAGGCATTGCCCGTTTTCCAAATCACGAAGTCGCTTCTGGTTGTTCTCGTCCTCTTTGTCAATGCTGAAAAATTCAAGGGTCTGCTTAATCTCGTTGATGTCGGTACTACGGAAAGCGAATTTTAAACCGATATTGTTTTTCAGACTTTCCTTTGACACGTCCCCCGAAGACTGTGTTACAAAATATACGCCTGCCTGCATGGCACGACCAGCACGAACCAGCTTGTTAGAGAGCGTTTCGCCTTGTGCCACATTTAAGAACGCCCACGCTTCGTCAAGGTCTACAATCTTGAAAATACTTCTGTCCGAATGGATAAAATCTAAGGCAAAGGTACTAATTACAATCAGCATGGAAACAGACAATAGTTCAATGGTCGTGTATTCCTCAAAGGTGGTGTCTTTATCGGGTAGCACTAAGTCAGCTACTTGAATGATATTGAGCTGGTTATCTAAACTGATTGCATTTTCCACCGTACCGTCTGAAAACAGCAGATGTGCAAAATCGTAGTCCGTGAAGCTGTCGATATGGTCGGCAATGTTGCGTGAGATAGGCGTATCTTCCTTTCTTAATTCCTCAATCACATGGAGCAATCCTCGCTGGTCGCTTTGGGTAACGGCACGCACCGCCTTTCTAAGTACGGGGAACTTCTCGCCGTCCCTCGATGAGATCCCCGTAAGGAATGCGAGAATGTCGATTGCCAGACTTTCAGCGTCTTTGACATTCTTCATAATCACGAATGGGTCAAGAAGTCCTGCGTTTTCTCTGTCGCTGGTAAGGTTTACGATATTGATTTCATGGGCGATTTCTGGCAAGGTTTCTTTCCAGTTGCCACGTTCACTTTTCGGGTCTAAGATGACCGCCTGACCGCCAAACAGCACAGAATAATAAACAAGCAGATTGTTACAGAATGATTTTCCACCGCCAAGACTTCCAACAAAGGCAGAAGCCAGAGCATTTGTAACCGTTCCTTTTACACCTTGACTGGCAAGGGACGGCTGTAAATATACATTGCGTCCCGTATCAACGGAATAGCCTATATAGATACCCGTATTTTCCCCTAACTGCTGTGTCGCTCCAAAGCCAAGTCCTGCTAAGAAGTCGGATTTTACATACTGCACATAGTCATTGATGTATCGCTTGCTGGCTGGTAAAAATTCAGAATGAAGCCCCAACATATCGCCAGCAGGACGTACCAGCTTGACGTTCAAATCGTCGTAGAAGTCCTTGACTTCATCACAGCGTCGTTTCAGTTCGTCAAGGTCGGGAGCAGATACACGGATAACATAAGAGAGCTTATACATACTTTCTTTGGACTGGTCTAAATCCATTTCCAGCTCGTCCACATTGTCTAGTGCGTCCACTACATTTGAACTGGTTTCACTGCCAGACTGATAGGCGTGATTGTCTAAATCTTTTAACTCTTTCTTTTTATTTCTTACTGTCGATAACGCTTTTCGGTTCTCCACAATTTCTACATTCATGCTGGTATCAACGGGAAAGGTAAACTGCTGTTGCTGAAAATAGAAGATTTCGCTGGACGGAAAATCAAGCTCGCCGACAATCGCATTGACGGTAAAGCAGGAAACGTAGCTTTCGCTGTCCTCATGTTCCAAGCGTAAATGTCGCTGGTTTTCTTCCACAAGGCAACGGGTCGGACGTATCAAGTCATAATGCTTTATCAGCGTTTCCTTTTTCAGTTTCTTCTTTGGTAGCGAATACTCATAATCTTCATAGGCGACACCGTCCCTGCCGTAGATGTGTTCAATCAGATAGCCGAAGTCGTTTTTATCTAAGCGTCTTACTTTGAAGCGTCGGCTGATTTTGTTTTCTAACAGCTTTTCCATTTTCATGTAACGGTTGATTTCATCATTCGGCATAGATACAAAGTCATTCATCAGCGTATGGTTCACTTCATGGATAAACTCCTTGAATGTCAGCCACGCCGATTTTTTAATGTTCTTCAAATTAAATTGTTCTTCCGTTACCATGAGCTTGAAGCCAAGAAAAAAGCGGTAGTCTACTTGATTATCCCCAATCATGCTTACTAACGCTTCGGTCTGCTCGTCTATCTTCTGATAGGCAACGTCTTTCAATCGCCCCATTACCAGCTTTTTTGACTGTTCTTGTATGCTTTGGATTGAGCTTTCCGTGGCAATCTGCAAGGCGTGTATCTTGCCCTCACGGGACTGTGCGATAAGCTGTCGGAAGCTGTCATGCACAATGAATTTCTGTTCAGCAGATAGAAAACTGTAATTGTAAGGTATCAGCTCATAGTAGGCGAATACCTCATTGTCCTTGTTCCAGACAAGGTTATTGTCGATATATTTAATCGGGAACATAGCTCACACTCCTTACTGCCGTGATAGTTTCATGTAATACCTGCTTATCCAGTTTCACGGCTTTTCCTGCATAAGTGGTCTTTGGTCGAAGCCCGTAGGTAATCATGGACTTTAGAAAACTGTAAGGCTTCTTGCCGTCAAAGGTCTTTTGCGACATGAACCATGTAAGAGCTACGGGAATACCGAAATATTTCAGAAATGCCCCCTCAATCATGGATAAGGGCGGTAAGTCCCCAAACAGAATGATGATAAACTCGGTTATCACAAACCATGTAATCTGTGTAAAGGTAACGGGAAAGGGCAGGTTAAAATCATTGATTGCATACAAGACTTTTTCCACGTTCCAGATACCCGTATAGCTTTTAATCTTTTTCATGTTTTCGTTTCAACTCCTTTCTTTATTCCTGCCGTGTTCTTCACGGCATAGTGGTATCTCTTTATGAGATTTCACATAATAGAAAAGGACAGCCGTTTTTCAGACTGTCCCCAATAGAAAAAGCTGTCAGAAGCAACAATGCTTGTCGCTGATCTTCCAGCTTCTTACCACAGTATTTCACACATACCGTAGCTTGTTTCAATAAAAGTTCCCTCAAAGGATAAATCCCTGCCGTATGCTTCATAGTCGATATAGTTCTGTAACTGTGGGGGGATTTCCCCTAACATCTGCATTTCATCTATGAAGTAATAAGCAACGTCGGTCATGGTTTCACAATCGGAATAGCAATACACGTCGTCCTTATGGTCGTACACTTCTTCCAGACTGCCGTAATGAGAGATAAACTCGTCCAGCTCGTCCGTGATGTAGTCGGGTAATTCTTCAATCATTTCAAACATTTCATTGAGTTCTTCAATCGAGATATATTCGCCAATCTCAATGGGAAAGTTTTCCGTATCATGTACGGCGTATTCTTCGTATCGTTCATTCAAGCCGATACGCTCGGCAACATCTTCTTCATCAATCGGAAAAGAGAACCAGTCGCCGACCAGATACCCCTCATTGTATTTCCCAAGATTAGCGATATATACACGCATATCCTCTACCATAGCAACACCCCATTTCTACGGCAGTTCATAGATACCGTGGTCTGTTTCTATAAATTTTCCATTATCATCAAGATACTGTCCGTAGGCATCGTAATCAAAGTAACGGGTCAGGCGTTCCTCAATGGCAGAAAAAGCAGGGTCATTGTCCAACAAATGCCTTGCCACATCAGCCATGTTTTTACACCATGAATAATGTATCACGTCATGGCGGTGCTGGTGCAGTTCGTCAAGGCTGGTAAAGTAACACATCAGTTCCCCGTAGTCCTCTTGTAAATCAAGTGGCAGACTTTCAAAGGTATGGTAAAGGTCATTCAGCTTTTCAATAGTCGTATCTTCGCCGACTTCATCAGCAAAAGACAGTTCCATTTCTGTGATACGGTAATCTTCACTGTCGATAGGAACGCCTATCTGTTCTTCCAGTTCTTCCTCGTCAATGGGAAGTGTGAACCATGCGGAACGGATTTCTTCAGAAGTGTGTAGTCGGCTTTCGATACAGACACGCATTTCATTCATAGGTTTTCACGTCCTTTCTTTCATGCTTCAGCTATGCTAGTGTAAGGGACACCAAAGACATAGCCTGCAAAATCTTCTAATTGTTTCTGCGGATAATCGGCAAGGTTCAGTTGCTTCATTTCCTGCCACACCATACGTTTATGATGTGGTAAATCTGAAATGTAGGTACAACCAATCCTTGCCTGCATATCCGAAAATATATCTTTCAAGCAATCACTCTAATCTTAAATTTGAGTATAGAAAAAGCGGTTAATCTCCAATGGAGTAACCGCTTAATTATGTTTATTCATAATCTCCAAATTTTTCCAAATCATTGTTCCAAAGAGGTGGAGCTTCTGGAAAAACTTCATCATGCGTTTTAAAATATATTTCTCGAACGACATCAATCCAATTATTTATATTTTTTATTGCGACAATGCCATCTCCATAAGGAAAAATATTTAAAAACATACTTGTAATCTGTGCTAAAGATATGGCTGAATGTTCTGCAGGTGTTGTAATTCCGTAATCACTTCTGCCAACGGGAATAATATTTTCTGTCTTCATATTACCTAAACGTGCAAATGTTCCCTGTGGTGAAGCATGAACAGTTTTATTCGCTAAGTCATATTGTTTTCTCCAGACTTTGGTATTCATATCGCAATGAGTTTGAATATCATTAAAACTTATATATCTTTTTTTAGAAGAAAACAAATCACTTGCTCGTGCCCATTCATATCTATCGTCCGTTTCGCTAGCTTCAATAAATGCTTTTGCAACATTTTCTCCATTTTCTGTTATAAATGAAGCTATTATGGAGAGTTCATACATAGAACGCCACCTAGCATATGCACCATCTGCAAATCCATTTTTCATAAGGGTAATAATTTCAAGAAATTCTTGTAAAGCTCGTCCATGGATATGTAGCATAGCCAAAAAAGTGTTATTATTTTGAATTTTTTCTTCAATACTTAAATCGTTGACATACTGGACATAGGACTCAGCAACTTCTAATGTCATAATATACATTGCTTCTGAAGCGACAAAGCCTCTATACCATTTTTGTTCTTGTCTGACTATAAATTCCTCTTCTCCTGCCCTAAAAGCCATGACCTCTTCATACATTGTTTTTTTCATATATTGAGTAGTATCATCAGCCATTTTGAAAAGCATTTCTTTAAATAAGTCACTCAAATCAATTTTTTCTAATTTTTCTATGACTTCTTTAGCTTCAGCTTCCGTTTCCGCTTCTTCAATTCTATTTTTTACAGTTTTCATAAACGTATCTTTTAGGAAAATTGAAGCATTATCTTTTGCCATATTTTTAACCCACCCTTCCAATATCTTATATGTAAATTATAACATTGTTAAAGCTGGTTAGCACTATTTATTATGCTCCGATAATCTTATTGAACAGCTCTAAGAGTACATCTTTGACACCGCCTGCATTGAATACCAATCCAACAGCAACTAAGGCAACCACCAAGAAGCCGATAAGTTTTGAAAACTCACGTTTAAACCCTAAGTAAATACCAATAACCACAATCGCCATAAGCACTAAGCTCTGGGCGTTGCTTAAAAACCATGTATATAAATTTTGCCCGAAATTCATTTATTTTTCCTCGCTTTCCTTTAATTCAATAATGTGTCGGTCAGCTTCCTTTCCGACACTCATAATACACATCAGAACCACGCCGATACCCATGCCAAGTGATACCAGCAGTAAGTCCTTAATCAATTCCCATATCATCATCAATCACTCCTTTTCTTGTTTTATCAGTTCATCCACCGAAGCCGTCTGTTGCTTCACGATCTGCTTGTGCTTGTCCGTCAGTTTTGCCTGCTGTTCAATAGTTTTGAGATAGTCGGTCTGATTGCCTGCGTCTATCTGTTTCAGCATTTTCAAAGTCGGGGCAACCTGCCTTTGTAGCCAGTTCAGCGTTCTTTGCAGAGTATAAGGCTCTGGCTTTGTCGTCAGCTTCACGGGCGGTCGCCCCTCACCAATGAACCAAGACCAGCGTGCATTTGTTTTCCAGTCACTTTTTCGTTTGCCTACTTCCTTATCGGCAAAGCGGATATACTGGTTGATAATAGAAAATGCCGTCAGCTCTGCGTCGTAGTGGGTCAGCAGTTCTCTCACGGCATAGTAGGCACGTTCATTTTTCAGACGTATCTCAAATCGGTTTTTAATGGGGACTTCCTCAATCGGTATTCCCAATTTTGAGGATTGTTCATAATTCTTTTCATAGACACAGAAGTAGACTTCACTGGTAAATGAACCAATATAAAGCGTGTGTCCCATGCCGTCCTTGTTGACTTCGTTGTGCTTTACCAGCTCCCCAGAACCATAGTTCTTGAAAGAACGAAATTTAGAAATACATTCCTCGTTCTTGCATTTCTCTATCAGTTCTGGAATATCCAGTAAGCCCGTTCTGTCGTTGATAGCTAGGTCGATACGCTTCATCACACCGCCATTAACTAATGCGTCCATGAGGAAGTCATACCAGCTTCGCTCCTGTGCCAGCAGGTAGCTTTCAAACTGGCGACAGCCTTTGCCTTTCAGTTCCAGCAGGACACCTTTTTCCTTGTCTTGTGAAGTATAAACGAACACGTCCCCGATATAGTAATGCTCGGTGTACTTGTAATGCCCGAAATCTTCGTGAAGCATATAGTCTACATTCAGCTTTAGAATGTCCTTGATAACGTGCTGTATATCCAGTGTGGGAAATCGGATACGCACATAATCAAAGAGCAGGAACATGGGAGCTTCGGGATTGAATTTTTCCACAGCTTCCAGTAGTTTGTGCTTCATGTCCTCGGTCAGTGCTACCTTGCCAGCTTCGATACGGCTTAGATGTTCACGGCTGATACCAGCCATGATTGCAAGCCTTGTCTGCGATACGCCATAATCATTGCGTTTTGCTTTCAAGGCGTTGAGAAAATCAGTATCATTCAGTTGTCATACCCCCAATCGTGATATTTTTGTGATTTTGTGATAATTTCAAGCGATTATCACAAATGGCTGAAAATAGAGAAAACCCTAATAACTAGCGGACTTTCAAAGGTTTTTGAACCAGTTTCCAGCGTAATTGTGCCCCTCTGTTAGATAATGAGGGGCTTGTATCTGCTGGCGTGGCTACCGCCACACCAGCAACGGCTAGTCCGTGCCGTCGCCTTTCGCTTCGCACGTCGCCGTCCCGTCCTGCCTTGCATATGTAAGAGAACCTATGTTCTGCAAAAAATCATATCCTTTCGGGACTAAAGGCGTGTAAAATTCACTTATGACGCTTGTTCCCACATCGCAATAGCCACGCCCTTTGATACGCTTCTGGAAAAACTGTTTTTTCACATCAGAACCAAACAGCATACCGTAACCTAATTCGCTGATACGTCCCAACCCTACACGGAAATTGAAATTATCTCTGATACCGTCCGAGAAATATTTTGCGTCTGGACGCTGGCAGGCAACAATCAGAAAATAGCCTGCTTGTCGTCCTAACATAACGATTTTCTTTAACTGGCTAAGTAAACTTACGCTTTCCTTTGTCCCCAGCATTTCAAAAAACGCCACATATTCATCAAAGATAAGAAAACAGGGGGGCAGTCCCAGATAGGCGTAGTTTTCGCCCGTCTTATAGTTCGGGTGTTGCTTCATTTCTTCGCTTCTTTGTACCATGCCCTCATAAAAGGCATTGACGCAATCAATCATTTCTTCTTTGGTGTGATATACATTTCCCATAACTGTACCTAAGTCTGCAAGGTCAGCGTTCTTCGGGTCTAAGATGTAAAGAATAGCGTTCGTATGTAGCAGAGCTTCAATAAGCGTCAGCAGAAAATACGTTTTACCGCCACCAGTTCCACCAGCAATCAGAGCGTGAGGAAGTGCGTCATATTCCCATACAAGATTTTTCATCAGTCTAAGACAGCCGTTTTCTGCTTTCACTTCGTCAATGGTAATGCGGTTCGCTATCATATCATAAAGCAGTGTATATTCGATATAGCCGTCATGTAAGGTCTTGTCGGTCAGTTCACAATACAAGCCACTTTCCAATTTATCCTCTAATCGTAAGAGCTGGTCTTGATATTTCCCCAGCGTAATTTCACAGCGGATATGAAGCAATCCTTTTTCCATTTGATAGTAAATCTTTGGAAACCAGACGATTTTTTCCCTTGATCTGCTTTGCAGGTCAGTAAAAAAACCGCCGTCTTGTACAGTATCGGCTTCATACCACTTGTTTTCCAGTATCATTCTTGCCAGCTTTTGACGGTGCAGTAGCTTCTTGAAACTGTCATGGCAGAAGCGGTAATACCAAAAAGCGACCAATGCACAAACACCAGTCGCTATCAGTATGGTTATGAAGTTGTAAGGGGAAAGCGTCAAGCCGTTCTCTAACAAGCTGATATGCTCCCAATCAGTACGCATGAGCTGTTTCATATTCAGTAGCAGAAGAACTACCACGAATACAAACAGAAGCGTCCCTATGGAAAAATGGTAGACAAGGTGCTTGTCGCTGGCTCTGATACGGTGTCCTTTATTCAAAATCATTCGCATAAATCAATCACTCCAATCTTAAATTTAAGTATGAAAAAAGCAGTCAATCTTAAAAGACTAACCGCTTTGTGTGTATGAATATGAAGTTGTTACATTGTAGGGTATGTTCATTATACGTGCTTTGTTGTTTTAACTCTTGATTGTGCAATTTCTTCAAATAGCTGTTTTTCGTTTAGGTCTTTAAAAACTCTTTTGGGAATTAACGTATATAATCGTGGTGCTTGAATTAAGTAATAAAAATCATGGCTTTCCCATAGTGCAGAGTAGATGTCCCACTTCACTTCTGAGTCAATGCTTTGTGTTTTAAATTTAATGTTTTCCTTAGAAAATACCAGCGTATATTCCTCATGATATTTTGCAGTTTGTTTGAATTTCAGTATAGGCATTAGGATATATAAATAGCTTCCCAATGCAGTTACAACAATTATCAATCCAAATATTAAAATACTAAATACGCTAAAAGAGGAGAACAGCATATAAATGACTGACAGCAACAAAAATACAGCGACTAAAGCAATATCATATTTATGTATAGTTTTACTAGAAATTAAATATTGCCTTTCTGCTTTTATATATTCACTTTGAGTATATTGAAATCTTAACTCTACTGTTTCCAAAGTTATACCTCCGTTCGTTATATAAATAATCTTTGTTACAATTTCAAATTTGAAAATCACTTTTTTTTGATAAGTTTCAGTTTTATATTTCTCCTTTCAGCAATCTTCCGAAACACCTCTACCACATACAAGCATTGTGCCTTAAATGGTAGTAAGGACAATTCGTCATTGGATTGTATTTGTTTCATTGCTTCTTGCAATTCTGAAAGATCTAATAAATTAACTGCCACACAAAAGAAAGTCTTTCTACGCCCGTCATTATAGTTAGAAAGTAAGTAAGAAAGAATTTGTGTTTTTTCCTGCTGTTCAAGATTATATTGCTCAATGCCTATGTTTTTTGCTCTTTCTAAATCTGCTTTTCGCCGTTTATGCGTGATGAAAGAATCATAATCATCAATGTGTTGATATTTTTCGCATGGATATTGTCTGCATTCATAGCAATATTCAATCTTTCCATGTTCAAGACTACATTTCGCAATTCTGCATGATTGATTACCATTGCCACAACCGCCACAGTAATTTCCCAAAAGCATAGGGCATAATCCGCAATTCAATCCGCAAAGAGAAAATAATTGGTTTTTACGTTCAAATCCTTTCATAGTACCAGTCTCCTAACTTCAAATTTATCTTTGGATTTATTGACTTTTACAAACTGGAAGTTATCGCTCTGACATATATTTCTGTATTTCGTTAGAAGTCAATTTTCGTATTTGTGTATTTGCATATTCTTTATATTCTTCAACAGCAAAAATAGGCTTTGTATCTTTACAGGTTTTACCTTTATTCTTTTTTAGGTATAACTGTAAGTCCTCATTATTTGCAAAAATTTTGTAGGAACGTCTCCCATTTTCACTTACTATTTCATAAATACCACATGATTTTTTCATACTGTAATCAGCAGTACGCAAATACATTTTTGCAATTTCTAGTGACTTGAAAGGAAAATTCCATCTTTGCAGACCACGCTTAGGGTCATGTTCAATACAGATGCACCGTCCACAAGTCCCACAGATATACTGTGTATGATTTTGTAAACATTCTATCGGATTTAACAACGGTGTAATTCTATTTTCATCAATATAGCATTCAATGCACATTATGGTCTCATCTCCTTACAAATTATATTTTTTATCTTCTATAGTCATATAAACTGGGATTTGCTTACTTCTTTTTCTTCGGTTTTGGTGCTGGTAGTTCTTCATACATAGCATGAAACAAGCCTGTCAAAAATTCCTTATTATCAACTTCTTCTACCAACAACATTTCTTTTGCTCCCTCATAGGGTAACTCATGCAGAGCTGTTGACATATAACTAATTGCTGATTTTACTGGTTTGACAAGCAATCTATCATCATAGATACCGCCGACAATCTTACCACGATAATAGATAATAAATTCTCCCATCATAGCACGATATGTAATTTCTTCTAATTCGGATAACTGCCCTAAAATAAACTCCAAATATTCTTTGCTTGATGCCATACTTCCACCTCAAATTCCTATTTATATACTAAATTGAAGTATAAAATCATCATTTCCTGTTGGGCTTTCTTTTTATTCCCAATAATTTAACAAAATCATTAAATAAGATTGTATCTGTTGGCTCAAACATCAACCATTTTCCGTCATGATAGGTTTTTGTTTCATCATAAATTTTTTGCACTTCTTTTGAATAACTATTTCTATCTGTATCAAATTTTAATCGTTCATCTTTCCCTAAGATAATCATAAATCCTACACAGTTTTCCCTTGCGTACAATGCACAAAGCGTTTTTCCGCCACGACGATATTTATACTCATAAGTCCACGCTTTACCACCTTTGTTCCATAAACATTCCATGTCATACTTTTCATCAATTAAGGCACACAGTTTATTCCATATATCATATAATGATTGCCCGACTAAAGCAGTCATTTCTTCTGCATTAGGTATTTTATCCAGCATACTCATTTCTCCTTTATAACTTCTAATTTATCTTTGTATTTATTGACTTCTACAAACAAGAATTTATCTCACGCAGGCATTTATAAATTTCATAGGCACGTCCATGCGTTCTGCAACTTGTTCTGGTGTCATTCCGCTATTTAAGAAACGCTTGCATACTATTTTCATGTTTTCTCCAACTTCGATAATATGTTTATCTGGGTCATAAAAGCGGACTACACGTTGTCCCCATGAATGTTCTATAATAGGGTGGACATATTCAATATCATATTCTTTCAGCCTATCAGCAAATCTATCAAAATCATCTTCTTCAAAATAGACTTCAAAATTGTTACCACCAAAAGAAATATTACTTGTACCGATAAACTCTTTGTATGTTTCACTTGTCTGTAAGGCTAAGCCACCTGTTAAAGTTTTATTTGCTCCAAAATCCATAATTACACGAAGTCCAAAAACTTTTTTATAAAACTCAACTGATTTATCTATATCAGTCACTACCAACATAGGATTTTTAAATTTCATTTTCGTTACCTCCGCAAATTCATATTATCCTGTTTTCCATATCAATATTATAACAGTCACTTATATCTGCTACAATGAAAATCTAGTTTGCTAGTTTATTTTTTTGATTGTCCCTGTAGTGTATGGTTCTGTGGATTTCCTACTGGCTGGTTGCCTTTGTTCTTCAAAATAATATCGTCAGCCTTGATATACCAGTCCACGTCAGCCCCTCTAAAGTTGGCATTTGCTACTGTATCGGCTACGGGATTGATAAGTTCCACTTCGGCATTATACGGATAGTCCTTGACTGCCACATCAGCAGGAATAGACACTTGTATCATGCGTTCCTGCACACTGCATTTTAAATCATAAGTTCTGCGTTTGATTTCTTCACTTGTCGTTCCGTCCTCATTTTCCATACGCACCTCATGTCTAAGGGCAGAGAACTTCAATACACCAAATGTCTTTTCTTTGTCTAATACAATTCCATTTGCTAATCTCATAATGAATACCCCCTTATTTACTTTCCACTGGCAACATATCATCAGCCAGTAAGATATAGTTTGTAAAGCCACGCCCACGGATATTGTAGCCCTCTGCGGTAATGCGTGGGTTAATCAGTTTGATTTTCTGCTCTGGCTTGAAATGTTTCTCGCCAGCTTTGGCAGGAATGGTTACGATAATATCATCAGCTCGTTGTACGTCGGAATACAAGTTGTAGCTTCTGGTTACGGGAACATAGCGACCATTCACACGCTGTTGTTCAATCTTGCTTTCGCCTGCAAATTCCAAATTGCCGAATGTCTTTTCCATGTTCGGCACAACATATTTTAATTCCATAATGTTTTACCTCATTTCTTTCTTTGAATTTTTGTTTAGTAATAGAGATTTTGGGGAGCTACACTCCCCAAGCCCCTAGTGGACTGTTTTTTCTCATCATTCCATAAATGGATTGATGAAAAAAGAACAGTTTCAATGTTAGGTTTCCAGTCTGCCATAGGTAATGGCGGAGAGCGTGATTTTTCTTTTCTCATACAGTTACCGTCCTATGATTTTTTCATGCGACGGCGTTTGTAGAAGTATGTACCTGCAAGACCGCCAGCAGAAGCAAGCAACATCACGATAAATGCCATAAGGTTTGTACTGTCGCCCGTTTTGGGACTGTCCGTTTTAGTTGGTGTATCGGGTGTTGTTGGTGTTTCTGGTTTCTCTGGTTCTTCGGGAACTTCTGGTACTTCCTTGATTGTTACCGTCTGCCCCTCGTCCTCAATATCCTTATGCTCCGTAACCTTTTTCGGTTCGTCTGGATTGCTGAAATCATACAATTCTTCAAAGGTTACAAGCTGTTTTCCGCCAAGCTCGGAAGCGTCGAATGTAAAGGTAATCTGTACTTGCATGTTTTCACTGTCAGCGGTAAAGGTATAGTCATTCTCTACACGCTTGCCGTCAATGATAAGTTCGGCGTTTTCGTCCTTAATCATCTGCCAGCCTACAAGCTGATACGTTGTGCCGACTTCCAAACCCTCTAAAGTAACCGTATCAACAATCGTTACGTCTTTGCCTGCTTCGATTTCTTTCTTGCCGTCCTCAAAAGTAGCTGTGGTATGTATCTTGATGATACGCTCGGTAATCAATACCGTTTGCCCGTCGTCCTCAATATCCTTGTGTTCTGCCACCTTGATAGGCTCGTCCTTATCGGAAAGGTCGTACAATTCTTCAAAGGTTACAAGGTTCTTGCCACCTAGAGCAGAAGCGTTGAATGTATAGGCAATTTCGACTTTCATTGTTTCATCATCAGCAATAAAGGTATAGTCGTTCTCTACACGTTTGCCGTCAATGATAAGTTCGGCGTTTTCGTCCTTAATCATCTGCCAGCCTTTCAACTGATACTTTGTTCCTTTCACAAGCCCGTCTAATTTGACGGTATCAATGATTGTTACCTCTTTGCCAGCAATGATTGACTTTTTGCCGTCCTTGCTGGTCGCTGTGGTATGGATTGAGATTTCTTTTTCGTATTCATCAGTCAATGTGCCTAAATCAACGGTTACTTTGTTTCTGGAAATCACAATCTCAAAAGGTGGGATAAGTTCAAAGCCCTTGTTGCTGTCAGAACGTAATTCTTCAATAATGTAAGTGTCATATAATAACGCTCCTTTGCTGTCGTCTGGTTCAGAAGTTCCAAACCATACGCCGTCCTCACTGGTCTTGCCCTCGTTGGTGTTGTTCTTGTGGGAAGCCCAGTCAGAAGAAGTAGAGAACTGCCCGTTATCGTCCGTTACGACAATATGGCTTTCTCCCGTCGTCTTGCTTGTGATCCTAAAAAGAACATCAGCAAGACGCTTGTGCGTACCTGCTCCAATCTTCACGCCCTCTAAATCGCCACGCTTAATTTGATTGTAGACAGAATGGGCTTCGTTGGTTAAATCCACAATTTTTCCATTCTCTGTAATGGTAAACTCAATCGCTTTTGCACCGTCCGTCAAGTAGCCCTCTGGTGCTTCGCTTTCTTCGATACGATATTTCCCATGTGGTAATAAATCAGCAGAAGTAGAAGCCACGCCCTCAATGTCCGTATGAATGGTCTTTACGACTTCATTTTTCTTGTATAATTTTCCCTCAACCAATACGGCACTGTCATTTAGGGAAATAATTTCAAAGGCAGTATCTTTCAAGGTAGCTCCGCCTTGTGCTTTGGTGTCTTTCGTTTCTAAATCACGTTTCTGGATTTTGACACCGCCACGGATAACCTTGTCTGATACAGAAAATTGATTGCTTCCAGTCAGTATGGCAAGGTCGCCGTCCTCGCTAATCTGTGTTAAATACATTCCTTTGATTTGTTCTTCACTGCCGTTTGCCTGCATATATGCACCATCTAACAAATAGCCGTCTGGTGCTTTGACTTCCTCTACGGTTAATGTACCTAATGGAAGTACGGCGTTGCCGTCCTGCATATAGAAGCTGTCGCCAGCGACTTTGTAAGCGTCGGCTAAACGGGTAACGTAATGGATTGTACCGTCGCTGTCTTTTTCAGCGATTGTCTTTGTCGTCCATGTACGAGTTGGTTCAGCAGGAAGATTATCTTTGTTGTAGTAGCCAGCGTAATACTTCCATGTGAACTCCGCACCCTCTAAGGTAGCGTCGCCCTGCGGATTGCTTTTCTGTGTTTCCATATCAATTTTGAAAAGCTCAATCAAGGTATCGGTTACTTTTGGCGTGTCAGCTACTTTCAAAGTCGCTGTTTTTCCTGCTTCAACCTTTAGAGAATACACAGTATTATCAATCTTGTAGCCAGTCGGTGCGGATAATTCCTTGATATAGACTATGCCAGCCTTGACTTCTACGGTTTCGGTATTGCCGTTGTTATCTGTCGTAAGGGTGGCAAGCTGGTTTGTGCAGTCCTTATCAGAAAAGACACCATACGTCGCACCAGCGATACTGTAATTTCCGTTACCGTCTGTAATGCTGGTGTTGGTGGAACTCTTTTGTAGTGTAGCGTTACCTACATTAAGGTTCGCCCAGAACTGTCCCAATTCCTGCCCCTCGCCAGAGTAGATATAACCGCCACATTCATAGCGTCCTTTATTTGCTTTGACAAAGGTTTTCGCTCCTACGAATACTTCGTCCTGCGTTGCCTTTGGAATTTCATTATAGGAAGCTCGCACGTTATCACACTGCCAGCCAAGATGTACGCTCAATCTCTGCCAGACAACCAACTGTCTTAAAAGGTAGGCGTGATTACTGCTCAAACCGCCGTGGCTGTCCGTGTATTGCTTGACGTATTCAATGGATAAGGCAACGTCGGCTATCTGGTCAGCACTCATGCGTGTGCTTGCGTCAGCTCTGGTCTTATATCCATTTCTAAAGTCCGTGTTAATGTCAATACAATAAGCGTCCTCACCCTCAACGGTCAAATGTCCCTCGTTAAAGGTTGAACCGATAGAACCGTCATTCATTACTTTTTCAACGATACCGACACGCTCATCAGATTGTGTCCAGTATTGCTTGCTTTCGGCATGAACAATGGTACTCGGCAAGGCGGTAACGATAGTCGCAAAGGCTAAGAAGCCCGTACATAATCGCTTGAATATCTTTTTCATAATTCTTAATGCTCCTTTCATTTTGGGTAAAAAAATAGACGCTCTTTTCTGAACGCCCTACATTGAAAAGGGATACTCTTTTACAAGTACCCCTCAAATTTAATATTTAATTTGTTGTGTTCCCACACTCTATATCAACTACTACTGAAACATTGATATAGTTTTTAATCTCTTTATTTCGGATTTTATCACCCTCACTTGTAAACACGATATGCTTGAAAAAGTGCCTAAAATTAAGGATTTCTACATAGTTTTTCGTTGTAGCAACACACAAGTCTCTATATGGACGGTGTTAGGGAACATGTCAACGCAACAGACACGTTTGACATGATATCCCCCCTTTGAAAATTCAAGGATATCCCGGGCCAGGCTAGTTGGCTTACAAGAAATGTATACAATTCTTTCACACCTAAATGAATCTCTTATCTTCGGCAGCGCCTTAGGATGGATCCCGTCTCTCGGCGGGTCCAGCACGATGAAGTCGGGCTTCTCCTCGATCTCATCGATCACCTTCAGCACATCCCCAGCAATGAACCGGCAGTTGTCAATTCCATTCAGCTCTGCATTCTCCTTCGCCGCCTGCACAGCCTCCTCCACGATTTCAACCCCGATCACCTTTTTCGCCACCGGCGAAAGTATCTGTGAAATGGTCCCTGTTCCGCTGTACAGATCAAACACGGTCATATCTTTCGTATCCCCGATATACTCCCTTGCCGTATTATACAGCACCTCTGCCCCATAAGAATTCGGCTGGAAGAAAGAAAACGGCGTCACTTTAAATTTAAGCCCCAGGATCTCCTCATAAAAATAATCCTTCCCATACAGTATCCTGGTCTCATCGCTCTGCACCATATCAGAGAGCGCGTCATTGATAATATGGAGAAATCCCACTATCTCCCCCTCCAAAGGCAGCGCCAGCAGCTCTTCCTTCAGCGGTTCCAGATCATGTTCCTCCTGGCTTGTAGTTACCAGATTCACCAGAATCTCCCCGGTTGTATTGGCCCTTCTCAAAAGCAGGTGGCGCAGATATCCCACATGCTGCATCTTCTTATAATAACTCACATTCCTGCTCCGGAAATACTCGCCCACACACTGCAGGATCTTCGTCATATCCTCGTGCACCAGCTTACAGTCATAAGCATTCAGCACATCATAGGTACTTCCCTTCTTATGCAGTCCCAGCGCCAGAGGGCCGTCCTTGTATTCATCACCGAAGGAAAACTCCATTTTATTTCTGTAAGCAAACTCCATGGGACTTCCCTTAATCCCTTCAAACATATAATCCGGGCTGCCGTCCTCATCCACCTGACCGGCATTTACAATCACCTTGTCCAGCAGATTTTTAACCTGCTCTGCCTTCATATTAAGCTGGTCTTCATACTCCATGGTCTGATACATACAGCCGCCGCAGGCCGGGAAAATGCTGCAGACAGGTTCGCGTTTCTCCAGCGGGGATTTTTCCAGCACCTCCAGAAGTCGTCCTTCCAGACGGTCTCCCCTCTTTTTATTAATCAAAAACCGCACCTTCTGGCCCGGAATGCCATTCTTTACGGTAACGGTCCTGCCGTCTATGATGATACGTCCCTTGTTGGGGAAGTCTACTTTTTCAATGATTCCTTCGTAAATTTCTCCTTTTTTCAAAACTGTTCCTCCTGATATTGTTTAACAGAAAAAGAAGCTCCGGTTTCCCGAAGCTCCCTATTACTCTTTTTATTTGTCTTCATCCTCGTCATCGTCTTCAAAATAATCATCGAAGTCATCGTCGAAGTCCTCTTCAAAATCTTCCAGATAATCCGGAGTGAAGAAACGGTATACTGCATATGCTATTCCGGCAACAGCAGCTACTGCTCCGATGATAGCCAGAATCCATAAGACGGTATTCTTATTTTTTTCTTCTTCTTTCTTCTGTAATGCTGTGATTAAATCCTCAATACGATTCATAGCCTGCACCATCCTCTCTTACTTATGACATCCTGCACTGCTGCCCCGACTCTCCGGAGTTGCTGCCGGCTGTCTGTCAGTCTTTGCCGAATGTACTGCAAATTCCTTTATTATAGTTTCCTGTAAAAAAACTTTCATTCGGCTTGTTTTTAATATTATATCACGATAGGCAAAATTTTACTATCCTTTATTCAATATTTTCATATTGATTTATCCCGAGTTACTGTTCACACGCCTCTGTCCCGCGAGGTGTTTTCAGGCTGAAGGCATGAAAATCCCGAGACAGCCAGCGCGATATGGAGCAGAATGCTCCATATCTGTGCATCGCGAAGCGTGTTGCTGGGCACGCAGTGAACAGTAATTATCCCGGTACCGGTCACAGAGTGAGCAGTAACTTTATTTCTATTCAGCTTCTGCAGATTTCTCAAATCTTATTCCACTTTTTTCAGTTTTGCAAATGACGCAAACATTTTCTTAGTCCCTGACTTGTCGAAATCCACGGTCACTTCATAGTCACGGCCGCCTTCCACGATATTTTTCACAACACCCACACCAAATTTGATATGCTTCACCGTGTCACCCACATTGTAAGACAGTCCCGCTGATTTTTTCACCTCAAACTGCTTTGGTATGAATGCAGGCTGCTTAAACGCCTGTTTCATCTGCTTCATCGTATTGGGAAGCGGAATCTCCTTGATCTTCTGCTCTTTAAAGTCTCTTCCCAGGTCCACCAGTTCCCTTGGTATCTCCCGGATAAAACGGGAGGGCTTATTGTACTGTGTCTCACCGCGTATCATTCTCTGCTGCGCACAGGTCAGCGTCAGATCCTTCATGGCCCTTGTGATACCCACATAACAAAGCCTGCGCTCCTCCTCCAGCTCTGCCGGGTCATCTGCCGTGATGGTCATATAACTCGGGAAAATACCATCCTCCATACCGGCCAGATATACATAAGGAAATTCCAGACCCTTCGCACTGTGCAGCGTCATAAGAAGCACCTGGTTTCCATCCCCGTCCACTGTGTCAATATCGGCGATCAGGGCAACCTCTTCCAAGAATCCGCTGAGTGTGGGATCTTCATTTTCCTCCTCATAGGAAACAATCTTTGTGATCAACTCATCGATATTTTCAATCCTTGCGTCTGCTTCCTCTGTGCCCTCAGCCTTTAACTCCATCACATATCCTGTCTCCTCAATAATATCATTGAGCAGCTCTGACGGCGAAAAATACTCCGTCTTACTTCTGAGGCTCTGGACAAATGTGACAAAGGGTTCGATTTTGGCTGCTGCCCTTCCAAGGGTAGGAATATTCTCTGCTTCTTTCAAAGCATCGTAAAAGCTCATGTCGTGCTCAGAGGCGTAATCCTGCACCTTTGCAAGTGTGGTTGCCCCGATTCCGCGTTTCGGCACATTGATGATACGGCGCACAGCCAGATCATCTCTGGCGTTGTCCACAGTCTTCAGGTAAGCCAGCAGGTCCTTGATCTCCTTTCTGGCATAGAAGTTGACGCCTCCCACCAGTTTGTACGGAATATTTGCCATAAGGAATTTTTCCTCGAAAAGACGTGACTGGGCATTGGTCCTGTACAAAATGGCACAGTCTTTATACTGGCAGTCTGCTTCCCGCACTTTCCTGCTGATATCTCCCGCAATGAATTCGGCCTCCTCATATGCATTCATAAACTGCCTGTAATGCACCAGGGAACCTTCCTCATTGTCTGTCCACAGGGATTTCTCTTTTCTTCCTATATTATTATGTATCACCTCATTGGCAGAATTGAGGATATTCTGGGTAGAACGGTAATTCTGTTCCAGTTTGATCACCTTAGCGTCAGAAAATACCTTCTCAAATCCAAGGATATTTCCGATATTTGCCCCCCTGAATTTATAGATAGACTGGTCATCATCGCCCACCACGCACAGATTCTTATATTTACTTGCCAGAAGGCTTACAAATTTAAACTGTGCCGTATTGGTATCCTGATACTCATCCACCATAATATAACGGAAACGCTCCTGGTAATAGTCCAGCACATCCGGACATGCCTGGAACAGCTCCACTGTCTTCACGATCAGATCGTCAAAATCAAGTGCGTTGTTTTTTCTCAGCTCTTTCTGGTATTCCTTGTATGCCTGGGCAATCTTTTTCTTGCTGAAATCAGACATATTGTTCAGCTCATATTCCTCCGGCGTCACCAGTTCATCCTTTGCCGAAGAAATGGCGGAAAGTATGGCCCTCTCCTTATGTACCTTCGTATCGATCTGCAGACGTTTGCAGATATCCTTCATCAGACTTTTCTGGTCATCTGTATCATAAATGGTAAAATTGTGGTCAAATCCCAGCCTGTCTATATATCTTCGCAAAATACGCACACAGCTTGAATGGAAGGTGGAGACCCAGATACTCTCAGAGCCGAATCCCACGATTTTATCCACACGCTCGCGCATCTCACCTGCCGCCTTATTGGTAAATGTGATAGCCATGATATTCCACGGATTCACACCCTTTTCCTCAATCAGATAGGCGATCCTGTGGGTCAGCACTCTGGTCTTTCCTGAGCCCGCTCCGGCCAGGATCAGCACCGGCCCCTCTGTGTGAAGGACTGCTTCCTTCTGCTGCGGATTCAAAGTGTCATATATACTCATAAATGTACCTCCATAAATCAACAATAGAAAGCACATTTTGTACTTTCTATCTCCATGTATCAAAACACCTGTTCCTACAATATAACACAGCTCCCCGGGGCAGGCAAGCGTTTGCCGGGGATTTCTGCTGTTTTCGGAAAAATCCATTTACAAATAGTTTTAAAAACTATATAATAGAGCGTAGAGGTGATAAGATGACAATTGATACCAAAGACATGCTGAACAGTATTCTGGCTAGTATTTCCCGTATTGACTATATAAAGCCTGAGGAAATTCCGGGAATTGATTTATATATGGATCAGGTAACCACTTTCATGGAGAATCACCTGTCCGCCTCCAAGCGCCACACGGACGACAAGATTCTGACCAAAACCATGATAAACAACTATGCCAAGAACGACCTTCTCCCGCCGCCGGTGAAGAAGAAATATACAAAAGAGCATTTGCTGATGCTGACCTTTATCTACTATTTTAAAAACATTCTGTCCATCAATGATATCCAGGTTCTGCTGGGACCACTCACAGAAAAGTATTTCAATAAGGACGGCGAGCTGAGCCTGACTGACATTTACAATGAAATCATGCATCTGGAGATAAAGCAGATTGACCCCCTGACAAAAGACATTGTCCGAAAATACAAAATGGCCTGTGATTCCTACGAAAATGCAGAGGAAGAAAACCAGGATTTCCTGAAAAAATTTGCATTTATCTGTATGCTGAGCTTTGACGTATATGTCAAAAAACAGGTGATTGAAAAACTCATTGATGACATGGCGGAACCGAAAAAATAAAAAAGTACAATTTAAATGCTGCTTTTGGGTTTTCACTCCCGAAAGCAGCATGTTTTATTCTCTATTCACTTTTCATTTTATGTCTGAACACCAAAACAGCAATCACATCCACCGCTGCAGCATAGGCCAGCACCCACCAAAGTTCCGGCATGATCTTTCCGTATTCCCCTGCAAGGGCATATCTCCCCGCATCCACTGCGTGCAGAAAAGGCAGGCTCTTTGCCAGTTTTCCGAATACACCGCCAACCATGGCCGGATCAAACCAGGTCCCGGACAGCCATGCGCTCAGGTTGGTGAGCAGCGCGCCGCAGGCGCCTCCCACCTGTTTATCACTGAACACACTGCCGCACAGCAGGCCAATCCCGATAAACAGCAGTGCTGCCGGTATGGAGACAAGCACAGTCAGCAGAATATTCAGACTGGCGGAAAGCCCAAGAAACAGGGCTGTGACAAAACAGATCAGGATCTGTGCCACTGCCATGGGAATCAGCGGAAGTGTATATCCGGCTATAAAATCCCCTGACTCCATAGGTGAGGCAAAGAGCCGCATCATGAAGGAACTTGTTCTGTCCTTTGCAATGATCATTCCTGAAAAAAGTGAGAGAAAGGACATACCGAATACAGCGATCCCGGGTGTCAGCTTATCCACATCAAACAGATCCACCGGTGCATTTGCCCCGATAAGAGACAAAAGCAGCAGCAGGATCACGGGAAATCCAATCCCAAATCCCAGGCTCGTCTTGTCCCTTAATATTTCCTTGGCGTTACGTGATGCAAATGCCATTATTTTCATGATAAACTGCCTCCTCTGCAGAGAACGACAAACGCCTCCTCAAATTTTTCCTTTCCGGCCTTTTTCATCAGCTCCTCTGCAGTTCCAACCGCAGAAAGCCTGCCCCCGGCCATAATGCCGATTCTGTCGGAAAGGCTCTCCGCCTCCTCCAGATAATGAGTGGTGAGCACCACTGTCACTTTACCCTTTAATCCCTCGATCATTTCCCAAAGTTCTCTTCTTGCCAGCACATCCAGCCCCAGCGTGGGTTCATCCAGAAAGAGAATATCCGGTTCCGATATCAGTGCCATGGCAATAGAGAGACGTCTCTGCCATCCTCCTGACAGTGTTCCGGCTTTTTTTCCGGCTATTTCGCCCAGGCTGCATCTCTTGATCATATCCTCAGTCTTACCGGCTGCCTCCTCTTTTCTGATTCCGTAAATCCCGCAGATAAACTCCAGGTTCTCCCGCACAGTCAGGTTGGGAGCTACCGCTGTTTCCTGGGGCGAGAGATTGATTTTTTCCTTCACCTTCATAGGTGCTGTCACCACACTGTCCCCCAGCAGCCTGGCATCTCCGGATGTGGGCGCGGTCAGACAGGAAAGCATCTTGATCGTGGTTGTTTTTCCTGCTCCGTTCACACCCAGAAGCGCAAACAGTTCTCCCTGTTCCACAGACAGGCACAGGTCATCCACAGCAGTCACATCCTTATATTTCTTTGTCAGATTGTTCGTCTCGATTGCCCTCATCAAATCTTCCCCCTTTTTCCAGAATTTCCTTGGCAAGCTCCATGAAAATCTCTGTCTTCACCATGGCAAGGCCCTGCTCTTCATCCCCAAGGATCAGTAGACTGTCACCCGGTTTAATATTGAAAATATCCCTCGCCTTTTTCGGTATGACAATCTGTCCCCTCTCACCCACATTCACAGATCCAAATACATGCTTTCCCTTCGGCGGAATCTGCAGTCCTTCCTTCTTTGCCTGATAATTCACCAGATTATCTATGCTCACCCCATACAGTTCGGCAAGAGCAACGGTATTATCCAGATCCGGCACGGTCTCACCGTTCTCCCATTTTGCCACTGCCTGACGGGAAACACCGATTTTCTCAGCCACCTCCTCCTGGGAGTAGCCCATCTGTTTCCTCAGTGTATTCAAATTCACAGAAATCATATTTTTCACACTCCTTTCCATTAAGTATAACGCCCGGATGCGGATAGTTCTACCAATCTGTGTTAACAGAAACTGTTATTTTCAGTTGCGTAGCTGTAAATCAAAAAGAAAAAGCATGGCGTATACCGCTTTATATATCAGCGGCCTACCCATGCCTCTCCCCAATCAATTATCTCACCCATAAATCTCCGGATGCTCACTCAAAATCTTCTCCGCCAGCACCCGGCTCTCCACACAGACTTCCTCCATGATCTCATCCACATCCGGGAATCTCCACAGACCCATATAGGACTTGAAGATCACATCCGGGATACTTCCCTCTATCATCTCCAGACTGTCATCGTAGAGCACCAGAGTCCGTTCCATGCTGACAGAGATAAAGTTCCCGTACCAGCCCATCTTCTCTGCCTCCTCGTCGGACAGATCCGGCCTGTAATTATCCCGGATACTCATGTAAGTCTCCACACCTGACTTTGCGATCACATCAAGCAGTATATCATTGCGCAGTATGTCCCGGTAGAATGCCTCATATTTCTCCGAGGAAAAGACCATGTAATTCAGATTGACAAGAAGTCCTGAGTACAGGATCGGCTTCTTGTGCCGGCTCACATACATTTTTGCAAATGCGGCAAACCGGTGGTACATCCGCTGCACGATCTCCAGCGCAATGTCACGTTTTGTCTTGAAATGATAGGCCACCAGTCCCAGACTCACATCAGCGGCAGCCGCAATCTGCCGCATACTTGTCTTCTCATACCCTTGCTCTATAAAAAATTCCCGGGATACTTTCAGAATCTCTTCTTTCTTATTTTCCTGTTTTTTTCCTTCTCCCGCATTTGTTCCCATAAATACTTCCTCAACTTTTCATAAATATTCCGGCACTCCCATAATAGCAGTCTTATTTTTAGAAGTCAACAATTATTGTCCACTTTCTGGCTTGTTCCCCTCTGCAGGTAACAGTTCAGACAAGATGAACCGTTGCCTCTGCAGACACCCTACCATGCGTGTTCCTGCATAAAGAAAGAAAATCTCCCTGCCCATACAGAGAGATTTTCCTGTTTAGATTTCCTTATCTGCAGTTGCAGTCAATGGCGTCATTCGGACAATTCATGGCACAGCGTCCGCACTCCAGGCAGCCAAAATGTTTAATCTCATATTTGCCGTCAGCCGTGGGATGGATCACATCCTCCATGCAGACCTCCTCACAGGTACCGCATCCCACACAACGCTCCGGATCGATCACATAAGCCCAGGGACGGACCTGTGCTCCGCCGAAGCAGAAGCGCAGGCGGCAGACAATGTCATCCTCAGGAAGATGGAAAATCTCCCCCTCCCCGCTGTCCAGGATAAAGATACGGAACATATCCAGATCCTTTCTGTACAGTGCCTTGGTTCCCGGATTCAGTTCCCAGTATTTTGTATAGATCTCCGGGTGCTCTTTTGGATCAACCTCCGTCACATGGGCACTCAGCCTGACACTGGCAGACAGGCGCTTCACCGTCTCCCGGATGATCGTCCCCACCAGGTAGGGATTCTTCTGCAGTTCATAGTAGACCGGCTTGCCCTTGGCAATCCCTATATAAAAATTGCCTTCTCCATCCAGATAGTGTACCTCCAGACCTCTGGCTGTAGGCATTTTCCCGTCTATGGCCGTTGTGCCGAACACCATATAGCCCACTTCATGGACAAACTGAAACGCCGCGTTTTTTATTTCTTCATTGGAACTTTTCTCCGTCAGCCCCAGAGCCGGAGCCGGATTAAAATCTGACATTACAATACCTCCCCAATCTGATTTTTTCTTCAGTGAACCTTATGCTTCCTCGTAGCTGACCTCGATCTCCACCTTGTGGAATTTCTGGCGAATCAGCGGATAAATACATGCAACAGCCAGATAGACCAGAATTCCGATCACATAATTCATGTGGATCTCCAGACACTCATAGTAAACAAATGCCGCACTGACAATGGCACCCATGACACATAAAAATGTATATAATTTGTCATTGATATGGAACTGGGAGCGTTTCCAGATCTCCGGTATTTTCTTAGGCATGGTGATGATCGCCAGACACAGAATGACCTGTACGCAGTTTGCCAGTGTATTTCCGATATTCGCAATATCTCCTACGTTCATGCCGCTTAATATGATAACTGAGCAGAGCACATAGATAGTCAGGATAATATAATGAGGCGTACCAAACTTGTCATTACGTTTTGCAAAGATCTTCGGCCACCAGCCGTCCTCTGCAGCCTGGGCAATAGGAGCCTGCAGCCATCCCAGGTTGGCGTTCAGGGATGTGACCAGGGCCACCATGGCACCACCCACGATGAAGAAAATGTACAGCGGAGCGGGAAGGATTTCCCTTGCAACCTTAGACAGGTTCTGGCCTGCCACGTGCTCTACCGGGAACACACCTGCTGCCACCACACCGACACCGATGTAAAGAATAGTAACGATCACGGTTCCCACAACGATACAGAACGGAATATCTTTTTTCGGATTCTTGGCTTCACGGCTCATATTGATGATAAAGGTAGCGCCGCTTGTAGCCATGGACAGCAGTGCCGCCGCAGACATAACTCCTGTAAAACCACTTGTGAAGAACTGGTTCTCATCAAAATACCCCGGTTCCAGATGGATAATTCCAAACCCGGTAAACAGAAGCAGCGCAATGACCAGAATAATAACCAGCGCATACTGTACTTTTGCTGCCACCTGGATTCCGCAGAGATTTAAAACCACGAATACGGTCAGAATTCCGAAAGCCACCAGCTTGCCATTGATCTCCGGAAATGCGGAGAGCACATAATCCGCAAAGGAAGCGGAATACATAGTCGCGCCAAAGAAATAACTGACGAACACAACAGAATACAGCCCTGCAAACCACTTGCCGCCGAACATGGCAGCCTGTGTATAGAAACCGCCGTTCATACGGATAGTCCCTGATAAAAAGAACTGCGGCAGTGCAACGATCGTAACCATGACCGCGCAGATAATATAGGACAGGACAATGGAGCGCCCTGTAATTCCAATGGCAAGACCGGTCATTGTCATAACACCGCCGCCAATCACGTTACCGATTGCGATCGCAAGCAGATCGCCGCGACCTAAACTTTTTGAACCATCAGCATTTGTTTTTGCCATAAATTTTCACCTCTCACACTCAGCCCAAACCTCAAGTTTCCCCTTGTTCCTTCAAACGGCAGATCAGTGCCGTGTCTGCCTGCGGACATTTTGTATAGCAGATGCCGCAGTCATCACAATCCATCTCTTTTATGTAATATTTTCCGTCATCTTTCTGATGGATCGCTCTCTCCACACAGTTTTCCTGACAGATACCGCAGCCCACACATTCCTCTGTGATGCGGTAGGTCATTGGCCGTATCTCTTCCCCGCCGAAGGCAAAACGCAGCCTGCGTATCCTTTCATTGGCATACAGATGGAAGATTTCCCCTTCCCCTCTGTCAATCCGGTAAAGAGCTACTATGTCAAAATTTTTCCGGTACATCTCTTTTGTACCGGGATTCAGTTTGAAAAATTCATCCCATACCGCCTGGTCTGTTGTCTCGCTGACCCATGCACTCAGACGCAGGGAATATCGCTCGTCAATCAGCGTATTCATCACAAGCTGCGGGCGTTTGCAGAGCTGTTCATACGTGGGTTTACCCCTGGATGTCATAAAATACAGATTTCCGTCACTGAGCCGGTTAAAATCCAGAATCCTGTTCTCAGGCCGTCCCTCATTCACAGTGGCTGCCGGCATGAAGCGTATCTTTCCGATAAGAGCAAATGCCTTTTCCCGCACTTCTTCCATGGTATTGGAATCCGTAAGGCCCCATAAAATGTCTTTCTGGTCCATATGCTTTCCCCTTTGTCTACTTGCTTTCTCCAACCTCAATGAACTTTCCGCCTATATTCTTTACAATCCTGCCGGCCTGCTCTCTCACATATTCACTGGTGAGCAGAATGGTCATGAAGCAGTGTGGGCGGATGATCTCCTTGTAAACGATGGGACAGTGCTTAACCCCTGCCGGACAGTAGATGCATGTATTTTTCGTTATGGTATAAGGCTCCCCGTCAATATAGAAATCAGCCTCCCCCCACACGGCATTGATATCATCTCCCACACCGTTATAATTGGGCATGAAAAATACCAGCTCATCCACATCATGTACATGTTCATCCACATATGGATTCTTGTTTGGGATTTCATAGAACCAGGACAGGCTCATATTTACCTTACAGTCCGGAAATAAATCGGAGGAGCTGTATGTCTGCCCCAGTGTTCTCCCTGTCTTGATATCTCCCTTGTCATCTCTTTCATCATCCATCACCGGCGGTACATAATCCGGAGATATGATCAGATGTTCCCATTTTCTTTTATTCATTTTCTTACCTCCCATATGCAGCGCTTCTTTGGTGTGCACTTCCAAAAAGCGCTGGATTCTCAATGCCTTCTCACTCACTGAACGCGTTCAGTCGAATCTTGTCTATATTATACTGAACATGTTCAGTGGTGTCAAGTAAAACACTGCCTTTTTATTCTATTAAAGTGTATGTCCCCTGTCCTAGCAATATGATGGGCCAAAAAAAGAAAAACCGGAACTTTTCTAAGTTCCGGCTTCGTTCTTTTATGCTTCTGTTTCTTCTTTTTTGTCTGCTAATCTCTCAAAGACCATCTCATATCCGTCATTGCCGTAATTCAGGCTTCTGTTGACGCGGCTGATCGTAGCAGTGGACGCCCCTGTCTTCTCAGAGATATCCAGATATGTTCTCTTATCCTTTAACATCTTGGCAACTTCAAAGCGCTGTGAAAGGGAAAGAATCTCATTTATTGTACACACATCCTCGAAAAAAAGATAACATTCTTCTCTGTTCTTTAAACTGAGGACAGCATCAAACAGGGAGTCTACTGCCTCCGTATGAATTTTCTTGCTCATATACATACATTCTCCTTATTGTTTAGTTTTCACCCCAAGTGTAGTAACACATCACCCGTATATATAGTAGCACACTAAAATTTTAAAGTAAAGCAGTCTTGTGCGATTTTTTTGTACTAAAGTATTAAATTTTTATTAATTTTTGTTTTTATGCACATATTTCTTCAATTCTTCCACAGAACGGTTGACGATCAGCTCCTCGGGAAACTGCATTGCCTCTATGATTTTTTCCGAATAGCAGCGGCAGCCGATCAGCTCGTCCACATGGGCATCACTGTTCATGACAATGGGAACCTGATATTCCATACAGTATTTGAGCATGGTCTTCACATTCTCCTCCCCGTTCTCCCTGCTGCAGCGGGGGTCCAGGGAATTGTTGTTCAGCTCTAACAGTACATGGTACTCCTTAGCGGCCTGCACAAGTGCCAGAAAATCCACGGGATAACGCCCGTCATCCGGATGCCCGATAATATCCACATAGGGGTTCTTCATGGCTCCCAGATAGGCATGGGTATTCTCTTCCCGGGTTCCGGGCCTGATGGTGGGGATATGCATGCTGGCGATCACCACGTCCATACGCTTCATAAGGCGCTCCTCCATATCCAGGTTTCCGTTATAGTCCATAATATTGGCTTCCACGCCGAACAGCATTTCCACACCGAACATGCGGCGGTTCAGCATTTTTGTATTGTCAAAGTAAAAGGCATTGCAGGTGCCGGGCATGGCAACTCCATGCTCCGTGATGCCCAGCAGCTCCAGCCCTTTTTCAGATGCAGCCATGGCCATCTCACGGATTGTATTATAGGCATGCCCACTTGCAAGGGTATGGGTATGCACATCCAGAACGTATTTCATTATTTTCACCTCATATATCTCTCGATTACACTGGGACAGTATAGCACACTTTGCCGCGGGAAAGCAACATTTACCGGATAAGGATACGGAAAAAAACTGCTGCAGCAGGCTTATTATAGGCCTGCTGCAGCAGTAATCTTAATATTTCTTAAATAATCTCACTGAAAAGGTCTTTCACTGTGGGATAAATCTTTGCAAACTTGCGGTATTTTTCCTCATATTTTGCAGCCAGTTCCGGTTCCGGCTCCACAGTGTCAATCACTTTCACGATTTTGGCAGCAGCATCTTCCACAGAAGCAAATTCACCGTTTGCCACAGCAGCCAGCATAGCACCGCCCAGGGCCGGGCCTTCCTCGGATTCGATGACATCCACCTTGATATTCAGGATATTGGCGATCATCTTCTTCCACAGAGGGCTTTTTGCGCCGCCACCGCAGATTTTTGTGCGCTCGATCCGGATACCCAGGGATTTTGCCACCTCGAAGGAATCACGGATGGCAAAGGCAACGCCTTCCAGTACGGCCTGTGTCATATCAGCTCTTGTGCTGTCCATGGTAAGACCAATGAAGGTTCCTCTGGCGTTGGGGTTGTTGTGGGGAGAACGCTCTCCCATCAGGTAAGGCAGGAAATACACATTATTCTCGCCCAGCTTCTCGATTTTTTCCTGTTCTCCTGCATAGTCCTTTGTGCCGATGATCTCATCCATCCACCATTTGTTGCAGGAGGCAGCGCTTAACATGCAGCCCATCAGATGATAGCATCCGTCTGCATGGGCAAACGCGTGAAGGGCATTGTTGGGGTCCACACCGAAATCCTTGCTGGAAATAAAGATAGTTCCGCTGGTTCCGAGGGAGATATTACACATGCCGTCGCCCACGGTTCCCGTACCTACTGCTGCGGCTGCGTTGTCCCCTGCGCCTGCCACGATTTTACAGGAGGCCGGAATGCCCAGCTCGGCGGCAAGCTCCGGTTTCAGAGTGCCCACCGTTTCATAGCTTTCAAAGAGTTTCGGCATCTGTTCCTCAGTGATTCCGCAGATATCCAGCATCTCTTTTGACCAGCAGCGGTTCTTTACATCCAGAAGCAGCATGCCGGAGGCATCTGACATGTCACAGCAGTGTGTGCCGGACAGTTTGTATGCCAGATAATCTTTGGGAAGCATGATCTTTTTGATCTTTTTAAAGTTTTCCGGTTCATTTTCTTTCACCCAAAGGATCTTGGGTGCGGTAAATCCCGCAAATGCGATGTTTGCTGTATACTGGGACAGCTTCTCTTTTCCGATCACCTGGTTCAGATAGTCTGTCTCCTTACCGGTTCTTCCGTCATTCCACAGAATAGCCGGACGGATCACATTGTCCTGCTCATCTAAGATAACCAGTCCGTGCATCTGTCCGCCGAAGCTGATGCCTGCCACCTGGCTTTTGTCGCAGTCTGCAGTCAGTTCCCGGATACCTTCCAGGCTCTCTTTCCACCAGTCTTCCGGCTTCTGCTCAGACCAGCCGGGATGAGGGAAGGAAAGTGGGTATTCCCTGGAAACGATCTTCTCTATTTTGCCTTCGCCGTTCATCAGAAGCAGCTTTACGGCAGAGGTTCCTAAATCCACGCCAATATATAACATGCTTGATTCTCCTTATTTCATATAAATACATGCTCCGCTTTGGCAGCATGTTCAGATAGAGGCTGCTCTTTCGGGCAGCCTCCTGGATTTTGTCAGCAGATCACTCTGCGGTTTATGCAAATGGATTTTCTGTGGGATACAGAACGCCCTTTGGCTGGTTGTAGTTGATCTCTTCCACTTCCACGCCTAAATATTTGAATACTTCATATAATGCTTTTCCAAAGTGTCCGAAAGCAACAGCTCCGTGATGCGGATAGTTCTTCTCAACCAGAACGTGGCGATAGAAACGTCCCATCTCCGGAATCGCGAACACACCGATGGCACCGAAGGAACGTGTTGCAACAGGCAGAACCTCGCCCTGTGCAATGTATGCGCGCAGCTTGCAGTCTGCTGTGCTCTGCAGGCGGTAGAATGTGATCTCACCCGGAGCGATATCTCCCTCCAGAGTTCCCTGTGTCACTTCTTCCGGAAGGGTTCTTGCCATGATCATCTGATATTTCATGGAGCAGAAGGACAGTTTTCCGGATGCGGTATTGCCGCAGTGGAAGCCCATGAAGGTATCCTTGTGTGTATAGTCGTATTTGCCTTTGATCTCACCTTCGTACATATCAGCCGGCACGGTATTGTTGATATCCAGAAGCGTAACGGCATCCTGGCTGATAACAGTTCCCAGGTATTCGCTCAGAGTTCCCCAGATATCCACTTCACAGGATACCGGAATACCGCGTCCTGTCAGACGGCTGTTCACATAGCAGGGAACGAATCCGAACTGGGTCTGGAATGCAGGCCAGCATTTTGTTGTGAGGGTCACATACTTTCTGCATCCTCTGTGAGCCTCAACCCAGTCAAGCAGTGTGATCTCGTACTGTGCCAGTTTCGGCAGGATTTCCGGTTTCATGTTGCCTTCACCAAGCTCGCTCTCCATATCTTTTACAACATCCGGGATACGCGGGTCATCTGCATGGTTCTTGTAGCTCTCAAACAGGTCTAATTCAGAGTTTTCCTCGATCTCAACACCCAGGTCATAGAGACGTTTGATCGGTGCGTTGCAAGCCAGGAAGTTCTGCGGACGCGGTCCAAAGCTGATGATCTTCAGGTTCTTCACTGCTACCAGCGCACGTGCAACCGGTGCAAAGTCTGCGATCATCTCTGCCACTTCTTCCGGTGTTCCTACCGGGTATTCCGGAATGTATGCTTTTAAGTTGCGCAGTTTCAGGTTGTAGCTTGCGTTCAGCATACCGCAGTATGCGTCGCCGCGGCCCTGAACCAGGTTGTCGCCTCTTTCCTCAGCGGCAGCCACTACCATGGACGGTCCGTGGAAATATTTAACCAGAAGTGTTTCCTCTGTCTCAGGTCCGAAGTTGCCAAGGTAAACAACCAGGGCGTTGCAGCCTGCCTCACGCAGCTCTTTTAAAGCTTTCTGCATGTCAGTTTCGCTCTCCACAACAGTTGGACATTCGTAGATCTCTCCTTTGTAGGATGCAACGACTGCTTTTCTTCTGTTCTCTGACAGAGACATTGGGAAACAGTCACGGCTTACAGCCACAATACCAAGTTTTAATTCCGGCATGTTTGTTAAATTCATAATTCTTATCCTCCTGAATTTTATCTTTATTTGAATTGGTTTCTGCTCAACAATCCTTTACGGACAGGTTTTCACCGATCAATCCCTCAAATGCACCTTCGATTTTGGCGTCCTTGTGGGCGATCAGCCATTTGTTTCTGGCAAAAAGGAGTTTGTCCTCACCGGTGTTATTCTGTGCAGCCGGCGCGTCTGTGTTGGTTCCTTTCGGAAGGATGACTGCCGTACAGAATTTGTTTCCGTTTACATTGCATGGAGCATAGTGCAGTGTGGTAGCGTAAACCTCGATCACGGTTCCTGCCGGCACTAAAAACGCTTCCATCTTTGATGTGTCATATGTACTGCCTGCTTCAATATCCTGCTCTTTTCCGAGAATCAGGATCAGATCGGTCAGCGCTACATTCACCTCGCTGTCCCTGTGGTATTCCACCGCGTTCAGCAGATAGTTGCTTCCGTTGCAGTAGCCTATCTGGATGGGCATTCCGCCGAACAGGCTGTATGCAATTTTCTCAGCACAATCACAGGCTTCCAGCTTCTCATCCGATGCAACATAGATGACATCGTCGGGCTTTGGCGTTTCCTCCAGCGCTTTCAGAAGACTGCTCACATCAAGACCTTCCACGACCTTACCATAGGCCTTGAATTCGGCATCCCTGACATTTAAAATTTTCATGGGAATTGACCTCCTTATGAATTAGTTTATCCATTAAACTATATACTCATGCTACCATTGACGGAGGGAAAAATCAAGATGTTTTTTGAAAAAATAACAAGTTTTTTGAGGATGGTGTCCGTAAGGCGGCCGACCGGCCCGAAATAATAAAAGAACAAGGCAGAATCCAGACGTTTCCGCATTCTGCCTTGTTCTTTACTTTTTTATTATGATATCTTTTTCCAGATACTTCTTGGAAATCTCACTCAGCGTTCCGTCCTTTATCAACGGACTCAAAGCCTGATTTTGTATGGCCGGGATAAGACAGCTTCCCTTTTTGCCAAATACGGCAAGTTTGGTATATTCCGCTTTTTCTCCCAGTTTATCCTGTACCGATGAAACATCTGCGTAGGCTTTTGTGGCGGAGTAGTGTTCTTTGTTCCACTCGGTTATGCCTACGGTAGAGATAACACAGTCATATAAGTCTGCATCCAGGGAATTCAGAAGATTTTCCTCTGTAGTGTCTATGATTTCCAGGGACAGTCCGAGTTTTTCTGCCACTTTGGCGGCTGTATCCGGGGCAAAGCCAGCCGGTTTTGCTGTGCTTTCATCCACATAACCCATGGAGCCGTCATTCAGATTGATGCCGACTTTCAGGACGCCTTTTTCAATCGTTGTGATCTTCCCCTCCCCTTCACAGTCCTTTGGGGCTCCGCATCCGGTCAGCACCGCCGCCGTCAGAACTGCTGCTGCCAGGGCACAGACCATACGGCGGATTTTATTTTTCTTCAATTATAACCACCTCATTCTTTGTTTTCCATT
Source organism: Blautia caccae (assembly GCF_040095955.1). Classification (NCBI taxonomy): domain Bacteria; kingdom Bacillati; phylum Bacillota; class Clostridia; order Lachnospirales; family Lachnospiraceae; genus Blautia; species Blautia caccae. Next base: position 300,072 of record NZ_JBBMFP010000003.1, on the reverse strand, counting down.
TTGCAAATACCTATGAAAAAACATAACATGCCCGGCTCTTTTTGTCAAATAACTGTGAAAATATTAAGGATACCCGCCGGCTAACCTTTCGTATTTTCACTTGTAAAAGATTTTTCCTTTTGGTATGATAATAGAAAGCAGACCGTAACTGTACTTCAACGGAACAGCTGCGGCATACAACGGAAAGGTTTCTGGATATGAATGCATGGAATGGAAAACCCTATCACTCTTTTGATCATATGCTGAAGGAGCGGTTTTCAGAAAAAGTTTATAAGGTGGCTTTGAATGGCGGCATGACCTGTCCCAACCGGGACGGTACGCTGGGAAACAGAGGCTGTATCTTCTGCAGCGCAGGCGGTTCCGGTGATTTTGCGGGTGTCAGGGATCTGTCTGTCACACAGCAGATTGATGAGCAGGCAGCTAAAATACGCAGCAAAAGAAATGCGGCCCATTTTATCGCCTACTTTCAGGCATACACCAACACCTACGCACCTGTGGAATATCTCCGGAAGATTTTTACGGAGGCTGTTTCACATCCCGATATTGTGGCATTGTCCATCGGTACCCGGCCTGACTGTCTGGGGGAGGATGTGCTGGAGCTTCTGGCTGAATTAAATGAACAGAAGCCGGTATGGGTGGAGCTTGGACTGCAGACCATGCATGACAGCACTGCTGCATACATCCGAAGAGGGTATCCCCTCTCTGTTTTTGAGGATGCCGTGCGCAGACTGAGGGCACGGAATCTGGAGGTTATCGTGCATACAATTCTGGGACTTCCCGGCGAAACAAAAGAAGATATTCTGGATACCATGTCCTATTTAAATACACAGGATATCCAGGGAATCAAGCTGCAGCTTCTCCATGTCCTGAAGGGCACAGACCTGGCTAAGGACTATGAGGACGGCAGATTCTCTGTCTATACAATGGAGGAATATATAGATCTTGTCATTGCCTGTCTGGAACACCTGTCCCCCCGCATCGTAGTGCACCGGCTTACCGGGGACGGGCCGAAAGAGCTTCTCTTAGCACCGCTCTGGAGCAGTGCCAAGAAGACAGTCCTCAATACCCTGCACCATGAGTGCAAGGTCCGGGGCGCTTACCAGGGACGGCTCTGCACAGATTCCGATGTACCGCAGAGGGCATGAAAAAGGAGGATTCTTTATGGCTGAACCACTCACTTTATACAAACTGATCATACTATACATGCTGCAGAAGGTGGATTTCCCACTGAGCAACGCACAGATATCAGGATTTATACTGGACAAAGGATATACCAATTACTTTCATCTCCAGCAGGCAATCTCTGAGCTGATTGAGTCCGGCCTGGTGCGCTCCGAGACTGTGCGCAATGCTTCTTATCTGAAGATAACGGAATCGGGAAATCAGACATTGGAATACTTTGGAACGGAGGTATCCGAGGATATCAAAAAAGATATCGGGGAATTCTTCCGTGAGAACTCCATGGAACTGAAGGAAGAACGCTCCGCCATGGCTGACTACTACAAAAGTGATAAGGAAGGGTATCTCGTGCGCTGTCAGGCAAAAGAAAGAGATATCCCCCTCATAGATATGACATTGACCGTGCCCACAAAAGAAGCAGCAGAAGCGCTGTGTGCGGCATGGAAAAACAAAAGCAAACAGGTATATGAAAGCCTGCTGGATATGCTTCTGTGAGCATTGTGTGGCTTATGGCATATTAGCTGTGCCATAAGTTCCACAATGCCCCCGGGCATACTAACCTCTATCCTCTGCGAATCCGTTCCAGATAATCTCTGATATTCTTTTCATACCCATTCTCCGTAGGCTCATAAAAATGACTCCCCAATATCTCTGCAGGCAGATACTGCTGCTCCACATAATGATTCGGATAATCGTGGGCATATTTATATCCCACACCATGTCCCAGCTTGGCTGCCCCTTTGTAATGGGAATCCTGGAGATGGGGCGGTACGGTTGTGCGGACAGACTTCACAGATTCGGATGCATGAAAAACTGCCATGCAGGCAGCATTGCTCTTGGGGGCGCTTGCTACATAGGTCACGGCCTGGGAAAGGGTGATCTGTGCTTCCGGCATGCCCAGGCGCTCCACTGCCTGCGCTGCTGCCACTGCCACCACCAGCGCCTGCGGGTCTGCATTTCCCACATCCTCTGAGGCGCAGATCATGATCCTTCTGGCAATGAACTTGATATCCTCACCTGCGTACAGCATCTTTGCCAGATAATAAACTGCCGCATCCGGGTCAGATCCACGCATGCTCTTTATAAATGCGGACACAGTATCATAATGATTGTCACCGGTCTTATCATAGCGCACCACCCGCTTCTGGATACATTCAGAGGCCACGTCCAGGGTCACATGTATCTTTCCGTCCGCCGCTTTTTCTGTGGTCAGCACTGCCAGTTCCAGGGCATTCAGCGCTGCCCTGGCATCCCCGCCTGCGATATCCGCCAGAAATTCCCTGGCATCCTCCTCCAGATCCACGTCATAGCTTCCCATCCCTTTCTCCACGTCCGTGGCGGCCCGAATGAGAAGCCTGCTGATGTCCTCACGCTCCAGAGGCTTCAGCTCAAAGACAATGGAACGGGAGATCAGGGCGCTGTTTACCTCAAAGTAGGGGTTCTCTGTGGTGGCGCCTATGAGGATCAGGGTTCCGTCCTCCACAAACGGAAGAAGGTAGTCCTGCTGTCCCTTATTGAACCTGTGTATCTCATCAATAAAAAGGATCGTTTTCTTCCCGTACATGCCCAGATACTCCTGCGCCTTTTTCACCACTTCCTCCATGTCCTTTTTTCCGGCAACCGTTGCATTCATCTGCTGGAACTGGGCGCTGGTGGTATTGGCAATGACTTTGGCCAGCGTGGTCTTTCCCGTGCCCGGAGGCCCGTAGAAAAGCACACTGCCCAGCTTGTCCGCTTTGATGGCACGGTAAAGCAGCTTTCCTTTACCGATGATATGTTCCTGCCCCACCACCTCTTCCAGTGTCGTGGGGCGCATCCTGGAGGCCAGGGGCGATTCATTCTCCAGAGTCTGTTCTTTCATATAATCAAATAGATCCATTATATTCTCCTATTCCAGCAACAGTTCATCCACTGTCACAAATTGGTACCCTTCCTCCGTAAGCGCATCCGCGATCTGCAGGGCAGCTTCCACGGAGGTATCAAAAATATCGTGCATTAAAATAATATCACCTTCCTCCACATCTTTCACTACCCTTTTTACAATTTTTTCTGTATTCTGCGTTTTCCAGTCCAGTGAATCCACATTCCAGGACACAGGGATCATGGTAATGCAGAAATCCAGGTTCTTTTTCCAGGCGCCGTAAGGCGGGCGCACAAATGAAGAATAGGTTCCTGTGGTCTCATATATCTTGTTACATCCCTTTAACACTTCATCCCTGGCTTTTGACTCAGATAATTTATTGAGCTGCACATGATTGTAGGTATGGCTGCCGATCAGGTGTCCTTCCTCCTGGATCCGTTTCACAAGCTCCTCATTTCCCTCAATATTCTTGCCGATCAGAAAAAAGGTGGCATGGATGCCGCGCTTTTTAAGACCATCCAGAAGTTTAGGGGTATAGACCGCATGAGGGCCGTCGTCAAAGGTCAGCGCAATCTTTGGGTGCTCCTCATCGGACAGTTCACCAGCTGTCTGTATGTGCATCTGTCCGACAGACTCCGTACTGTATTTCAGTGCTGCCGCTGCTGTCAGAACCAGAAAGACTGCCAGACAGAGCCATATTTTATTTTTACTCATTTTGCAACTCCGGCCAAACTGTTCCTTCTATTTATATGTATTTATTTTTCTGAAAAGACTTTCTCTTCACACGTCAATATGATAAAATATCAAAATAATAATTTCACAATGTCTGCAGCAACAGGCCGGAACAAAACCTATCGTGCTGCCGGCCGAGGGAGGGAGTTTTGACATGACATTCGATGTATTATCTTCACTGGCTGTATACGCCCTGGTGACAGGATGGTCGCCCGGGCCTAACAATGTACTGCTTCTGAGTACCACAGGACAGTTCGGATTGAAACGGAGCATGAAACTGATCACCGGTATATGGACCGGATTTCTGACTATTATGCTTCTCTGTGCAGTCTTCAGCGTGGGGCTTGGAAAACTGCTGCCCGGAGTGGTACCCTATCTGAAATACATAGGCGCGGCTTATATCCTGTATCTGGCCTTTACAGTGCTTAAGAGAAAGCCTGTGCAGGCAGATGACGGCACAGGAAAAGCGCCTTCTTTTGCCTCCGGTTTTCTGCTGCAGTTTATCAATGTAAAAGTTATCCTGTACGGCATCTCTGCTCTGAGCAGCTATGTCCTGCCCTATGAAAGCGGGGTTCCGGCGCTGATCTTCTTTGCCTTTTTCCTGACATTCTTCGGCGCCACAGGAAATCTTGTCTGGGCTTTGATCGGGAGTATCTTTCAGAAATGGTACAATAAGTATTATATCGCATTCAATATCATCATTGCACTGCTGCTTGTCCGCTGCTCTGTAAAACTGATCCTGTAGGCTGTCAAACCTGAAATCCGTAAATCATCCGGTCAGCTTACGGACAGACAAAAACTGCCGCCGGTACGGCTTCCCTCTCGGAATGCAGTACCGGCGGCAGTTCTTATTTTATACTATTTAAAAGCATTCACCAGATCCTGTCCGTCATCATATCCCTGTGATTTCAGTTCTTTGACAAACCAGTCATCAATCCCGTCAACTGCTTTTTTGAAGGAATCAATGTCCAGATCTTTATATTCGGTGATCTTCACGCCGTTCTGATTCGCCCAGCGCGTCTTGATCTCATCATCTCCGGCGCGGTTGATCTCACGCTCGTATTTTACCGCTTTTGCGCCTGCTTCATCCACTACCTTCTGCTGTTCAGGTGTCAGGCTGTCATACAGCTCCTGGTTGATGCAGAAAAACAGGCAGTCATAGTTGGCATTCCACATGGAGCAGTATTTCTGTACTTCCTGGACACTGGCTGCGTCGATAGCGGGAAGGGGATTCTCCTGCCCCTCCACAGTGTTCTGCTGCAGAGCCGTGTAAGTCTCTGACCAGTTCATATTCGTGGCATCAGCGCCCCATCTCTTGTAGCATTCCATCAGCAGATTAGAGCCTGCCACACGAATCTTCAGCCCTTTCATATCATCTGCAGACTTGATCTCCCGTACGGAGTTGGTCAGTTCCCTGAATCCGTTCTCCGCCATGCCCATACAGTGCAGGCCGTATTCTCCCAGGATCTCTTTCATCTTCTCTCCGCCTTCCCCATCCAGTTTCTTATCTGCGTCCTCCACGGACTGGAATAAGTACGGTATAGAGACCACATTGAAACGCGGGTCAAAGGCTGAGTAGATCAGGTTGGAGTGCATGGAGATCTGTACCGGATCACCGTCCATCAGGGCCTGGATGCCCTCGGACTGGTTTCCGTTTGTGAGCTGGTCGGCAGCATAGACATTTACCTTTACTTTGCCGCCTGTGGCCTGCTCCATCAGCTCCCCGAATTTTTCACCGGCTTTTGCCCAGGTACTTGTCTCTGTGGTGGAGCAGGCAAAATTCCAGGTCTGTGCGTTCCAGTCAAGATCACTGGAATCCTCCATGGAATACTCTGCGGTGCTTCCCTCCGCAGAAGTAAACGCGCGGATCAGTTCCCTGACCTCTTCCTTGTCATACCCTTCTTTTACCAGTTCCTCCTCATACCACTGGGGAATGTCCTCCACAGCCTTTTTGAAGGAATCAATATCCAGGTCTTCATACGCTGTCACATCCATGCCGTTTTCTGTCTGCCAGCGGTTCAGGATCTCATCATCACCGGCACGGTTGATCTCACGCTCATACTGCACGGCCTTCTGGCCGATCTCGTCCACAACCTCCTGCTGCTCCGGTGTCAGTTTGTCATAGACTTCCTGGTTTATGCCGAAGAAGAGGCAGTCATAGTTGGCGTTCCACAGGGAACAATACTTCTGTACCTCCTGGACACTGGCTGCGTCAATAGCCGGAAGGGGATTTTCCTGGCCCTCCACGGTGTTCTGCTGCAGAGCGGTATAAGTCTCTGACCAGTTCATATTGGTGGCATCAGCGCCCCATCTCTTGTAGCATTCCATCAGCAGATTGGAACCTGCCACACGAATCTTCAGGCTCTTCATGTCATCCACGGATTTTACTTCCCTGACAGAGTTGGTGAGCTGGCGGAAACCGTTCTCAGCCATGCCCATGCAGTGCACGCCGTAGCTCTCCAGGATCTCTTTCATCTTCTCACCGGCTGCCCCGTCCAGTTTTGCGTCCGCGTCCTTCACAGAATCGAACAGGAAGGGCAGGGATACCACATTGAAACGCGGGTCAAAGGCAGAATAGATCAGGTTGGAATGCATGGATATCTGCACCGGATCCCCGTTCATCAGGGCCTGGATGCCCTCGGACTGGTTTCCATTGGTAAGCTGGTCGGCAGCATAGACATTCACATGAATTTTGCCGCCTGTGGCCTTTTCCATCATTTCACCGAATTTACGCCCTGCCTCAGCCCAGGTGCTGGTCTCTGTGGTGGAGCAGGCAAAGTTCCAGGTCTGCTCCTCCCAGGCAAGGTCGCTTCTGTCTTCCACTTCATAATTACCTGATGTCCCGGAGGTAAAGGCTTCTATCAGTTCTTTTACCTCTGCTTCGTCATATCCCTCTTTTACCAGCTCCTCCTGATACCACTGCGGAATGTCTGCAACGGCATTCTTGAAGGAGTCAATATCAAGGTCCTCATACGCTGTGATCTTCACGCCGTTCTGTTTGGTCCAGCGCTCTTTGATCTCATCATCACCGGAGCGGTTGATATCGCGCTCATAGTCAACAGCCTTCTTTCCTGCCTCGTCCACTACCTTCTGCTGTTCCGGTGTAAGGCTGCCGTACAGCTCCTCATTGATGCAGAAGAACAGACAGTCATAGTTGGCATTCCACATGGAACAGTATTTCTGCACTTCCTGCACACTGGCCGCGTCGATGGCCGGAAGGGGATTCTCCTGCCCCTCTACCGTATTCTGCTGCAGGGCGGTATAGGTTTCAGACCAGTTCATATTGGTGGCATCAGCGCCCCATCTCTTGTAGCATTCCATCAGCAGATTGGAGCCTGCCACACGGATCTTCAGGTTTTTCATATCCTCCGCGGACTTCACTTCTCTGACGGAGTTGGTGAGCTGGCGGAAGCCGTTCTCTGCCATACCCATACAGTGCAGTCCGTATTCCTCCAGAAGCGCATTCATCTTTTCCCCTGCCTCGCCGTCCAGTTTGGCATCTGCGTCCTCCACAGAGTTAAAGATAAACGGCAGGGATACCACGTTAAAGCGCGGATCGAAAGCAGAATAGATCAGATTGGAGTGCATGGAGATCTGTACCGGGTCTCCGTTCATCAGGGCCTGGATACCCTCGGACTGGTTGCCGTTGGTAAGCTGGTCAGCCGCGTATACTTTTACGTGTACTTTGCCGCCTGTGGCTTTCTCCATGAGCTTTCCGAACTGTTCCCCGGCCTTTGCCCAGGTACTGGTCTCCGTGGTGGAGCAGGCAAAATTCCAGGTCTGCTCTTCCCAGCCCAGATCACTGTAGTCACCGATCTCATTGTAATCCTCAGAACTGTTGTCCCCGGCTGTACTGTCTGCATGATCTGTCAGCTTGGAGGTTCCCGTATAGGAGCTTCCGGCAAAAGCCTTGGGCAGGCACACAGATATCTGGGGGATATATGTGACCATCAGCAGCACCACTACACACGCTGCGATCATGGGCACAACTGCCCTGGATATCTGCTGCAGGCTGACTTCCAGTCCCTTTTTGATCTTAATACTGATGGCGACAAACAGATTGACACCCACAGGAGGCGTTACCTGCCCGATCGCCAGGTTGACGGTTGCCAGAATACCGAAGGCCACCAGGTCATATCCCAGCGCCTTGCAGACCGGCAGCATAATGGGAATAAATATGTACATGGCGGAGTTGGCATCAATAAAGCATCCCGCGATCAGGAAGATCACATTCACGATCAGAAGGAAAATGAACTGATTGTGGGCAACACTTCCTAAAAGCTCCGAGGCTGCCTGGGAGATTCCGAACTTTGTGCAGACAAAGGAAAACAGGGACGCACATGCCACAATGAGCATGATACCGCCTGTGGTCTTGGCTGAATCCACAAAGATATCGATCAAATCCCTGAACTTGACTTCCCTGTAGATGACCATACCCACAAAGAGTCCGTATACCACGGAAACGGCTGCTGCCTCTGTCGGTGTGAAAATACCGCCATAGATACCGCCCAGAATGATAACCGGCATCAGAAATCCCCAGAACGCGTCACCGAACGCGCGGAATCTCTCGCCCCAGGCGGCTTTCTTAGTTGTTGGCTGGATACCTTTTCTGCGGACTTCGATCATGATCACAAGGATCAGTGCAAGTCCCATAAGGATTCCGGGCAGGATACCGCCGGCAAACATATCCGCAATCGATACACCTGTGATGGATGCATATACCACGAACGCAATACTGGGGGGTATGACAATGGCAATGGAACTTGACGTTGCCATCATTGCCGTGGAAAACGGTGCCGAGAAGCCTCCCTCCTCCACCATGGCCGGGATCAGAACCGCGCCCAGCGCCGCAACCGTAGCCGGACCGGAGCCGGAAATTGCTCCGAAGAAGCAGGCCACAATAACACACACAATGGCAATGCCGCCTCTTCTGTGTCCCACACAGGTATTTACAAACTTAATGAGACGTTTGGATATTCCCGCCTTTGCCATAATATTTCCGGACAACACGAAAAACGGAATCGCCAGCAGCAGAAACTTGCTGATGCCGGAATACATATTGGTAGCCACGATCGTCAGGGATGTACCTGAGTACAGTATCGCGCACACGGAGGACAGGCCCAGACAGATGGCAATGGGAACATTCAGGATCAGAAAGATAAAAAAGGATAAAAACAATACCGCACTTACCATTTACGCCTCCTCCTTTCTCTTGACAAATTTAAAATCCGTACAGAAATCAATACAGTATTCCACAAAATGCAGGATCATGCAGACGGAGCCAATGGGCACAAAGGACCAGAAGATCCATTCCGGCCAGTTCAGCACAAAGGTCCTCTTTCCATTGGCAAGCTGGGTCAGCACCTTATCCATGCCGTATTTAAACAATATTACAGTAAATATCACTGAGAGCACAGTCACAAGAACGACAACGGGTTTCTTTGTCTTCCCGGGCAGCCTGTCCGTTACCAGCGTAAGGCTTACCAGCTCTCCTTCCCGGCAGGCCAGAGCGGCTGCCATAAGTGTGATCAATACAAAAACTGCCACCACCAGCTCTTCCGTAAATGACCAGGAGCGGTGTATTACTTTCCTGGAAAATACATTTCCCACGGTGAGAACCAGGATCAGCAGTGTGGATGCAGCCAGGATCAGCTTCTCAGCCGCTGCCAGCACATCCATGATCTTCTTGTAGACTTTCATCACATTTCCTCCTCTTGTTATAGTAAGACATATAAAATCGCACACATATGCCCGTGCAGGGCGCACATTCAGAGCATAAAAAAAGCCCCCCAATCATGAGGGACGAACTGAATCCGCGATACCACCCTTTTTCCGCGCAGGGTTGCCCCTGCCGGCACTTGCAACATACTGACATATGTGTTTCCTGTAACGTGGAACCTACGTCAGCGCCTAATCAAACATAACGGCCTTTCAGCGCTGCTTCTCCGGGATGATACATAAGCCTCCCGGACGCCTGCCTCACACCTGCCGGCAGTTCTCTGAACATCCATCCTGAAACTTATGCTTCCCTTCATCGAATTTACAAATTCTGATTGTTCACATCTAATATTTTATAATATCTTAATGGATATTTTACTTCTTTTTCAGAATTACGTCAATACTTTTTTACGGGGCCATGGGCCTGAAAACACCTGGCGGGACAGCAGCGTGCAATTCGTAACGCGCATCAGAAAAAAAGCCGCTGCCCCGGGATTGCTCCTTGGGGCAGCGGCTGTATGTTCCTTACGAATTAAGCAATTTTGGATTTAGCCAGCTCTGCCAGTGTTGCAAAGCCTTCTGCATCGTTGATAGCCATATCAGCCAGAACTTTTCTGTTCAGGTCAATGTTAGCCAGCTTTAAGCCATACATGAATTTGCTGTAGGACAGACCATTCATTCTTGCTGCAGCGTTGATACGTGCGATCCATAACTGTCTGAACTGACGTTTTCTCTGCTTTCTTCCTGCATAGGAGCTTGTCAGAGCTCTCATAACAGACTGTTTTGCAACTCTGTACTGTTTGGAACGTGCTCCTCTGTAACCTTTCGCCAGTTTTAATACTCTATTGTGTTTTTTCTTAGCGTTTAATCCGCCTTTAATTCTTGCCATTCTTAATTTCCTCCTGTTCTAGAACCTATCCTGTAATTAGATGTACGGTAAAATTTTCTTGATTGCTTTTACGTTACTTGCATCTGTGATAGCTGCTTTTCTCAGGTTTCTCTTTCTCTTCTGAGATTTCTTTGTTAAGATATGGCTCTTGTAAGCTTTATTTCTCTTTAATAATCCTGTACCTGTTTTTTTGAAGCGCTTAGCAGCAGCTTTCGTTGTTTTCATTTTTGGCATGTTTGTATTCCTCCTTAGACTCTTTTAGTGAACGTGTTTAACGTTTTTCTGTCAAATACATGGTCATAGTCCTGCCTTCTACCTTCGGTGCTTTTTCAATCACCGCGATATCAGCTACAGACTCTGCAAACTCATCAAGGATGTGTTTACTCTTATACATATGTGCCATCTCTCTTCCGCGGAAACGTAAGGTCACTTTGACTTTATTTCCCTTGGTTAAGAATTTCCTGGCATTATTGACCTTGGTGTTCAGGTCGTTTTCCTCAATATTAGGGGACAAACGCACTTCCTTAATCTCTATGGTTTTCTGTTTCCTCTTAGCTTCTTTTTCTTTCTGTGCTAATTCGTACCTGTACTTACCATAATCGATAATTTTGCATACGGGCGGTTTCGCAGTCGGGGCAATCTTTACAAGGTCAAGCCCTGCTTCCATTGCATGCTTCTGCGCATCTCTGGCAGACATGATTCCAAGCTGTTCTCCGTTCGCGCCGATCAGACGTACCTCTTTGTCTCTGATTTGTTCATTAATCATTAAATCGCTAATTGTAGTGCACCTCCATAATATTGATAAAACACTCTGTTCCTGGCCGGCCGTCCGGCCTTCCACCTCATAAAACATCCTGAAAGAAACAAGAAAAAAATGGATAGACGACAATCGACTATCCACACATATCCGCATAAAGAAAACGCTGAAGGCGCTTCGTTTATTACCGTATTAACCATAGTCACGCGATTGTGCTAAGGTGAGAGTGGATACTCTGCTTTCTTTTTCTTCAGACTAGGTAAGTTTATCACACCATTTTCGCCCCGTCAAGTGTTAAATATAATTTTGTTTATTATTTTTATAAGAAAAATCTTGTCTTTTGTCTGAAAAAATGGCATAATGTTTCACATACAACAAAAGATGCGCAAAGCATCGAAAAAAGGGAGAGAATCATGGAGAAAAAAAGAGGAGCATTTTCTAACAAGATGGGATTTGTCCTTGCCGCTGCGGGTTCCGCGGTCGGTCTTGGAAATCTCTGGCGCTTCCCGTACCTTGCAGCAAAATACGGAGGAGGCATTTTCTTACTCGTCTATCTTATTCTCGCCGTAACACTAGGGTTTACACTGATGGTTACAGAGATTGCCATTGGCCGGAAAACCGGTCTGAGCGCAGTCGGAGCTTTCAGAAAGCTGGACAAACGATTTGGTTTCGTCGGATATCTGGCCTGTATCGTTCCGTTTATCATCACACCTTACTACTGTGTTATCGGCGGATGGGTGATCAAATACCTGATCACTTTTGTCAGCGGCAATGTATCTGCTGCTGCCGGGGATGACTATTTTACCGGATTTATTACCCAGGCCGGTTCACCGGTGCTGTGGTTTGCAATTTTCGTTCTGCTGACTTCCATTGTCGTGATCGCCGGCGTGGAAAAAGGAATCGAAAAAGCCAGCAGGATTCTGATGCCTGTGCTGATCATACTGACACTGGGCATTTCTGTCTTCTGTATCACAAGACCGGGTGCAGGTGCAGGTGTGAAATACTATCTGCTGCCTGATTTCAGCCGTTTCTCAGCTACCACAGTGCTGGCTGCCATGGGACAGTTATTCTACTCCATGTCACTGGCTATGGGTATTATGATCACATACGGTTCCTATATGAAGAAGGACAACAGCCTGGAAAAATCTGTCCGCCAGATTGAAATATTCGATACCGGAATCGCCTTTTTGGCAGGTCTTATGATCATTCCGTCCGTATTCGCATTCTCCGGCGGCAATGAAGAGGCGCTGAGCAAGGGGCCATCCCTGATGTTCATCACTCTGCCTAAGGTATTTGACAACATGACACTGGGCGGACTGATCGGTGCAGTCTTCTTCCTTCTGGTGCTGTTCGCGGCACTGACCTCCTCCATCTCACTAATGGAGACCAATGTGTCTATCATCCGCGACAAACTGGGCTGGAGCAGAAGGAAAACTACCATTGTGGTCACCATATATGTACTGCTTCTGGGCGCGCTGGTATCCCTCGGTTTCGGACCGCTGGATTTCGTCCAGATCATCGGACTGGGACTTCTGGATTTCTTCGACTTCCTGAGCAACAGTGTGCTGATGCCGATCGTAGCCATTCTGACCTGTATCAGTATCGGTTTCTTCATCAAACCAAAAGCTGTGTGTGATGAAGTGGAGCTGAACGGACCGTTCAAAATGAAAAAATTCTATACAATAATGCTGAAATGGATCGCACCTATCTGCCTGATCATGATTCTGATCTTTGCAGTTTCTGAGGCAATGGGCTGGATCAAAGTCTGAGTAAAAGAGAGCCATACCTGTGAATTTCTCCACAGGTACGGCTCTTTTTCATATCTTATCGTTTTTCAAAGCTTCCGCATTTTGTCTCGTCACAGCGACAGGCACTTCCGCCTGTGATGGTGATCTTGTCTGCATGGCATTTCTCTTCTTTGTTGAAGGTACAGGTACATGCGCGGCAGTCCACATCAATGGTACGGCATCCGCAGCTTTCAGCAGCGGCTGAATTGGATGCAGATTCTCCTCTCTCCTCAAAGCTGCGGCAGCAGGTCTCGTCTGCAACCTTTGCATCGCTTCCATCTACCAGAATGTCTCCCTTGGAACAGTATTCATCTTTGTTATAAATACAGGTTCTTGCAGTACAGCTTAATAATGGCATAGTCATTTCCTCCTTTAAATTTCGTCGGAAATAGTATGCGTCCGGCTGTACTTTTTTATACCATTGATTTTTTTATAAATTTATTTCTGCTCTTCTGCTTTCACTTCACGGATTTCCCTGCTTTTGATCTCTTCTTTGATGGCTGTGATAAATCCGCCCAGGTCTTTTTGTCCCTCATCGCCCAGGAAACGGCTTCTCACGGACACAAGGCCCTCCTCCTCTTCTTTGGCGCCTACAACCAGCATGTACGGAATCTTTTCCAGTCTGGCCTCACGGATCTTGTATCCGATCTTCTCAGCCCTTGTATCCATATCCGCACGGATTCCCGCCTCCTGAAGCTCTGCCAGGACTTTTTTGCCGTAATCCATATATTTGTCGGAGATTGCCAGAACACGCACCTGGATTGGTGATAACCAGGTCGGGAATGCACCTGCAAAGTGCTCAATCAAAATACCGATGAAACGCTCAATGGAGCCGAATGCGACCCTGTGGATCATGATAGGACGGTGCTTTTCCCCGTCAGCGCCAATGTATTCCAGCTCAAAACGAAGGGGCAGCTGGAAGTCAAGCTGAATCGTTCCGCACTGCCAGGTTCTGCCGATAGAGTCCTCCAGATGGAAGTCGATCTTCGGTCCGTAGAAGGCACCATCCCCCTCATTTACCACATAGTCAAGTCCCAGGTCATCCAGAGCGCCCCGCAGAGCCTCTGTTGCCATCTCCCAGTCCTCATCGCTTCCCATGGAGTCCTCAGGGCGTGTGGACAGCTCCACATGGTATTTGAATCCGAACAGGCTGTAAACCTGGTCAATGAGACTGGCAACACCCTTGATCTCATCCCTGATCTGGTCCGGTGTCATGAAAATGTGGGCATCGTCCTGTGTAAAACAGCGCACACGCATGAGTCCGTGAAGCTGGCCTGATTTTTCATGGCGGTGTACCAGTCCCAGTTCGCCCATGCGCAGGGGCAGGTCGCGGTAGGAACGCGGTTCAGACTGGTAAGCTAGAATGCCGCCCGGGCAGTTCATGGGCTTAATGGCAAAATCCTGTTCGTCAATGACGGTTGTGTACATATTCTCTTTATAGTGATCCCAGTGACCTGAGGTTTCCCACAGATGGCGGCTCAGCATGATCGGAGTGGAAATCTCCACATAGCCGGCTTTTGTGTGGATCTCTCTCCAATAATCCAGAAGGGTATTTTTCAGCACCATGCCTTTTGGCAGGAAGAAGGGGAATCCGGGTCCCTCATCCCGCATCATGAACAGGCCCAGCTCTTTGCCCAGCTTTCTGTGGTCACGCTTTTTGGCCTCCTCGATCCTTGCCAGATGTTCCTCCAGATCTGCTTTCTTAGTAAATGCCGTGCCGTAGATTCTGGTGAGCATTTTATTTTTCTCGCTGCCTCTCCAGTAGGCACCTGCAAGGCTTGTGAGCTTGAATGCCTTCACCGGTTTTGTAGTCATGAGGTGGGGGCCTGCGCACAGGTCTGTAAATTCTCCCTGTCTGTAGAAGCTGATCACAGCATCCTTTGGCAGGTCTTCGATCAGTTCTACTTTGTAAGGCTCCTCCTTTTCTTTCATGAAGGCAATGGCTTCCTCTCTCGGAAGTTCAAAGCGTTCCAGGGGCAGGCCTTCCTTCACGATCTTCTTCATTTCCGCTTCGATCTTTTCCAAATCCTCCGCTGTCAGGGGGATTTCCCTGTCAATATCATAATAGAAGCCGTCGGAAACGGATGGTCCGATCGCCAGCTTGGCATCCGGATACAGGCGCTTGATCGCCTGGGCCATGATATGGGATGCGGTGTGGCGGAATGCTGCCTTGCCTCCCTCATCCTGAAAGGTCAGAATGCTCAGCTCACAGTCGCTGTCCACAACTGTTCTCAAATCCACTGCCTGTCCGTCCATTTCTCCGGCACAAGCCATTCTTGCCAGACCTTCGCTGATATCAGAAGCGATATCAATCACAGACATGGCATGATCATATTCTTTCTTTGACCCGTCTTTTAATGTGATAATCATAATTCCTCTGCTTCTCCTTTTCTCTCTGCATTTGCTGGTTCCTGCGATGACGGCGGACTCCTTTGCCGCTTTCCCGCGCAGCAAAAAACCCGTCCCATGCAGCCATTTCTGACTGCAAGGGACGGGTAACTGTCATTACTCGCGGTTCCACCCTTGTTGTACACTGTCTTCTTCTCAGAAGACCGGTTCACCACTCATTTGATGATAACGGAATCACCGGGCCGGATCGGGGCCGCTCGGAGGTAGTTTTCAAATGCTTCCTGAACAGGCTGCTTCCAGCATACGCAGCCCTCTCTGGGAACTTCCGCATTTTACTCGTCTCGTCATCGCGTTTTCTGTATGAATCTACTTTTCATTATAACGGCAGAAATATTTTTGTCAACCATTTTTCTCTGAGAGAACACAGGGACTCTGCCCGCATCCGGCACTATTTTAGCAGCTCCAGAAGATCCTCCCTGCTGATCCTGTGGTCTGCCACTGCCTGCCCTTCCATAACGTTTTCCGCAAGGCGGGCCTTCTTTTCCTGGAGAGACAGAATCTTCTCCTCTATGGTATTCTTCACCACTATTTTCATGACTGTTACAATATTCTCCTGTCCGATGCGGTGGGTCCTGTCTGTAGCCTGGTTCTGGGCTGCCACGTTCCACCACGGGTCATAGTGGATGACAACGTCCGCCTTTGTGAGATTCAGCCCCGTTCCCCCTGCTTTCAGGGAAATAAGGAAGACCTGGGCATCCCCGTTCTGGAACTTTTTCACCATCTCCCGGCGCTGTTCTTTTGTATTCTTCCCTGAAAGATAGAGATAGGAAATTCCCGCCTTGTCAAATTCCGCTGCAAGCAGTTCCAGCATGGTGGTAAACTGGGAAAACAGCAGAATCTTGTGTTCCGCCTGTACTAAATCCTGTACCAGCTCCACACAGCTTTCCTGTTTTGCGGAGCCGCCTCTGTAATTCTCGTAGCAGAGCAGGGGGGAGCAGCAGATCTGCCGCAGCCCTGTCAGCTCTGCCAGATATTTCATGCGCTGGCTCTGGTAATCCTCCTCGCTCTGGCCTGACAGCTCCATCTGCACTCTGGCAACCCTGGCGTCGTAGAGCTTTCTCTGCTCCTCCTCCATCTTCACATAGATGGTCTTCTCCAGCTTGTCCGGCAGGTCTTTTAACACATCCTGTTTCTTTCTGCGCAGAATAAAGGGGTTCACCATCCGTTTCAGCCGCTCCATGGCGTTCCTGTCCTCATTCTGGACAATGGGCTGTTCCAGCTCTTCCCTGAATTTTTTGTAGCTGTACAGATACCCCGGCATAATGAAGTCAAAAATACTCCACAGATCGCTGAGCCGGTTCTCAATAGGGGTTCCCGTCAGTGCCAGACGGTGTACCGCCGGTATCTCCTTCACAGCTTTTGCAGCCTGGGTGGCCGGATTTTTGATGTACTGTGCCTCATCTATGACCATATATGGAAAGACCTTCTCTTTGTACAGATCCAGATCACGTTTCAGAAGATCATAGGAGGTCACCAATATATCTTCTTTAGACGCATGTTCTATGATTTCTTCCCTCTGCCGACTGTTTCCAACCGCCACTTTTACTGTCAGGTCAGGCGCAAACCGGAGGATTTCGCTTTCCCAGTTATAGACCAGGGAGGCAGGACAGACGATCAGCGCGCCCTCCTTCTTCATTTCCAGCAGTGTGATGACCTGCAGTGTCTTGCCAAGCCCCATATCATCCGCCAGAATGCCGCCGAAACCCCACTGGGACAGCATAGCCAGCCAGCGGAATCCGTTCTTCTGATATTCTCTCAGTTCCGCGTTCAATTCTCCGGGGATTTCAAAATCACTGTCCTGATAGCTGTTCATATCTCGGATGAGCTGTTTGAATTCCGTGCTTCGTCTGGCATCCACTTTGCCGGAATGTGTTTTCAGGGTTTCCGCTATATAGGAAGCCCGGTATTTTGGAGCCTGGAAACTGCCTTCCCCAAACTCTTTCTCGTCAAAGGAAAGTCCCTGGGAGAGTTCGGATACCAGGGAAAGGCCATTGTCTTCCAGGCTGATAAAATCACCGCTTTTCAGACGGTAATACTTTTTCCGTCTGCGGTATCCCCGAAGGATATGTTCCATTTCTCCCGGATCCATGTCCTCCACCCGGATATCCAGATTCAGCAGATCTCCGGACAGACCAATGCCCACATTGACCTTCGGAGAAGGGAGAATGCGCATTCCACGGATCTTATCATCTACAAAAAGCGCTGCCAGTTCACGGATTTCATGGAATCCCATGTCCAGAAGCTCATACATTTTCTCTTCTGAGGTACACAGGCCGCAGTGTTCCCCTGTACCTTTACAGATGTCAAAATACTTTTCTAGGCATCTTTTCAGGTCCCCCTCCCTCTGCATATCGCGGTACTGGCTGGAGGGGTCCACGTCGTCAAAAAGATCATAGACCGTGGTTCCGTAAGCGGCTTGTGCACGCATACAGATGGCGTCCCGGATCTTCTCATCCACACTGAGGTAGACGCTGCACTCTGCCTCCTGGGGCTGGTATTCGTCAAAATCAATGTCATTCATCTGGATATCCGCATACTGTTCCAATATAGGGAGCAAAGCTGCGCAGAACGCGGTATAATCCTCCCGATTGAGAAAAATGGTGCGGTCCCTGTGCTGATATTGGTAATACTGTATACTGTCCGTATTCAGCGCTTTGATGATGGGCATCATATCCCTGGAAAACTCCGGCGTACACTGATAGATCGTATCCTCTGTCTGCAGATAGTCATGGACCGTACCCCTGATCCACTTTGGAGAATGCAGGTAAATACTGGCGCCCTCCTCCTCTGTCTTTACGATTTCCATTCTGATCACCGGATTGCCGCAGATGACCTGATAAGGCTTTCCGTCTATCTCTATGGTTCCGCCTGTATATTTCTGCAGGACCCTGTCCATGCCGTAATTGCTCAGACCGATTTTACGGAAATTGGAACTGTATACCTGGCTGCTGAACTCCATGTTGTGAAACTGCGTCTTCAGGCAGTCGGTCAGCAGGTCGATCCAGGAAAGAGCCTCCGGAGTAAAGGCAGAGCGGTCGTGGATAAAGCCCAGGTTCTTTCCATAGGAATCATATTTTCCCTTTTCCACGCAGTCCAGCATTTTACAGATATTTTTTAAGACATACAGCTTGCCGGCACCTATTTTAAATTCAATGTGAAACTGGTTATAAGAAGAGGTGATGATCGGTTCCAGGCGTACCTGTCCGTAATACTCCCCCAGCAGATACGCATTGTTCCTCACCGCGTATTTTGCAATGGTATCCTTCAGGGTATCAGATGTCCTGCGGTTTGCGGGGGTTTTTGAAGGAAAATCAACGGTACCAAGAGAATCTGCCGGCATCTGGGTCTCCCGGTAGGCAAGCGCCACTGCCACGCAGTGTTTGCACATACCCAAATACGCTCCGGCTGCCGGACAGCTGCAGATATAATCCGTGATCTCATCCTCTGCATCAAAGACAACTGTTGTCTCATACCATTTGCCTTCGCTTCCCTTCACCTGGGCACTGACTTCTTTGTCGTCTTCCAGATAGTCCTCAACCAAAAAACTCTTATAGGCTTTTTTGTCAAAAAGTGCTTTCCCACGTTGATACATGGCAGGAAAACAATTATCTTTGATCGTACTGATTTTTAACATTTCTTCTTCTCCGATTGCTGAAAATTAACGTTTTTACTGCCTCTTACATATTTCCCACTGCTTTGTCCTTCAGGACCCCGAAAAATTCTCTCACAAGATAATTCACCTGTAAAAACGCGTTGCTTTTTGCCGGGATTCCTTCCACATGCCTGCATCCCAGCTTTTTCCCAAGGCTGACACCTCTGTACACATGAAAATTGTTGGTAACTACCCCGATGGATGCCTCTTTTCCTCTGTTGTCTTCCTTTTTATCAATGATCTCCAGAGAAAATTTCAGATTCTCGCTGGTGTTTGTGGAATGCTCCTCTTTCAGAAGGCGTTCCGGGGAGATGCCCTTTTTCTCCAGATAGCGGTACATGGCCTCAGCTTCTGTGATATCCTCCCCTGTTCCCTTTCCCCCGGAGAGGACTGCTTTTGTTTCAGGGTTTTCCTCCAGATACTCCCCGGCACGCTCCACCCGGAGTCTCAGGGAGTTGCTCAGCTTTGTACCGTTTACCTGGGCGCCCAGCACGACCAGGTAGTCCAGATTTTCCGAAGGATGATGGAACATCCCCGTAAATATCAGAGCCTCCACTGTCAAAAAGACAAGGATGCAGAGGGCTGCCAGAACAATCAGACTGTTTTTTATAACCGGCGGAAGTGAAAATCCGGCCAGCACGCCGTGTCTGCTGTTCAGATGGAGAAGTACGGCGATTCCATAGAAGAAAACACCGCCTGCTGCCCAGATGCAGGGAAACAGGGAGGACAGGCCCGCATAGACTGTGATTCCTATAAAATAGAGGGAACAAAGGCTCCCCAGGATCATGCATAAAGTCTTCATTCGTATCCTTTCTAAACACAAAGGGGCGGTTCTCCACCGCCCCTCTGAAAATACTGCATCTTATTTGATTATTTATTTCTGCCGCAGCAGTGTTTATATTTTTTACCGCTTCCGCATGGACATGGATCATTACGTCCGATTTTCGGTCCTTTTACGACGGTACCGGATTTCTTCTGCTCCTTGTACAGCTCTTTTTTCTGCTCCTCTGTGAAGATCTCGTCCCACTGGGGAAGCTCATACAGCCAGTCTGCTTTTGCGTCTACCATATTCTTGTAGAGCATTTCCTTATCGAATCCCAGGTTTACCTCGGTATTCTCGTCCATCTCCTCAATCGGGTTCTGTACTTTCAGACTGTCATTGATGCCGTCCAGGAATCCGACCATGGTCATAACGTCAACTTCAAATTTATCAGCCAGGTCTTTCACTGTGCCGCGAACTACTTCGTCCGGATTGGTCAGAAGTTTCTCATAGATTCCTTTTTCGATCAGAAAATAGTTGGTCCAGAATTTCTGCAGCTGCGCTTTGTCTGCTTCCTGAGAATAAGCAACATCTCTCCATTCCTGTAATAATGCCATGTATCTTTACCACCTTTTACTTATTATCGTATTTTTGAGGCGTCCCGAAACGCCTGACAGATATAGTATATACGATATGGCGGATTTTTTCAATCCTTACTTTTATCAGGCGTATTCGCGGTTTTCCCCTGCCAGGATCCATTTTCCATTTGTAAAGTCAGGAATTGCCACGGGATGTCCGCCAAGGGCAATGGACTCTTCTGCAAGGGCAGTGACGGACATCCACGCCGCTGCATCGTACACATCAATGGGGCATGGTCTGTGATTTCTCACACTGTCAAAGAATGCTTCAAACTCCAGCCAGTCCATGCCGTCATGACTGCCCTTTATACCCTCTGCGAGAAATTTTTTCCATGTGGGATGCTCGTAATCTTTTTCATATTCAGCGGCATTACCCCATTTTTCTTTCCATTTAAAATCATACGCCGCGTCTATTTTATCCAGAAAAACGGAATCTGTCGCTTCCTCATACATGCCCTTTGTCCCCCAGACTGTGAAATCGCGGCTGTAGAATCTGGGCAGGGTGGTGTTGAGTGTGAGAAGAATGGTTTCACCTCCGGCACATTTTATTACGGTGTTCACCACGTCTCCCTGAGCAAATGCGGATGTGCTGTCTGATAAATATTCCCTAAGGCCTTCCGCTTTGGATACTGTTGAAGTGAGGGTAAGCATCCGATTGCCTCTGTTGATATTCAGGATCTGGGCAATGGGACCTAATTCGTGGGTCGGATAGTTCTCCGCGTTTCTGTGTATGTAATTTCTCAAGCGGTAATGACGGTTTTCTTTTCCTCCGGCAATCTCTTCCCGCAGGTCGTGGAGATAGCCGCCTTTGCAGTGGATGATCTTCCCGAATATTCCTTTTTTTACCATGTTCATGGCCATCATTTCTCTTCTGCCATAGCAGCAGTTTTCCAGAAGCATAAAGGGAACCTTTGTGGCTTCCCAGACATCCACCAGATCCCAGCACTGTTTTACACTGTAGGCACCGCCTACCTCCATGCCCACTGCCTTCCCGGCATGCATGGCTCTCACCGCAATGGGAATGTGGCTTTCCCAGGCAGAAGCTATAACCACAGCGTCAACCAGGGGGCTGTCAAGTACCTCCTGCACATCAACTGCCGCCAGGGGCGGCTTACCGCCTACTTCCTCTGCAAGTTTTGACGCTGCCAGTACTCTGTCCTTATATTCATCGCAGACTGCAGTCACCTCCACATCCTGCATTCTGAGAATGACATCCCGCATAAGGCTGTATCCTCTGCATCCTAATCCTATGATTCCGACTCTCAGTTTCTCCATTTGACCGGCTCCTTTTCTGTCTGTGTGATGTATTTTGCTATAGAGTGTTTTAAATTTTTAATATGTTTTAGTTGTAACATAGCCGAATACAAATTTCTATAGGTATTTGGGGATATTATATTTGATATCGGATAACATTTTGTGCAGATATATTCTGTTGAATTTTTCCGCGGCTTTTTTGCTGCTGTTTTCTCAGATAGTTTGCGGGAGATTCCCCGGTAGTGCGTTTGAAAACTGTGCTGAAATAGTTCCTGTCACAGAAGCCCAGAACTTCCGCGGTTTCATTGATGCCGCATCCTTCTTTCAGCAGCTCCATGGCACGGCGTATCTTCATCTGTGTAAAATATGTCATGATGCCGATCCCGGCGTATTTTGAAAATGTTTTTTTCAGAGATGCCGGGCTCATATTGCAGAGTCCTGCAATGTCTGCCTGGGTGAGATGCTCTGTAATATGTTTTTCCAAAGTGCGGACAATGGATCGGTAATTGTCTGCACTGACGGAAACATAGGCATCCATCCCGGGAGTTTTTTCGGTGAGAACGGACAGAAGAAAACTCTCAAAGGTATTAAAAAAGATCTGGGACTCCGCCTCTTTTCCGGAATGGACCCCTTTTACAAGAATTTCCCGGTCTCTGTTAAAAATACTGCCCGCTCTTTCCATAAGGCCGGATATGCTGTTGTATTCTTCTTCGGTCAACTGAAACTGCTTTTCTTTTATCTGAGGCATAACATCCGCGGCAAAAGAGATCACACAGATATGAGGCTCTGTCTTTTTTTCCGACCAGAGACGGTGGAATTCCATGGGACGGTGCAGAACGGACTGGCCTCTTTCCAGAATACATACATCTTCCCCGGCCGTCACGCCCAGTGAGCCGTCCAGTACACAGACAAATTCCCAGAAGTCGTGGGATTCGCCGTCAAAATAATAGGTATCTTCAAAGATTTTTTCGTATATGGTGAATACGGATGTGATGTTGACATACTTGTTCACTGCACATCCCTGGAAGTATTTTTTCATGATTTTGCTCCCTGGATAAAAAAAAATAATTTTTTTCATTTCTTTTGTATAGCTTGTTTGATACCGGTCATACTATAAGTAGTCCACGGAGGGAAGGCACAAAGATGTGACGCTCTTCGAGGATTACAAAAGAAAAAGTAGAAATACTTATCCTCCCCTTTGAAGCCTCTGTAACCAGAAGAAGCCCACTGGTTACAGGGGTTTTACATAATGTGAAGTGGTAAAGCGGGGCTGAAACCCATGACTTCAGATACATCGCTGATGGCAATACCTTCTGTATGGTCTGCCATAGGCACATCACGATTTAATCTCATCTTTCCAAATTCAGTTCCCTGTATCTGTTTTCTAAAACATCCATAGTATTTGTCATATGTGGTGTCTTCTTTCACTTTTTTTAGTTTAACTCATAAAGAGGGGTTATGGTATCACAAAACTTTCTGCCAATAAAAAACAGCTAAATCACTAAAAGAATCAGCTGTATTTCAAACAGTAAATTTTTACTTTTAAGAGTTTCACTTTTCGCTCTGCCGTCAGACTGTTGTCATCATCAATAACTCCAACTTTCACGCGGCCCTTTTATTATAGTCAGTAACAAACACTTCACTCGCCAACTCTTTTGCTTTATTTACAATAATTTCTAATCGTTCCATAACCTCATCACTGTAATATTTTTCTCCACACTGCTCGCATTCTTCACATGGAACATTCCGTACTAAAATAACACACATACCATAGGTTACCACATGGGTAGCAAAACTTGGAATTGTCGTATTACATTTGCAATAAAAACACATAATTAATGCTCCTTTCTGGTTTTCATATCTTCCTGAAATTTATTTATATCATCTGCTCAGCCTATACCTCTCTCTCGGATTCTCATTGTAACATGAGCAGACCGCTGTACCTATATCCTTAACTTCTCCTTAAAAGTATGTCTTATCCTACTATGATTTTATCACTTCCACAATCTTTCAGCAATGTGCGGTTCTAAAAGTTCTATAAATCCTGTTCTGCCATTTACATTTTATAAGGATATGGTAACTTTTACTATCTAAAGGAACTAATTTTAATAGAATTCAGCACAAGAAAAAACAGCGGCAATTTCACCAATAAGGAGGTACATTGTCACTGTTTTTCCCATATTTGCACTGCCTGACTAAAGATTATGATACCGTTGCATTACGCCGCCTATAGCAATCCCTCAAATCCACGTCCTCTCATCCCCTGATTGCATCGCCAGGCAATCACCGGGTCCACGGAAAGAGGATATGTGGTATTAACCACAGGCTGAAAACCCACGGCCTATTATGTAACTACATACCACACCGAGACAAGCTTAGGCGTTTTTACCTGCTTTACGTTCTGCAATTTCCCTGATAAACTGCGGATTCTTCTTTTCAACATCCAGCATAAGAATATCAATCAAAAGGATAATGGCAACAACCAGCGGACCGTATTTAAAGAATGCATCGATACCGGAAATGGTGCCTGCAGCCTGAACTGTCAGGGAACCGTCATAAGCGATAGCTGAGAGGACGAAACCGAATGCCGCGGTCAGCGCACCCTGGCCGACTTTCGCCCCAACTGAAGCTGCGGAGAAGAGAACGGACTGAACGCGCACTCCTGTTTTCCATTCACCGTAATCGATGGTATCACCAATCAAAGCACCTGCTATTCCCATAGCAAAGCCCATACCAATGCCTCGAAGCAATGCGGTAAGGAAAAGCATGGTCGTCGTAAACGGCATGAAGATAAATGCAATTTGTGCAGCAAGCATACATCCTGCACCAAAAATGACCATCTGCTGTTTCGTAAATTTATTGAGCAGAAACGGGGCAACTGCTGAAATGATCACACCCGGAAGGTTGGAACAGGCAACAAACGTGCCCATCAAAGCGATATTGCCAACAACGTCCTTCAAATAGTACAAGGATACCGAAAGGTTGAAAGTCAGGATAAAGTTTGCCATCAAATTGACAATAAACGCCATCCACCAGTATTTATTAACAACTGCACATTTCACACCAATCAAAATGTTTTCTGCCGGAGCGTCATTTTCCACTCGCTCTTTCACAAAAAAGACGTTCAGCGCAATCGGAATCAAACCGATAACACCGAATACCATGATGGCTTTGATCCATGCAGATTGCATCTGCTGACCGCCAAAGTATTCCACCATGGGAATCATAACCGATGCCATGATGGTCTGGGTAGCGGCTGCAAACATCATCTTAAAAATGAGCATCTGGGAACGGTCCTTGGAATCATTCGTGACATACGATGCAAGCGACCCATGGGCCATACCGACATAAGTGTATAATATCGTGTTAAAAAGGTTGTAAGTTATAAAAATGTAAGCAACACGAAGCCCTACACTTCCATCCGGCACGGTAAATACCAGAATAACGGAAAGTACCATCGGAATTGCCCATTTCATCAAAACCGGAATACAGTGACCGTATTTATTTTTGTGTTTGTCAATCAACTGACCTGCGATCAAATCAGAAATACCGTCGAAAATTTTTGAAATCATGATCACGGTACCGATCAATGCAGCATTTATCATCAATACGTCCGTATAGAACATTAAAACATAGGAGCTGAATAAAGTATACATTGCATTCAGACCCACATCACCGGATCCATAGATTAGTTTTTCAAATAAGCTGATTTTTTTCATTTCTGTAGCCATTTCAATATCCTTCTTTCCTTTTTATAGGTCCCTCAGTATAACAGTTCAGACAGGTCTGTGCATTTACTGCGCTGACCGTATGAAAACGTACCGGAGACAGACATCCAGCCCATCGTGAAGCGATTCTTAATGGCTGGATGTATTCTGACTATCGCACTGCCTTTTGGATGAAGTCCTCCATGATGTCCAGAACCTGTTCCATCCAGAATTCGTTGCCGCTGTGGTCCGCTCCTTCTATCAAATACAGCTTTACATCCTTTCCGCATGCTTTCATGCGCCGATAAAGAATCACGCTGCCTTCACAGTTTACAACACGGTCTTTTGTACCATGAAATATGATCGTCGGCGGGATCACACTGTCTTTCTCTATGTTGCATTCCACAGAAAGCCTGCGGCGCAGCTCCTCGCTTTCGCGCAGGTCCACATGCCCCATCACCATACCTTCCGGACTGTCCGGCTGACAGTGGAGAAGCTGGGTTGGATTTGAATCTTCCTTCATGACACTGCAGCTTCCGTAGAAATTCAGAATACCCTTAACCTCCGCAGAAATACCCGGGAAGAGATTATTTTCCACATCATCGTGGATCATGCCGGCAAACATGGCAGTGTGCCCACCGGAAGAGTCGCCTGCAACAACGATTTTTTCAGGATCGATCCCGTATTCTTCCGCATGTACACGCATAAAGCGTACGGCATTTCTGGTATCCATAATTTGTGCGGGGAAAGGTGCAATGCCTGAATGACGATATTCCACCACAGCCACTACATAACCACGTTCCGCAAGCTTTGCCACTCGCGGAAGCTGTATATATACGTCCTGCTTAAACCATGCGGAACCCTGTACAAACACTACGCATGGACAGATCATGTTCGGCCGGTTTCGGGTCAGCGGGCGTAAAATCTGCAGATGCAGTTTTTCACCGTCAATCTCCGCGTACTCCACATCATGTTGATAAAAAACCCCGATTTCGTCGCCGGTGGTCGGAATCCTTTCCGCTCCTTCCACCTCTTCTGCAAATTCCGGAAACTCTTCATAGGTCCATTCTTTTACTTCCATAAGATCACCTCGTTCAGTTATTGTTTTACAAATTGTATCATACGTTTTGCCCGGCTTTCTCTTGATTCCTCCGCAGGTTTTATTCATTTTTCGCCCACATTTTTTGAAAAAATGACATTCACAGATCTTTTATCATGAAATAAATCGTGATTTATTGTACTGTAAATCGTGATTTTTGACAGCAAAAAGGGAAATGCCGAACATTTCAGCATTTCCCACTAAATAATCACTTTGCTATTTTCCTTAACGCTTTTCCAGCAATATCAGCCGCACTTCATGTTCATCCAGTACGGTGGACAGATTGAAGCTCCCGCTTTTTCCGATCAGGACATTTTCATAAAGAGCGCCATAGGTACTGATCTTCGTCAGATACAGCTTTTGTGTACGGTTCTGCAAATCCGGCGCGCCCATTGTCATCCATTGGTCATAACTGCTCCCATGCTCACGGTTTACGGAAAAGCTGCGTTTCAAATAATTGCCGGGGATCATATTTTGCAGATGAAGGGCAAAGCTGCGTGTTCCTTTCTGCACAAATCCCATATAGCGGTCAATTGTTCGCTGTTCCTCCAGCGGAATCCATTCCGTCAGATGATTTTGTTCATCATAGTGACAGTAATGGTACAGCAGAATCTGCAGTTTCCTGCCCTCCCCGGAACGAGTAACTATATATCCGTCCCCCTCAGCAAGAATTATATCGCCGTGGTTCTTTAAAAGCGTCAGAAACATCATGGCATAATAGGCCGCCTTTGGTATCCCGTAATAGTTTAAAATACCATAACCGCCATGATAGGGATTAGAGTTCATGACACGGCGTTCCGAGTTATCTGTCAAATGTGCCATTGCCATTGCAGTGACCAGATTACGACTCTCCAGGCAGTGCTTCACTACTGCGGCTGCCTTAAAACAGGTATCATTCCCCAAATCATTCTGCCACAATGTGGTATTCCAACCGAAAACAGAGATCGGCAGATCCGAATACCCATACTCATCCAGACAGGAACGGAGTTTCTGCAGACGGTGCTGCAGTACACTTTCATCAGCACTGATCGGCGCCGGCTCCCCCGGCTGTTGGTCCATCTTTGCCTGAATACGATTCTCGGTGACGGCACGGTCATATTTGGCATGATCCATGCAGAAACTCTGTACACTCAGCTGGGTGGGAAGGCAGCTCTTTTGTCTGCAGTAGTCTAAAAATCGATAAAGAATGTCAAATCCATCCACAGATAAAAAATCAATATCGAACACAGGTGCCTTCCACATGACCCCCGGTAGCTGCTTCTGCAATATCTTCCAGGTGGTTTCGTAATAATAAAAATAGTCCTCCAAGGAGAAAACACCATACTGTACAAACAGGAGCTGTTCCGGTGTGAAACTCCACAGCGAAACCAACTCTATTCCATAACGGTAAACAAGATGCTCTAAAAAACCACTCACTAAAAATTTCCACTTTTCCAGATTATCCGGAAGCCCAATACAGGAATTCCCAAAAACATGCTGACGATCTTTGGTCAAAAGTTTCGGGGTATAACCCAGTTGGATCTGCAGGGTAATATTAAGATCCACCAAAAAGTCCAGAATTAAATCAATATAGGTAAAACTCAGCCATGGCCTGCCGTTTTTGTCCTCATGATAAAAGTCCAGAGAATCGTCAAAAATACCGAAAAACAATACACTCTGAAAGCCGATTGTTTTCACAGAATCGCGGACTGCATCACGGACCTCCTCGTGCAAGAGCTGTTCTGCCCAGCCAAGTGACGTGGAATCGTTGTGATGAAGCTGCAATTTACCAAGATTTTCCCGGGCATCAATTTCAATACGGGTTGGCAGAGTGCTGCGTTTGTTTAACGGCAGCACTGCTTCTTCTTTTGCCGCATATTTTAAAAGATTCATATAAGACAGTGTACCGGAAATAGCGGCGATTCCCTCCTGCGGCTGCGGGGATGCCTGTTTTTCATAACATCGGCGATAGTTTCCGGGCGTAATGTGGTATTGCTGCCGAAAGTTCAATATAAAAGTGTTGGTATTGGAGAAACCGCATTCCAATGCAATGTCCGTCACGCTCTGCCGTTTCGTGCGCAAAAGATACTCTGCTTTATTTAAACGCAGCTGGCGCAGATAATCTGAAAATGAGATGCGCAGTATTTTATGAAAATCACGGGACAACTGGCTTTTGGAGAGATGCACCAGATCCGAAACCGTCTGTAAACTCAATTCCTCTGAAAAATGTTGTCCGATATAGATCAGGACTTTCTGTATTCGTTCTATTTCCTGTGTCGGGTGCAGTTCGTATGACTCCGGTAACTCAAACTGTGATTTCAGGATAGCCAGCAGTCCGAAAAGGTGACTTAAGATCTGCAGCCGGCGCAGATCAGGCGAATCGGTAACCTCTTTGAACACCACCGCCAGGTTCATGCGAATCATGGAAAGATAATCGGCTTGATCCGGCTGCAATTTACTGCAGCACTTAACACGTCCTAAATTTGCCTGCTGTAAAATCGGCAGCGAAATATATGCCGAAACAGTATGCGCACCCGCTTCGCGATAAATCTCATGGTGTTCATACGGGTTATATACAGCAAAGTCCTCACTGCTCAAAAGATAATTGTTTTTTGCCGTCATCACAGCACACCGGCCGGTCAGCACATAAAGTATTTCCAGCTCCCCATGAAAATGCGGAACGGATGTGTCGCAGTCAAATTCAAAACGAATTTCATCCATGTGAAATCACCCCTTTTTTAATTATACCGATAAAAAAGGTATCTGTCGAATTCTTTTTCAGACAGTGGGCGATACCACATTGACATTCCTGCGAAGCAATCAGCGGACTCCGTACTGTTCCATATGTCTGAGCATCCTTTCTTTCTGAGCATACGGACGGGTAAATCCCTGGTATAATCCCTTTGCTCCAATCTCTTTTGCGATTGCCGCGAAGTCAGTTTCATCTCCCAGAATCTGCATATTTTTTCCGGATTTACGGATACTCCTATAGACATCCATCCATTCTTTGCAGCTTGGCGCCATATCTCCCGGACACCACTGGATTGCTCCCAGAGATTCGATCGCCATCAGCTGTGGAAGATGATTTAACTGTCCTTTTCCATCCAGATGATATAATGTATTAGTCATAGTATTACATAGGTTTGTCAAATCATCTACTACAAATTCCTCAAACATATCCGGTCCGATCATATAGGCAAAATCATCCTGTACAACATAGGATGGCTGGCTGCTGTAAAGACCGCTCCAGTCTGAATATCCGGGGTTCACAGGCTGTAAAACCTCTTCCAGTTCTCTGTAATAACGGATCCATAAATCCTGAATCTCTTTACTTACGCGCTTTACTTCATCTGGTTCATCATAAAGATCCAGTAACAGATCATTTGCACCTCTGACACAGGAAAGAATATCCATGACACCGCCAAGATCCGGCATACCCATCAGCACATTTCCCTTCCATTTTTTGTGAGCTGCATTGTAAATATCCTTGATGCGGTTGAGCCATACGTTATCTTTTTGGTATTCAAAATGCATATCCTTCAGTTCCAGTTTTTCCGGAAACGCCAGCCATACTTTTCCTGTGGAATTATCCAGTTCTGCACCTAAAAATGCGCCCACCAGACCAGGACCGAAAACGTCAAAATTGAACATTGGGAATGCATCGCCATAATACTCCTGATTTTCAAGATCCAGATTGATTCTTTCCACAACATCTTCTGCGCTGATATCAAGGCGGTGACAATTGTCCTGTGCCAGCAGAGGAATGTTTCCGCTGTAGCTGTATTCTTTCTGTAAGGTAAGTTTGATCACCGGACGGTCCAATTCTTTGCTCCACCACTTATCATAGGTTTCTCCGATTCTTGCCCAGTCTTCACTTGTAAATTTTATTCCCATATTCTTATACCTCTGTCTTTCTGTTTTATTATAATATTTTATTCGATTTATTTCTCCATCTGGAATTCCGAAGGGGAACATCCATAATACAGCTTGAACCGTTTGCTGAAATAATACTGGTCACAGTAACCAGTCATTTCTGCAATATCGCTGTTTTTATA
Organism: Blautia caccae; assembly: GCF_040095955.1. Taxonomy (NCBI): domain Bacteria; kingdom Bacillati; phylum Bacillota; class Clostridia; order Lachnospirales; family Lachnospiraceae; genus Blautia; species Blautia caccae. The sequence continues at coordinate 269,596 of NZ_JBBMFP010000003.1, read as the reverse complement.
ATGCTTCTCCATCAACAGCTGTTTTGCTTTCTCCATCCGGATTTCTTCCAGCCTTTGAATGATGGTTTTATGAGTCTGCAGTTTATATACCCTTCTTATATAACTGTTCTCAAAAAATAATTCATCTGCTATCTGATTTACAGACAGCGATTTTTCGGTATAGTGATCCTGCAGATATTTTTCTATTTTTGCTACAAGCAATTCTTTTTTATTTCCCACCCGCACATTGATGCAGTCACTGAATACTTCATAAACGTAGTTTCTTACGATTTCCAGTATCTGATGAACATCAGAACACAGTCCGATTTCAGTAATCAGATTATTCTGGTTTCCCATAAGCTGAGTCAGATCATTATCTTCCTTATAATGATAATAACTGTAAATACCGGTTACCAGTGAGTAATAAGCCGCGATCACATATTGAAAAGAAAGCATCTTATTTTGAGATAATCCAAACATCTTTTCAATTATGGAGTCAGCTGTATCATATTCCTTCATCTCAAACGCTTTAATAAGGAGACTTACATCGCTGCTGTTAAAAAATGTAACATCCTTATCCAACTGCTGAATGTCGTCATAACCGCAGATTTTTCCTGTTGTTCTGATTCTGTTTTCCCGGACAAGCTGGGCATTCTGATATGTATTCTGAAGATTATCAATGCCATCTACCACATTTCCAATGGCCACCCATTGAAATTCTTCCTCCGGATGATCCGCCAGCAGCTTTTTGTACCGGCTCTTGATAGCTGCAAGAGGAATCTGCTCTTGCATCATCGCATGAATGACAATTCCATACCCCTTCTGGTTTCCCAGGAAATAGCTTTCTATTCCCATCGGATAGAAGTAATCAGACAAAAGGCTTCTGATTCTCTCCCTCTCGCTAAAAGGAACTTCCGTCTTTCTTCCAAACAGCACTGCCAGAAAATGATAATTGGAAATCATCTGCTCCATCTGTTCCCGCTCTTTCCCGGGCATTCCGGAGTCTAAGAGTCCTTTCAGAAATGTCTCTTCCTGGTTTTTCTCATAGTTTCGCTCTTTCCTGATTTCAGCGATGCACTTTTTCAAAGCCTTAGACAGTTCCTCCTCATCAAATGGTTTTAAAAGATAGTCAAATACATTCAGCCGGATTGCTCTGTGGGCAAAGGAAAATTCATTGTATGCAGTCATGATGATCACTTTCACGCTGCTTTTCCTGTCCTGAAGCACTTCACAGGCGTCCAATCCATCCATCTGAGACATATTGATGTCCATAAAAACAATATCAGGGGTTTTCTCTTCCACCATCTGTATGGCTTCTTCTCCATTTTGGGCACATCCACAAATCTCGCAGTCCATGGATTCCCAGTTAATCATCTTTTGCAAATAATCCAGATAGATTTTCTCATCATCTACCAACAGTACCTGATATTTCAACTTTATTTTCACCTTCTTTTAATCTGAAACCCACAGGATTCTTTTTCCTTCAGGCTTACTTTTAGAATAATACTGGTTCCCATGTCCGTATCAGCCAATTCAACCTTCGTACCTTCTCCATAGAACAGCCGCAGCCGTTCCGTCACACTTCTTACGCCAAAACTTTCCCCATCTGTTGATTCCCGTTCACCAGTCAGAATTTCATCAAAGACCTGCCTTGTCATACCCACTCCATCATCCGTCACAGACAGAAGGATACCATCCTTACACAGCTCGCCAGTTATCCATATATGGCCTTTTCGACCACTTGGTTTGATTCCATGATAAATAGCATTTTCCACCAAGGGCTGCAGGGTCATCTTCGGTATTTGAAATCCGTACAGTTCTTCATCCACCTGAACACTGTAGCTAAGCCATTCATTATAACGTACAGACTGGATATCCAGATATTTTTCCAGAGCGTCCAATTCCTGTGACAGACTGATCCACTCAGCACCGTGATTGAGCACCAGACGGTAATATCCTGCCAGCTGCTTGATCACATAGCTGGCATCCTTATGAAGACCCATCTGATTCAGGCAGAAAGCGGTATCCAGCGTATTGTACAGAAAATGAGGTTTGATCTGATTTTGAAGCAATGCCAGCTCCAGATATCTTTTTTCTTCCTCATTCTGGGCCACTCTCTGAATCAGGCGTGAGTTCGTCTCTACCATCTGATTAAAGCTGGAAACTAAAAGCCCCACCTCATCCTTACTGTCTTTTTCAGGTATTTTCTGAATCTGGTTTTCTCCTGTCTTTCTCATATGATTTGCCAATTCCACCACCGGATAGAGTATCCTTTTTTGCATCCGCCAGGTTATAATGAAGAAAAATACCATCAAAATCAAACTGACAATAATAATATTTCCGGTAATCATACGAAGTCCCTGCATACCTTTTTTTACGTCCAGAACTGATACCACAGTCCATCCCGTATCAGTCTCATACTCCATCACATGATAATCCGGATTCCATTTTCGTTCCTGTACCTGCTGCCAGTAAAGTTTTTGGGAGGCTTCTGTCCGTTTATCCAGATCAATTTCTTTGTAAATCCGATTCACCGATTCTCTCTGACTGGAGGACAACAGGGAATCATTTTTGTCAAACACATATAGCTCCACCGGTGTTTCTTCCCTCTGATTTCGGTAGTTCCGAAAGATGGCCTCCTCATTTAGTTTCAGGAGAATATATCCCACCTTGGAATTTATCTGGATACTTCGAAACACCTTCACAAAATACACAGCAGGTTCTTCACATTTCTGATAGTACCAGGCTCCTCTGGTATCCACATTAGTCTTCTCAAATTCTTCCAAAAGTTCAAAGTTGTCTTCCGAAAATGAGTATGTCCGTCCAGCATCCTTGGTATATAAATTCCCATTGTTATACAGAACAGATATCTGACTGATATCCGGAAACAGAAGAAAATTATTCTCCATTACCGCAACCAACTTTTCTTTTATCCTCTGATCATACATCTCCGGCTTATCAATGATTCCGGCCTTTGTGTCTATGGTCAGGTTCAGATTGATGATCAGATTGTTGCAGCAGCTTTCCACATTCTGGGAAAGCTGTTCCATCTGATTTACGATCATCTCATCCTCGTAGTGCACTTTTTGAATTAATTCCTGGTGGATCTGCTTCCGATATACATAATGAAGCACAACAATTATGCAGAGCAGAAGCACCAGAAAGCATCCGAGGAACAGACAGCTGTTCTTTTTTTGAATTGACATATCCCGTATTTTTTTCATATTCAGCCCTATCCCCCTGATACTTATATCTTTCTATCTCTGTAACATATTGTAGCATGAGGAATTAATTTTTCATACCGGAAATCGCCATCGCATCGCTAACCTGATTGCTGAAAAACAGATACATGACTATGACCGGTAAGCTGGCTAAAACCATTGCAGCCCCAACAGGCCCCCAATCTGTAGAGAACTGTCCATAGAAGCCTGCCAGGCCAAGGGGCAGTGTCTTCAATTCGTCCTTTGTTATCAGGATCAGTGCCAGACTGAATTCATTCCAGTGGGACATGAATTGGTAAATAATCAATACAGAGACAACGGATTTCATCTGAGGCAGGATAATGCTGAAATATGTTTTGAAAAATCCTGCTCCTTCCATATACGCCGACTCCTCCAGCTCAATGGGAAGGCTTCTGTAGAAGCCATAAAGTACCATGACAGCAAAAGGAAAGCTAAGAGCTACATAGGGCACGATCAGTGACCATCTGGTATTGCTCAGATGGAGATTCTTGACCATGACTACCAGTGGCGTCATAACTGCCTGAATCGGTATGAACATTCCGGCCATGACGAATACATGAAGGAATTTCGTAGTTTTAGTTCTGACTCTTGCTATAACATATGTAAACATCAAACAGAACAAAATCCCAAAAAACATGGCTGCTATGGATACGATCAGACTGTTTTTAAAATATGTTAAAATATCAAACTGTTCTACTGTCTCAGCATAATTGGACCACTGGGGTTTAAGCGGCGGGCCAAATGGATTTGTCACAAAAATCTCTTCGTTATTCTTTAAAGAGTAAAATCCCATCCAGATAAACGGATACAAACAGATAATCCCGAATAATACCATAATCATAAAAACTATGACTCTCGACACGGACCATTTTTTCATTTTTCTCCCCCCTTTCAATATTGCTCATCCAGCCGTGCGGTTGCCTTGTTGATGATCATCATCAGGCCTACACAGATGACCACGATAACTATGGCGATAGCACTGCCGTATCCATATTTTTGCAGTTTAAACAGTGCGCTGTACATCATGATCGGGAGAGTATGTGAAAAGTTTCCGGGTCCTCCGCCTGTCATAAGGAAAATCATCTCGAATGCACGAAAACCGTAGGTGATGCACATAACAACACATACCTTGATGGTAGAAGCACTAAGAGGCAGAGTAATATTGAAGAACTGCTGTTTCTTATTTGCTCCGTCAATATATGAGGCTTCGTAGTATACACTGGGTACATTTCTCATGGCAGCATAAATGATCAGCATATGATACCCCACACCCTTCCAGCTTTCTGCCAGGGCGATTGCAATAATTCCCCTGACCGGCTCATTCAGCCAGTTCTGCTGCCAGTCTGATCCAAAGGTCTTACTCAGCTGGTTGATCAGTCCGAAGTCTCCGTTATATATAGAAATCCACAGCTGTGCAACTACGGATACAGACAGCAGCACCGGGAAGAAATAAACATTTCTGAAAAATATTTTTGAACGGAACTCAAAATTCGTTATTACATATGCCAAAAAGGTCCCAAGTCCTACCTGACATACCGTCAGAACTACAGAGAACAGAATACTGTTTCTGAGGGAGACGGCCAAATCTCTGCTTCCAAACAGCTTCTTGTAATTATCAAGTCCGATGAAGGCTGCCTCATTGACCCCATCCCATTCGGTAAAGCTCATCATAGCTGATTCAATCAGCGGAGCAGCAATGATCAGACAAAATAAAATGACCACCGGTGCCACAAATACTATCATGGCGCCTTTCTTTTTTTTGAATATGGTATTCATCTCAATCTCCTTTTCTATTCCGGAACTATCTTCGTAACAGTACAGGCAGGTCTGCGCATTTACTGCGCTGACCGTATGAAACCGTACCAGAGGCCGGCATCCAGCTCTTCCTCATCAGGAATGGGAAAAGGAGCCTACCAGATTCAGTAAAGCTCCTTTCCGCCTCTCCTTATTCGCCTAACAGTTCTGGAATCTGCTCTTTCAGAGTATCCATGAAATCAGCTGCTGTATAGCTTCCTGTATTCAAAAGTTCACTTGCATCTTCCAGCGCAACCAGCACTTCACGATTGTCCAGTGACCATTCGAATTTTGTTGTAGATTTGAAATCTGGTATATGATCTACATAATCCTGGAAACATTCAGGCCTTTCTTTTAATGGTTTGACTTCTTCCTTTAACGCTGTAACTGCTCCATTTTCTGCCGCCACTACCTGCCTTATGTATACCCAATCCATGACAAACTTGCTGCAGAATTCTGCATATTCACCTTTTGCACTGACACCATATCCATCGGGCATTCCTGTTCCGCCAGACATATGCCACTGCGTCTCTTCCTCTTTGCCCGCATCTGTAAACGGATTGTATCGGAAGTAGTCGAGATTGTCGTATCCTTTATTAACCACTTCATCAAAGAACCAATTACCACTGATCAGCATACCTGCCTGGCCTGCGGCAAGATATTCATATGCCTGGCTGGCATTCGTGTTCAAAGCGCTTTTTCCAACGAGTCCGAGAGAAACAAGCTCTTCGATTTTCTTTGCCGCTTCTTCATATGCCGGGTCTGTAATCTTTGTTGTACCATCATCCAGACCAGTGATTCCTTCATATGCACCCTGACCAATCGATGCAATATCAAACATCATTAATCCGGGCCATTTCTCCTGCCCAAACAGAGCCATCGGGATAACACCGCTGTCTGCCAGTGCTTTTACAACTTCTTTAAATTCATCATAATTCTTAGGTTCTTCCAGATTCAGATTCTTAAATACATCTTTGTTGTAATAGATCAGACAAGCCTGTGGAGCCGTAGAATCAATTGCATAAAAATGTCCGTCCTCAGATTTCTTGGCATCGCAGCTGCCATCAATAAATTTAGAAAGGATTCCGCTTTCCTCTACCGCATCATCAAGTATTACTAAATCCTTTGATTTCTTAAACACATCTACCAGGGTTCCCGGACATTCGAAGATGTCTGGCAGTTCACCCACAGAAGCTCTTGTCTTAAGAACTGTTCCATCAGAGTCGGTACGGTGTTCAATGTTTACGGTTGTATCCGGATAAATCTCTTTTAACCGTTTAAGCGTCTCGTCCACTTCGGTAATAGCATTTTCTGCATAGTAGGTATAAAGTGTGATTTCCTCAGGGACCTTCATCTCTCCTTTTTCCTCACTGCCCTCTTCTGCTGCTGCATCTGCCGCTGACCCTTTCCCTGTATCTGCAGATTCATTTTTAGAACCGCCGCAGCCTGCCAGCATGCTTGCCGCCATCATCAGTGACAGAGCCATTGCAACTACTCTTTTTTTCATTTCTTTCCCTCCTGCTTTTGTGCATCAGCAACTCTCAAATCCCCTCTTCGGATAATGGCTGATGTTCGTTTGATTTAACTTGTAGGTTCATTCTAGCAGTTAAAGGCTAAAAATAAAATGAATCAAATGTGTTTGCTTTGTATTATCCGTGTTTTTTCTTTTTATACAAAGAAGCGCAAATGCATCCCCAGAGCGGACAGTAGGAAAGGCGTAAAAAAGGCTGCCGCCCAGCTAAATGTTTAGCCGGAACAGCAGCCTTCTGCTTTGTCACTTTACTATATTTTAAAAATCTACAGACGGAGTTGCTCTGCCCACTGCAGGGCAGCCAGTTTCTCCGATGGGATGGTGCTGTAAATCGGACCGGTATCCGGCGCCCCGTATTTACACTAAATTCTTCTGATCTATACTCAGAATCATTTCTATATGCGGAATGCCGTCTTCCATAAATTCCTCACTGCTTTGTTTGAAACCGATATTTTCATACAAAGACCTCACATATGTCTGTGCCGCAATTCTGATCTTTGACGCGTGCATCCGAGACTTTGCCGCTTCGATGCCGGCATAGACTATTTCGGTTCCCAATCCGCAGCGCCGCTTTTTTGACAATACCCTTCCTATTGCCGCATCTTCCCCTGCTTTACCTGGTTCAATCACCCGTAAATAAGCCTGAATTCCGTCATCATCGCGTAAAAATACATGTACTGCGCATTGATCAAAATCATCCATGTCCTGATATACACAATGCTGTTCTACAACAAAGACCTCGGCGCGGACTTTTAATATTTCATATAACTCATCCAATGTGAGCTCCTGGTATTTTTTAATAACTAATTCCATAAACAGCATCCTCCGAATTTCATGTTTCTTCTATTATAACAGAGGTTTGCATCTTAACATAGAAAAACCAGGCTTACCTGTCTCTTTTTCACCCTTTTCATCAATTTACCCGGAGGATTCACCTCCGTTTAAACTGCCATTTTTTTATAAATATAACAATTCTGATGATTATGATCAAGCTGTAATGCTTCATCAAAGTATTCGGAAGCTTTTTGTTTTTCTCCCATCCCAAGCTTTGCAAGGCCCATCAGATAAAAGCAATGTGCCTTATTCCTCACATTCATATCCTCTTCAAAAATAAGGAAATCCGGTAATGATACTGCGAAAAAGTCATCCTTCATCTCATCATTTAAATGTCTTTCTCCGTAATCCATCAGCTTATTAAAGCACGCATATGCTTCTTTTGTATTTCCAAGCTCCAGATTTGCCAGACCCTTGTAAAGAATCATGTCTGCGGGCTGGTCGTAATAGTATAAAACGCCTGCAGGTTCATTTTCACCGATCCGGGCTTTTTCAAAGCACTCTGCTGCTTCTGCTTGGCTGCCAAGCATCTTTTTCACAATTCCCAGATAGTAGTACAGGTGATTATCCTTTGTGCCTTCCAGTTTTCCTTCGCCCAGATTATGGGGATAGATCATTGCTTTCTGAAGTAATTCCTCTGCCTGTTTGTACTGGGACTGAGCAATTTTTTCTTTTGCCATTTCCAGCAGTGCGATCTTATACTGGCCGGAGATTCTCCCCTCCGCGCCTTCCCACGGGCGGAATGTATGGGACATAATGGTATCATATGCTTTTTTATGCATACCCGTCAGATTGTAAAGGGTGACAAATTCCAGCATCACATCATCCCGCTCTGCCACAATGTCCATATGTTTTTCATATCTCTCTAAACGCTCTGTAAACGGCACTCCCAGTTTCTTGTATAACTGGTCTAACTCCAAAAATACTCTTGAATCTGTTTCATCCAAAGCAAAAGCCTTTTCCATCTCTGTTTTTGCTTTCTGCAGATTTCCCTGCTTATTATAATAAGCAATTGACAGATTTCTGTGTACTGTGGGATAACTATTATCCAGTGCTGTGGATTTTTCCCAAAGCCCGATTGCCTGCTCAAACTGCAGCTTATCATAATAGAGATTGCCGAGATAGTAATAAGCTTTTGCACCTTTTGGCAGTACACGGATCGCCTCTTTTAATACGGCAATGTCCTCTAATTTATTGGGGAAACAATAGATAGGGTTACATGCATCCGCTTCTTTGTACTCACTGATACATTTTTCCGTATTCCCCAGTTTTGCATAATAGTAACCTTTATAATAGGACAAAAGCGGATATGCCTTTGTGCACTGTTCCAGAATGGAAATTGCCTCCTCATAACATCCGGCATCTGCATAATCTCTCGCAGTCATCAGATAATTTTCCTGGAAATTGCGCATAAAACAATTCATCTCTGAAAGTATTTCTGTATTATCCTCTTCTGATAACACCAGTTCAAATCTGGACATATAATCAAATGCATCAACCTTTAAGTTTTCCGCGATCCAGTCTTTTGCCTCCTCTAATCTTCCCAATTTCCGAAGAATGACTGCTTTTAGAGCTCTTGCCTTTATATTGTGACTGTTCTTTATGAGTCCCTTTTCTACCAGCTCTAAAGCTTCCTCATAATTTTCTCTTCCAGCCTCAATAGCCGCCAGATAATAGAAAGACATTTCCTGCTGCTCATTGCTCCAGGTTGCCTTGTAAAATGCATCGAAGGCTTCATCCTTCCGGTCCTGATAAAACAGAGCCAGACCCAGATTGTAATAAGCCTCACTGTTAAAAGGATTCGGGCTTCGAAACGTCAGCCTCTTGATCGCCGCGCGGAAATGTTTTTCTGCCTCTGTAAAATTACCTCTTCTGAAAAGCAGCATACCGTAAGCATTGTTGATCCTGCTGTCGCCCGGATCTCTTTTCAGACCTTCCAGATAATACGGGTCAGGAAGATAGGTGGCATGGCGGTGCTGTTCTATATGCTGGGCTGTCAATAGAAGCTCCTCATTGGTCATGATCTCTTCCGGATTTTTAGCTGCCTCTGCCGGTTTTCCAAGTTCCGGTATTTCTTCCTTTTCCGGCTGATAAGATACCAGCAGTTTTTTTCCATGATATACAGAAACACAGATATCTTCTTTCTTTTTGACATCTGCCGGGATAGCTGCCTCAAAGATATCTGTTGGAGACAGAAAACCTTTTTTACGATAAATCTCCTGCCCGGCATTTGTCACAACTACTTCTGCGTCCTCATATCTCTGTGTCCCATATATGGTAACCCTGATTGTCTCACGGTCTATCTCTGCACCAAGTGCTGCATGGATCGTAGCATTCTTTACTGCGCCTACCTTTTTGTAAGGCATGAAATATTGTTTAAAGGTCTTTTCCTCAAATGGTTTCAGCCATGTAAAATCCGGCTGGTTTTCTGTATAAACGCCTGTCATCAATTCAATGTAAGGCCCGTCTTCGTCTGTCAGGCTTCTGTCCCATGCTTTTCCGAACTCCCCGCAGCCCCACGTCCACTGTTTCTTACCCGGTGAAAAATGGTGGTCCGCTACATGAAGCAGCCCTGCCTCTTTCTGATAATCGTAACCGCCCACAAAATCATATTTTGATGTCTCAGCCATATAGGATGTGGGTACCGGTATGTTCTTATATCTGGAGATATCCACACCTTCACTGTAGTCATGTTTGTAATATACACCTTTTGCAATGGGGAAACGTGATACATCCCTCTTGCCGTGATCATATACCGTATGAACATCCGGCGGAAAAACAGACTGTGTATGATCGTTGACCGGAACTGCCGGATTGGCCCACCATAAAAAGGTCTGCGGCATGGCAGTCCGGTTATAAAGCTGTCCCCGGATTTCAATATATGCTTTTCCCGGATACAGAGTAAAGGATGCGATTCCTTTTGTCCCATACATCTGGTCCACATCATTTACCATAAGTGTCTTACTTCCGTCTTCATGTTCACTGATCACATGGTCAACCGGCATATAAGTAGTCGGCCTGTGATGCTGGGGCCAGTTAAATTCAATCCCGCCTGAGATCCATGGGCCGGCAAGACCTACAAGAGCCGGTTTGATCACATGATTATAGTATACAAAATCATAGTCGTTTGTCTTGTCATAGGCTCTCTGAATACGGCCACCCAGTTCGGGAAGGATCATAACCTTCAGGTATTCATTCTCCAGATAGACTGCATGCCATGTCTTATCTTTCTTTTCATGGCTGATGATCTCTGTGGTAGGATAGGGATATACCTTTCCTGAACTGCCCTGATAAACCCTTTTCTCCAAAAACATTGGGTTCTTATCCGGTGCTCCCACCTCATATGTAGGAATCACAACTGATTCTTCCCATATTCTAACTGTATCCATCCTCTTATTCTCCTTTATTTCTGTCTTTCTTTCTGCCTTTCTTTGCGAAAACGCCCAGCGCTGCAATACCTGACGCTGTCATCAGACAAAGATAAATACCTGTCTGTGTCTCATCCCCCGTCTTAGCCGCCTTCGCAGACTTATTCTGCAGATTACTGCTGTTTCCCGGTTTGGTTTTATTACCTGCGCCGGCTGTATTGCCCGGTTTCTGTATAGCACCCGGCTTTGATGTATGATCCGGCTTTGGTTTATCATCCTGGTTTGGCGTACTATCCGGTTTTGGCGTATCATCCGGGTTCGATGTATCGTCCGGTTTCAGCGTATCATCCGGATTCGGCATATCATCCGAGTTCGGCGTATCGTCCGGCTTTGGTTTATCATCCGGGTCCGGCGTATCATCCGGCTTTGGCGTTTCCTCTTTTACAAACACCGCCGCAAAACTCCGGTCCTCATTAAGCACAGTCATATAATCCGGATTGGTGGAAATCACAATCTCTTCCTCATTGCCGTCCACCCATTTTACAAAACGGTATCCTTCTGCCGGACTTGCAATCAGGTGCCAGTCTGCGGTTCCCTTCTCCTCATCTGCCCCCATCAGGACAGCCTCCACGCTTCCGCCCTCCTGTGGGATTGCCCTCACATCTGCTTTCGGTGCTGTAAAATCCGGCTTCTCATCCGGTTCTTCATAGCTGGGTTCATACTGTCTCAGATACCCTAATTCCACCTGGTCCGCAACAGCCCAGTCCGAACCGGCTGTATCTGCGTAGAATCCAATACTGCACACCTCTTCCTCCAGTGAAAAGACAAGACTGACCGGGCTATAACCGCCGCTGGGCTGAATTGTCGTACTGCCGATGATCTCTCCCGAACTATCCTTCGCATACAGACAGAAATCCTGACTGATTCCTGAGTACACATATGCCCGCAGAAGGTAATTTCCCGGTTCCAGACCGCTCATCTGCTGGCTGACATCCCCCGCAAAGGCTTCATCCAGCCAAAACGAAAGTCCGTATTGTCCCTCAAAAGCACCTCCAAATGTACTTCTGTCCTGCCTGATCACACTGGAACCACTGGCCTCATTGGATGTCGCTTCGATTTCCCAGCCGGCCGGTACTTTATCCCATTCATCTTCCGGGTTTGCCGGAAGCTCAAAGCCCGGGTTCTGTACCTCTATCTTATCCGGCAGAACCAATACATCTGCTTTTGTCTGCTCTCCATACACAATCTCCATAGTCAGGGCAGCACTTTTCATATATCCTTCTTTTTCCGCCTGCACGGTATAGGTCCCGGATGTCATTTCCGCAATACTGTAACATCCGTTTTCATCTGTTACAGCCTCATAGGTATCTGTACCGCTGATGGCAATAGTCACCCCTTCGGCCGGCATTCCGTTGGAATCCATCACTTTTCCGCGCACGGATCCCATGTCTTTTTTCAGTACAACATTCTCTGCCTGTGTACTCTGTCCAAGCAGTACCTCTGCCTCGTACTCCTGTTCCACATACCCTGCTTTCGATATGTTGAGTTTATATATTTTGGCCGCATCTTTTTCCGTTTTCAGATGAGAGAGGGTGTAAACTCCATTCTCGTCTGTAAATGTCAAAACCGTGATATCATCTGCCATGGCGCTCACTCTGACATCTGCCAGGGGATTCTCCTCCTGATCCAGTACCTTGCCGGTAATACTTCCTGAATTTAATATTATCTGAAAATCCACATGGGAAAGAGTCTCTCCTAAAGCCAGTGTTTTCTCTGTTTTTTCCGACGCATCATATCCTGCTGCCTCTGCCCAGATTTCCCATGTACCTGCAGGAATATCCTGCATGGTGTAGCCGCCTTCTGCATCTGTAACCGTTTCAAAGACATGCGTTCCATCAGACGCATAGACTGCCGCATTCTCCACACCGGTTCCGGAATCATCCAGCACCTTTCCTGACAGGACAGCACCCTTTAACTCCAGACTGCATACCGTGTTTTTTCCCTTTTCAATTTCCAGGCTTTCCAGATTCCCTGCATATTCCATTCCATCCACCAAAAGCTCTATGTTGTAAGAGCCTTCCGGTATATTTCCCAGGTAAAAGTATCCGTAGGCATCTGTCTGAATATGGTGGTCAATACCGTTCAGTCTGAGCAATCCCTCAATCCTGTTCACACCTTCTGTATTTTGTCCCGCTTTTACAAGCCTTCCGGAAATACCGCCTTCTGCATAGCCTGCCTGGCTGTCCCGGTACACCTGCCCTACCGGCAGAAGCTTATGCTCAAAGTCAAACAGCGTTGTATTGGAGATCACATTGATATCCGGTTCGTCCGTAGCCTCCAGCATTGCCCAGCCTACGCCTCTCTGTTCCACCATGACCGGATCCCAATACAAGTCTCCCAGGCAGCGCCCGTCTATTACACTTTTCAGTCCGTTGAACAGATCTGCCATAAAGTTTTTCTGTCCCTCCGGTGTACTTCCATAAGTTCCTTCCTGGCTGTAACATCCGTTATCCGATAACTGCCCCGGCTGGCCGTTTGGCAGCACCGGATTAAAATTATACCCTGTTTCCATGATCATGATGTCTTTATCATACCGCTCCACCATATCATTGCAGAACGCCACAATGGTATCTACATCACAGTCTGTCCAAAACGGATAATAAGAAGGTCCGATGATATCATAGGGAACTCCAAAGGATTCACAATTATCAAAAAAGCCTGTATATTTTGAGCTGTCACCTGCACCATCCAGATGGATAATAACCTTTGTTTCCGGCGATGCCGCTTTCACGGCATTGCTTCCGCTGGTCAAAAAGCGGGCAAGATACTTCCAGTTTTCCGAAGATGCCTTTCCGTAAGGGAATAACATGCCACTCTGTATCTCATTTCCGAGAGACACAAAAGCCGGCACGGTTCCCTGGCTTTCCATTTCTTTCATGACTTCATAGGTATAGTCATACACAAGACTGCAGAGTTTATCAACCGCATCTTCTTCTGACATACCTTCAATCTGTTCCTGCCATTCTTTCGGTATATTCTGGGTCTCACCATTGCTCCAGTAATCGCTGTAATGGAAAGAGAGTTCCAATTCCATTCCCTTATCCGAAGCTCTTTTGGCCAGAGATAAGATATCCGGCAGATCCTGATACCCTTCTTTACAGTAGTAGGTTCCGTTTCCCTTACCTTTTCCCGGTGCATTGTAAAGCCTCAGCCTTGCAAAATTGAAACCACTGTCCGCCAATATCTGAAGTGCGTCTTTTGGGCTTCCGTTCTCATCATAAAAGACAGCCCCTGAATCTTCCAGCCAGGTCAGTTCCGAGATATCTCCGCCTTTTAAAAATTCATAAGGCGTTTCCTGGTTTGTTTCTCTGACCAGATTCAGATTATCCAGCTTCATCCAGTTTCCGGCATATGCGTCTGTGCGAAGTCCAATCCTAAGTGCACCGTCTTCTTTCACCTCAATGCCCCGGACCGTGACACCCCGCCATCCTTTCGTAACCCCGCCTTCACTTACAGGTATCATAGTAGAGGCATAAGACTGTCCGCTTCCGCCTGCGTAAAGACTGCAGGACTTCTGGCCGCCGCCATTTTGTGCATAGGCGGTCAGATAATAATAGCCCGGCTCAAGCCCCTTAACATCCTGATAAATGTCCACATGATAATCGCTTTCTGCCCAACAGGCCAGGTTGTAATTTCCATCCTGCGCATCGTTTTCACTCCACGCCGGCTTTACTGCCCCGGCGGTGGTATCCGCACTTTTTGTCCAGCCGTCCAGTCCTTCGCCGGTCTCCCATATTTCAAAGGAAGGATTTATGATTTCCCCTGTTTCCCCCGCATGGACAGCCACTCCCCTCATACAGCCTATGAGTATCAGGCTCATTATAAGAAATACTTTTATTTTTCTCATAGAATGGTCTCCTGTCTATGACTTTATCGTTATCATCCGCCGCACCTTTATCTCAGAACGAATTCATACACCGGGCATAATTCCACACGCTCCAATTCCCCAATGTATGCCTCTGCATTCTCCATGCGGGCTGCCATTGCAGATTCCACGTTGACATTCGCCCCCACCCTAAGCGGGGTAATGGTAAGTGTAAGCGGATGTTCTTTCAGCTCTTCTTCAAAGGTCCTCACTCCAAATTCCCACACATCTCCATTGCAGAAATTGTCATTCACCATGGTTCCGTTGATAAATAAATGGCCGATATCTCCCTGATAGCGAATCTGCACCAGTAAATCTTTAAGACCGTCCATGAAATTCTCCGGAAGTTTTACCGTAAACCTGGTGGCTGCTGTCTGAACGACTTTGGCTGAAAGTTCCCTTTCCTGCGTATCCGCTTTCCAGATATCAAAAACAGGATCTGTCTCATCTGCCCTCACCACGTTTTCATTGCCGCAAAAACCATCCTTCGGATAAGAATACATTCTGTTTGCAGCCATTCTCGACTCAAGGCGGATTCCATCTTCTGTTTCCATAATGGCCCCATGGGCAAACAGCAGGGTCTGGTCTTTCAGAAGATACATCTGATTTGCCATATCCCGTTTCAGGCAGAGGATATTTAAGACTCTGTCGCCTTTGGCAATCCGGAACAGTTCCGCTGCCTGATCTTCCTCACACCTCAGCACACCATCTGCCCCCGGATTCCCGCCGCATATCTGAACACCCTCCTCAAAATAAAAGGCAGCCTTCATCCCTTCCGGTTTCAGGAATACATAGGTAATATCCCCGCCCCTTTCCAGTCTGGTTATTGGCTGGGCTGTGGCTTTTTTCAGCAAAATGCCATCCATATCCATGTGAAACGGCAGAATACAATTTTCTTCCCCGGCCAGGTCCAGATGGTCAAACACGATTTCCCCGTCTTTTGTCTGGATCGTGACTGTCTCATTTTGTTTTGGCTTTGCAGTCTCGTGATCCTGGAAATTATTGATAAACAGGAACCCTTTTTCCCCATCTGTACGGACTGCAAACCTGAGCGTATCCAAATCCTTCGCTTCTATGAAAGACGCTCCCTTTGGCAGAACGGTTTCCATCTGACACAGCGTTTCTCCAAATGTTCTGCAGAAAAAATGCATGGTCTTTAATCTCTCATAGGATTCCCTGATCTGTCCGAACTCTCCAAGTGCCGCCTGATAATCATAAGACATCTTCGGTACCTGGGATTCATTCATAAAGGTACCGTGTTTTCCCAGCGGGTTTGTGCCGCCCTGAAATACATAATATCCAAGGAAATTACAGCCGGATGCAATCTTAATATTGGCCATGGCATCCACACTCTTATATGGCAGTATAAAACGGTAGTTGTAAGTACACATCATGCCGCCGCCCATTTCACAGCATGCATATGGTCTGGTCTCCGGTTCGTAAGCCGGTTTAAAATCGCTGGTGACCACTGCACCATTGTGATGGAAATCCTGATAGACATACTCTTCTGTGCTGGGATGTTCTCCCCTGTCCCCGTAAAACAGCCATGGACGGTATGCGTACCCGCCCCACAGAGGCATCATGACAGATGGCGTAATGGCACCACCCCATCCTGTACAGGTGTAAAAGGGAGTGATGATCCCGCATTTCTTCGCTTCTTCCTGAAGCGTGAGCATATAAGTCTCTCCCTCATCTCCCCCGAATACCCACTCTTCGGAAATACCTGTGGTGATTTCCCAGGGTGCGGATGAATGCATATATTCATTATCAATCTGTGCCGCAATAATGGGTCCTCCATCTTTATAAAGAAGTCCCTGAATCTGCTCAGATATTTCTCCGTATAACCGTCTTACATAGAACAGGAAACCTTCACTTAATTTCCGAACTTCAAAGGGTTTACCGTACATCCAGTCCGGGATTCCCCCGTTTCTCACCTCACCGTGGTCAAACGGTCCGATACGCAGGATCACATAGATTCCGTGTTTCCCGCAGAGTTCAATAAATTTTCTCAGATTTCTGCACCCTTCAAAGTCGAAGATACCCTCCTCCTCCTCATGGTGAATCCAGAAAACATAAGTGGCGATCACATTGATCCCGCACATTTTCATTTTAATGATCTCGTCTTCCCAGCGGCTCTCATGACATCTGCTGAAATGAAACTCACCGCTTATGCCAAAAAACGGTTTCCCGTCCACTTTCATATAATAATTTGTAAATGAGATCTGCTCTCCGGATGGGTTTTCTCCCTGGAAATTTTCCCCCAGAGAGTAAAATTCTTTTTTGTCAAACTCTGCAATCGATACGTGATGATTCATTTCTTTCTCTCCTTCTATTCCTTCACAGCCGCTCCGCTCAAAGAGGTGATCAGGGTTTTCTGTGTCACGATAAAATAAATAATAAATGGTATTGCAATGATCAGAGAACCGGCTGAAAATGTTGCAAACATATTTTTCTTTTCTGTGACAAATCCAAATAATCCCTGTGCAATGGTCTGCACATTGGACGACCGGAGCACCAATTTCGGAAAAATAAAATCCATCCAGGGCGCAATAAAGCTTGTGATCGTCAGCAATACGATGATGGGCCTTGACACCGGCAGGATCACTTTTGCAAAAATCTGGAAATGCCCGGCTCCGTCAATTCTCGCCGCCTCATCCAGGCTTTTGGAAACCGTATCCATATAACTCTTTACCATCCAGGTATTATAGGGAATATTCCCCGCCAGATAAACCAGCACCAGCCCCCATAATGTATTCAGACCCCCGATTCTTAACAGGATCACATAGATTGCAACCATCCCCACAAAGGATGGGAATATCTGTAAGATCAAGAGCGACATCATAAGTGATTTCTTAAACACAAAACGGAATCTGGAAAATACATAGGCGCTTAATGCACAGATAAATACTGTGCTGACTGTTGTTGCCACCGCTACAATAAGCGTGTTGCGAAACCAAAGCGGAAAATCCGTTTTTTGAAATAAGTAAATAAAATTTTTCATCGTCACCCCATTCCCAAATGGAATAATACTCAGGGATGCGATATTCTGCTGCGGTGAAAAGGCTGCTGCCGCCACATAAACCAGAGGATACACCACAAACAGGCTGGTACCGATCAGAAACACCCATACAAGTACGGAAGTAAATATTTTTCCACTCTTTCCCATTACAGTTCTCCCTCCTTATATGACTTTGTCTGTCTGAAGCTCAGTATAGCGAAAGGTGCCATAACCACAAAGATAACAACCGCCAGCACTGCCGCGTAGTTATATTTCTGCAGGTCCATGGTCAGATTATAGATCCATGTCACAAGGATATCCGTGGAGCCAGCCGATGTCACGGCACTGTCTGCTGCCTCGGGAAGTCCGCTTGTAAGGAAATAGATGGCACCGAAGTTATTGATATTGTGCGTAAATCCCATAATGATAAGCGGCATGGTCTGAAACAGCACTAAGGGAAATGTGATCTTCCTGAACATATAGAGGGGTGAGGCCCCGTCAATTTTGGCTGCTTCATATATATCACCGGAAATCGCAGTCATATTGCCCATTGTCAGCAGCATGAAGTAAGAAAAACCTGCCCACAGGTTCACCAGCACACATATAAACCTGCAAAGTCCCGCATCACTCAGCCATGGGATTGGATTATTGATCAGTCCTATTTCCATCAGGGTCCTGTTCACAATACCAAAAGACCCGTTCAACAGATTCTTCCACACCAGCATACTTACAATAGCCGGAACTGCATAAGGCAAGATAAAAATGGAACGGAACACCGGTTTTATCCTGATCCGGCACTCATTGAGCACTGCCGCCAAAACGAAACCGCCAAAGAAACAGGTTGCCGTGGCAAGCACTGCCCAGATAAGCGTCCACACAGCCACACGGCCGAAAGCGCCTGTCCATGCAGCATTACCGCCGAACATATCCGTAAAGTTCGTAAATCCTACCCAGTCTACCAGATTATTCGGCGGAATATGTTCCGGTGAAGCATAGTTTGTAAAAGCCACACATGCTGAAAACACCAGGGGAACAACCACGAATACAAGCATCAGTATTATAGCCGGGGCAAGTCCTGCAATGGGAAATGCTTTTCCCGATATGAATGCCTTTTTCCTATTCAGACTGCCATTTCTGCAGAACTCCTTATATTCCGCCATTGCACCTTTTACTGACACTACATAGACAGCAATCACAATAAGCAGGACCGCGATCACCAGGATTCCGTCTATCATCATAAACATGGAATTGTCACGCTGCTTGACCGGCAGTTCCGGATGAGGGCTTCCCAAAGTGATCAGCCCGTAAATTTTATTTGCCCAAAAAGGAATGAGACAAAGTGTTACAAGTTCTATCAGGGCATAGATACTGCCCTTCAAATATTCTTTGAAATACAAGATATGGCCAAGCCCCATAAAAAGTATGGCTGTTGCTCTTACCTTTTTTTCAGAACTGCCATCCGTTTTTAATTCCATCACAGTTTTCCTCCTCCTGGATTCTGCGTGTTATTTTTTCACTGCAATCCTGTCGTTGACTGCATCCAGTTCTTTCTGTACCTCTGCACCGTCCCAGATATTTGCACACGCACTGTCCATTGTTTCGTACCAATCCTGAGCCTCCGGAATGGATGGTGCCGGATAAGCGTACTGAAGCTGTTCGATCAGGCCATTTACATATTCACTGTCCACCTCAATATCTCCTGCAGGTACTTCCCCTGTGATCTCATAGCGCAGTTTCTGCATTTCGGGAGTAACAAGGAATTTTGCAAACGCTTCCGCCTCTGCAGGATGTTCTGTATACGCTGACACTACCATGGTTCTTGCGTTGGAAAATGACGGGCAGGGATGATTCTCTCCCGGTAAAGCCGGTAAAGTAGTCACACCAAAATTCAGTCCTGCATCTTCACAGTTGGAGATATTCCACGCACCGGTTACATACATAGCGGCTTTTCCCTCGGTAAATGCTGCAAGGCATACGGAATCATCTGAAATATCGGCTGCCGGTACATCTAAATACTTACGGAAGGACTGGAAATATTTCATGCCTTCCACTGCGTCTTTATTATTCATATATGTATCTGTTGCATCGGTCCCATCCGGTCCAAACAGTTTATTTCCGTTTAATCCGTTAAACATGACGGAATAGTAGCCGGATGCCACGTTGAAGATCATCCCATATTTTCCGCTTCCGTTATAGGAGGCACAGAATTTCTCCACATCCTCCCAGGTCTTTGGTGCTTCCTCTATCAGGTCTTTGTTGTAGAACAACGCATAGGTATCTGCTGAGAATGGATACCCATAACATTTTCCGTCATACGTCACAGCATCTATACCCGACTGGGGAATATTCGCTTTCAGTGTCTCTGCGTCTGTAATCTCTGTGATATGCCCGCCTGCAACCAGATTTCCGATCACGTTATTGGGAATCGCAAAACAGTCAGCGCCGACTCCTGCCGGTCCGTCAAGCGCGATCTGTCCGTTAGCGTCACCAAGTTCCACATTCTCATATTCTATGGTTATGTTGGGATGTTCTTCTGTAAATGCGGCTCCTGCCTGCTCTATGAACTCCTGCGCCACACCTGAGGACTCCCACACTTTTAAAGTTACATCCTCTGTGGCAAGACCATCCTCTCCCGCCGGATTCTCTGCTGCCTCCGCTTTTTTGTCACTTCCGCATCCCCCTGTCACTGCCGCTGTCAGTACACAACACAGTAGTACGCTTACAATCCTTTTTTTCATGTTCTTCTTCTCCTTTTCTTTCATTTTATAATGTCATTGTTTTTATTGCTTTTATCTCTTTACGGCTTCATTCTATCATCGCATGCTCATTTCCCATACATGACAAACTTTAGAATTTGTTTGCATTTTATAGAACTGATAAAACGGAATCCTATGCGTAACTGTGAGAGTACCGAACAGTGACTTCTATGCAAGATAAAAGCCGGTATCCTCATCAGATACCGGCCTGCTGCCACTGCTCTTATACATGGTCCGCACAGTAAATGCGCTGACCTGACGGATAGTCTTATCCTACTCTATCTTATAATCCGGCAGTTCCTCCTTCAAATAGTCCTTCAGATACTGCAGCGCATCCTGGGATGTTATTTCAGGGTCTTTGCGCAGGGATACATTGATCAGATTTAATCCCTCATGGATCACACTGTCATTTACAGATATTTTCCTGCCCCGGATATTTGGTACGATCTCGTTCAAAAAGTAATCCCCTATATCCTGGCTGCCGAACCATGGGCTCTTATAACTTCCCAGATCTGGATTCTCTTCATATGGCCTGATGGCAGTGGTCAGAAGCCCTAAGGTGTTCAGGGCCTCTGCCCCTTCTGTCGACAGCGTGGCAAACTTGATAAATTCCCATGCCAGCCGTTTATCCTTACAGGTCTTGGTAATCCCCATGGTCGTACCGCCCCAGAGAATATTCCCCTCCGGTGCGCTCATAAGGCCCCAGTGCCCCTTGTCTTTTCCTTCAGGGTCATACTGCTCGATTTCAAATGCCACTGACCACGTGGCGCATCCTGTAAAGATATGGGTGCCCTTCCCCAACGCTTCATACCATTTCGGCGTCCATGCCTCCAGCGTATCAGAAGTGTGGCTGTCCCTGAACTTGCAGACTATGTCCAGGGAATGCTTGAGCGTATCCGTGACACGAATAGTATCCCCCTCAATCCAGGGAATCCCTTGCTGTTCTCTGATAAACTGCTGCGCATCTGCCAGTCCCGGCCACAGATACACAGTCCCATTGCTGTTATCATAGACTTCTTTTCCCTTTTCTATAAAAGACTGCCAGTCCGGGAACATTGCTTCCAGTTCCTTCGGATCATCTGTACCCAGATATTCCTCTGCCAAATCCCTTCGATATGCAAGACCTGCCGCTGCAAGAGTCTGTTCAATACCGCATACATCCCTTTTGCTGTTCATCATCTGCGGGCGGACGCATTCGTGGACCTGTGAAATGTCAAACCCATATGGCTCTTGATTCAATGGTTCCCACATGTCCAGTTCAAAAATTTCCGCCCGATAGGCCATGACCGCCCAGCCAATATCCGGCAATTCCCCGCCTGTGATCAGTGCTGTTTTATATTTTTGTATTAAATCTCCATTTTCCACGGGCGTATACTCAAACTTCACATTTGGATATTTTTTCCGGAAAGCCTCTGTGACCGTTTTAAAATATGCGTCATCCCATCCCCACATGGATAATGTGCCTTCATAATCTGCGGGAAGTGGTTCATCATAACTTTCCTGCCAATCAATATTCTCATGGTTTTGCCCGTCCGCCTTTGGTATCTTCTCTGTCACTTCCGGTTCACGCTGGTTCTTCCCGCATCCCACAAGGGAAAGAAGGCTTATTACGACCAAAAAACAACACACTTTTTTCACTTTACTCACCATCCTGCAAGACCGGAAGGCGCATCATGACTTCCGTGCCTCCTTCCTTTCGTCTCCTGATTTTCATCTCATATGGCTCTCCATAGAGATATTCAATCCTGTCCCGGATATTACTGATGCCGATATGTTTTCTGCCATTCTTTTCATAGACGATCTGCTCTCTGTTCCGGAATTTAAGAAGCCGGTCATCTGCAATCCCCTGCCCGCTGTCTCTTACCATCACTATAATATTCCCTTCCGCTTCTTCTATTGTGACAGTTATCTTCCCCTTGCTTTCCGTTGGCAGAATCCCATGTAACAAAGCATTTTCCACTAAGGGCTGAATGCTTGTCTTCAGTATGCGGTACCCTTTCAATGATTCCGGACAGCTTATCTCTGTTTCAAACATATCCGGGTAACGGTACTCCTGAATCTGCAGATAACATTTTGTCAGTTCCAATTCTTTTTCGATTGTTGTCTCCACCCTGCCTTCCCCCAGATTCAGCGTTTCCTGGAGTGTGTAGATCAGTGCGTTGACGATTTTAACGATTCGCTTATTTTTTTCTGCCGCGGCAAGATATACGACGGTATTCAGCACATTATAGAGATAATGGGGATTCACCTGTGACAGCATGATATCGAATTCCATTTCTTTTTTCTGCTTCTCATAGGTGATCCGCTCCTCGATTCCCCGTTGTATTTCCCCTATCATTGCCTGATAGCACTCATATAAGGTTTGTATTTCATCCCCGGTGTGAACGATTTCCACTGAATCCATGGAATCATACTGCGTGTTCCCCATCTGCTGAGACAAATATGTAATAGGTTTGATCCGTTTTTCCAGCGTCCTTGAGGTAAATACAAGAACAAGGCCCAGGGACAGCACAAAGGAGATTGCAAAGAAGTTCAATACAAAATAGCTCTGCCTCCAGAGATAACCATCTGTGATCAGCGTATACAATTCCCAGCCGGTATACCCTACGGCATGGCAGATCAGATAGCCGTTTTCTGTCCTGAGGCTTAAATTTTCTTTTATTGTACCCTGTTTTTTTATGTATTCCTGAATCTTTTTATCCTTATCATTCTGAAATAAAACTTCCCCGCTGCTTCCTGCCAGGCATACATTTTCATACTCCTGCCCGTAAACTTCCATCTGGTCAATAAAATAGTTCAGGTAGACCTCTATGTAAAGCGTTCCCTGCTGCTTTCCGAAATCCTCCTGACTCCATATTTTCACACGATAACATACCACCGGGGACGTGACCCTGGATTCCAGCCCAATATACGGTTTAGAATACTGTAAGGAATCATCCTTTTTAAATTCCACAAATTCCCGGATTCCAAATTTCCGTTCCAGATAGTCCTCCTCACTTGCCCCAAAACCGCTGCCGTATCTGCCCCCGTTTTCCAACTCTAAAAATGAACTGGCTACATAGGTTTTTAGGCTGTTGTAAAATGCCAGCCTTTTGCTGATTCTGTCTTTCTTTCTGGACAGCTCAAACTCACTTAACTGTTCCTCTTCCTCCAGGGCCATCTGCAGTGTTTCGTCGATAATAACGCTTTTGGCAAAATTATCAATATCCTCTGTCATAAACTGCATCTGGTTCACGATCTGCTGCTGCTTGACCTCCTCATCTGAAATCTTCTGCTCCCTCACAATACGGACAAAATACAGATAGCCTGCCAGGGCACTGAATGCCATGGAGACAGCAATAAAAATCGTGATACTTTTCAGTATCTTCCACTTCAATCCGCCTTTTCTCAATTCTTTTCGTTCCATTTCTTATACTCCTGAGGCTTCATGCCCACATTCTTTTGGAATATCTGGCTGAAATACTGGCTTGTCTTGTATCCTGACAGTTCTGCCACTTCTGACACATTGTACTGTCCGCTCTCCAATAATGCCTTCGCAGCATCCATCCTGCACGTTGTCAGATATTTTAGAAACGTCATGCCCACTTCCTTTTTAAAGACCTGCCCCAAATAAACACCGTTCATATGGAAGACATCCCCCATCACATCCAGGCTTAACTCTTTCTTATAATTTTTACGAATGTAGCGCATCATCTCCAAAACAATATTGGAATATTTCGTCCCCTCACCCTCGTGGATCTTCCCGTTCAGACAGAGAAAGCGTTCTGTATAATACTGCCGTATGTCCTTTACTTTATACACATTTTCTTTTTCATCCGGACCCGTGACGCTTTCTTTTTCTTTTATTTTCCTATAAGTCATTTCCAGTAAATGTACCAATTCTTTTAAGGATTTCAGCTTAAACTGAGGATAAGTCACCAGGTCAAAGAGGTAATCCAGCATCTCCTTAATATCCCGGCTTTCTTTATAGACAGCACTTTCCAGGTCCATCCTCTCATCTCCCCAGACAACGCTGTCCTGGTTTTCTATTTCAGCCATCTGTTCCAGTGCAAGACATGCCCCGGCCTCCCAAAATACCGCAAACCGAATCTGCCGTGACATTTTCTGGAACGTAAAACTAATCTCACTTTTCCTGATCTCGTAACTGTAAAGTACATTGATTTCCTTTCCTACGGTTTCTTTCAATACCTCGGCAAGCTGTCTGCTCTTCTCCTCGATCAGATGGTTGATCTTATACTTGCTCACTTCCTTTTCGATCTGATACAGTATGATCTGATGGCTTTCGTTCATCTTAGCATCCGCAACATAAGATACGGTTTCTTCCAAAGGGGCTTCCATTACATTCCTGATTGTTTCATAGTTCTCTATGCAAAGGCTCTGTCCGGTAAAAACCCCGTTCTGAAAAATATCTTCTCTATGCAGCATGATCATAAACAGGCGGTTCCCTAAATCCATCTCCTCAAGCCCCGGCATGGCATCCTGTTGATAGATCAACTGCTTCATAAAATATTCCTGGTATATTTTTTCCTTTTTTGACTGTTTTGCCAGCTCGGCTTTGATATGCGTAAGCTCGGCCAGCAATGACTCTTCACTCAGCTCATGCTTCAGCAGATAATTGGATACTCCGTACTGTATCCCTTTTTGGGCATACTCAAAATCTTTATATGCGGATAAAAGGACGACAATCGCTGCAGGATTCTTTTCCTTGATCTTTCCGGCCAGCTCCAGTCCGTCCATTCCGATCATCCGAATGTCAGAAATAACAATCTCCGGCTTATATTTCTCATATAACGCCCATGCCTTCTTCCCGCCTGTTGCACGCCCAACCACCTGGAATCCTTCTGACTCCCAGTCAATCAGGCTTTCCAGATAATCCAATGCCAATACTTCATCATCCACAAGAATCACTTTGATCATGGGACACCCTCCTCACTTTTCTAACTATAAAATATCACATTTATTATTATTTTACTGTATAAATTCTAAATATTTTGTTTAAATTCTATAGCGGGCTCAGAAATTAAAAATAGGATGACATAATGCCATCCTAATCTGTAACTACTCTTATGCACAGTCAGTACAGTAACTGCACAGACCTGACTGAACCGTTATTATCATCTTATATTTTCCCGTTTTTCCCTCTGCTTCTGTCATTTCCAGAAGATAACAATCATCAGGACTGCATTTCGGATAGCAGTATCTGCAATAAATAGCTCAGGCT
Source organism: Blautia caccae (assembly GCF_040095955.1). Classification (NCBI taxonomy): domain Bacteria; kingdom Bacillati; phylum Bacillota; class Clostridia; order Lachnospirales; family Lachnospiraceae; genus Blautia; species Blautia caccae. Next base: position 243,948 of record NZ_JBBMFP010000003.1, on the reverse strand, counting down.
TTCTATTCAAAACATTCGCTATAATACATCTGCAAAATGCAGTTTCAGACGCTTGAATATTCCGGAACCTAAAATAAATATTATTATCGTCACAACCCAGAAATAGATTCCCCACTTCCAATGAGCAGTAAGCCATGTCTGCCCTAATATAGAATCTCTGTATCCAGATACAATATAATACATAGGGTTAAGCTTAAATATTTTCATCAGCATGGGATGTCCGCTCAATCTATTTATATCCCACATAATAGGGGTCATCCAAATCCCTACCTGAAGAAAGATATTAATGATCTGTGTCAAATCCCGAAAAAAAGCCACAATAGCACTGGTGGCATACACAAGAGCCAATACGAAAACAAACGTACAGCCAGTATAATAAAAGATCTGCAGTGTATGAAGAGTAGGCGTATACCCGTTAAATGAGCAGATAATAAGTGCAAATACTACAAAAAACGCATGTACAAACAATGCGGATAATACCTTCACAATGGGAAGAATACTGATTTTGAAAACCACTTTCTTAACCAGATAATTATACTCCATCAATGCATTCGTTCCGCCATTCAGCGCATCCTGGAAAAAGAACCAGGGAATAATTCCTGAAATCAGATAAAGAACAAAGGGATATTCCGCCATATCACCAGCTTTCAGTCCAATGGTAAAAACAAACCAGTACACCATGATCGTGACAACCGGCTGAATAAATGCCCATACAATTCCCAAATAAGAACCTGCATACTTTGTCTTAAAATCATTTCTGGATAATGACAAAATAAGCCTTTTATTATGATATAATTCCATTGGCAGTCCTAACATTTTTTCTTTCATATTCTGTTCCTGTTTATTTACTTTCCATATATTCTTTTGTTACATTCCGCTTATGATCTTCTTCAGAATATGAAGCAGCTTCAGGGAAAATAATTGCGATATAAAAATATTCCTTGTCCTGTCTGACTTCACAGATCCCATTCATCTTTTCCATCATATTCTTAACACTCGGTATCCCTACGTGGGTGCTTTCCACTGTTTCCTCCAACTGTTTTACCGCATTTCTGAAAGAGAATCCGATTTTGTTCCCATTGCAGACAGAGCATATCTCAACTGCTTTTTGGGGATCGGCATATTTTATAATATTTGATGATATATTATCCATGATACGCCATATATAATCCGTACAAATCCTAAGTTTCTTATCTACCCACTCCATACTGAACTCTATAGTAAATCCCTTCTGTCGAAGATAGCTGCAGGTTTCCGAGAACAAGTCATAAAACAGGACTTCATAATATTCCGGTTCCTCCAACACCATTTCCGTTGTTCCGGTTACCAGCGTATATTCATATAGATGTTCTGTAAGCTGTTTCATTCTATGTGCTTTCTTGTCTATCTTCTCAATATATTCTTTTAAATGCACTTCATCTTTATATTTTCCTGTCTTTATAATTTCAGTATATAACATAATAGAGGTGACCGGTGTCCTGATGTCATGAGACATCTCCGTAATCACCTTTTGATTTTCCCGCACGATATCCGCTTCCCGTTTAATCAGGCTGCGAAAAGATAAACGCATATTGTCCAGGCCCTCCGCCAGCGCAGTAAGCTCGTCTTTTCCTTTTACCGTAATCTTATAGTCCAGGCTCCCGCCTTCCAGTAGTTCAATCTCTTCACTTAACTTTAAAATATAATTCATTTTCCTGCGGATTCCCAAAAGAACCAATATTAAAAACAAGATAAAGGAAAACATGATCTCTATGATTAATGCATAATTGTAAAACTGATATGCATATAACCCCCAAATGTATGCCTGTGCTTCCCCATCAACAAATTTTACCGAATAATAGTTCTCCCATTCATAATCACCGGCGGCAATTTCCTCTTCCCATAATTCCTGCTGAGGATACTCTGAATCAAATACCTGAATACCGTCCTTATAAATCCTTATGGTAAGGATTCTCTGCTTTTTCACCCATGAATCCAGTGACTCCGCATCTCTTGATGTAAGCTGATTCCGTTCAATATACTGCTGTAGTTTTCTGATATAGTTTTCATCCTGCTGTCTTTCATATCCGGTATGATCATAATAGCAATTAATCACATATTCCATCGAATAATTCATCACCCAAAAAACAAGTCCTGCCGCGATTGCTGAAAAAACCAAAAGCCGCAGAAGCTGGAAATAGATAGAATTTTTTTTATTCACTGCCTGCGTCAAACTTATACCCCTTTCCCCATTCAGTACGTATATATCTTGGATTTTTAGGATCCGGCTCTATCTTTACTCTTAGATTCCGAATATGTACCATGATGGTACTGTTACAAGAATAAAAATATGGTTCCTGCCACACACTTTCATAAAGATTCTGCGCCGAGAATATCTTCCCCGGATACTGCATCATCAGCAGCAGGATGTGATACTCAATATCTGTTATCTCCTTTTCTTCTCCCTTTACATAAACCTCATTAAATGATTGATGTATCCGTATACCGCCCATTTCCAGATAGGTTTCGGCATCACCTCCCGCGTTCTTTCCCATGTACACCTTATATCTGCGCAGTAGAGCTTTTATCCTTCCCAGGAGCTCTGCGTAGGAAAAGGGTTTAGGCAGATAATCATCCCCACCCGCCATCAGCCCGATCAGCTTATCAGATTCCTGAACCTTTGCTGTCAAAAAAAGAATCGGAACATTGGAAACCTTTCGTATTTCTCTGCATGTATATATTCCTGACATTCCCGGCATCATGACATCCAAAATGACCAAATCTGTCTTGTCATTTAAGATCTCCAGCCCCTGTCTTCCGCTCGCCGCCTCCTTCACTTCATAGTTCTCACTTTCCAAAAGAATACGTACTCCTTCACGAATATCGGCCTCATCTTCTACAATTAAAACCTGCTCCCTGTCCATACTTTGCTCCTTTCCAACTGCGGATACCCATTTTTAATGAGAATTTATTCTTTTATTTTATACTTCCATTCCCAATCCCATCAGCAATACAATAAATTCAATCAATCCTGCAGTAACAAGCCCTATTTTACCAAAAAGATATGGTTTTTTAATCTTTATCGGAAGCACAAATGCAGCTGCCATCAGCATCGAAATTGTTATGACCATTCCTCCTGCAGCCGGTCCCCTGCCATTCTCCATGGCATAAAAAGCCGGCAGGATCAATGCAGAGGAGGTCACAGGAAGTCCCAGATACCACTGACGTTTTTCGGTTTCTCCCTGCTGCCTTTCTTCCTCCAGGACATTAAAATAAGCCAGCCGTATCAATGCACATAACAAATAAAGGCACCCTGCCAACAGGCCGGAATACCTCTTCCCGCTGATGTTATACGTAAATAATGCAGGAAGCACCCCAAAACAGATCAGGTCGCTCAAGGAATCAATCTGAATTCCGAACCTTTTCTCTCTGACACTCCTTTGCTTTGTAGCTGCCACTGTACCGTCAAACATGTCGCATACCCCCGCGGTCATAAGACAGAGGACTGCCTGCCTGTATGCCCCTTCCATCGTATACGTAATACCTACAAATCCTATCAGCATTCCCAGATAGGTCAACACGACTGTATAATTATAATAGCCGCATAACCGTTTCTTTTCCTCCATTTTTCCACCTCTTTCATTCCTTATGATACAACCGTTGAGAATATCAGACTATATGCCAGGATACACCACGGCTTGCCAAATATGATAATCGCAGTAAATTTGCGGGCAGTCATTCTTGTTATACCGGTAAAATAACAAAAAAAATCATCTGGAAATAATGGCAGTACCATACCGAGAAACAGCACAATTGTATAGAATCTGCTCTCCGCTGCCCAAGTGGCCCATTTTTCATATCGTTTTCCGGGAAACATCCGGGAAACCAAATCTTTGCCATATTTTCTGGCCAGCCAGAAAGCGATGACAGAACCTGCGGATATTCCGATATAGTTACACCAGAACCCTCCCATCCATCCAAAAAGAACTGCGCCTACAATACACCCCAAGAATCCGGGCAATACTGGCAGCACCACCTGTACCGCCTGAATCCCGGTCAATATAACGGGACCCAGAAGCCCAAAACCTGCAATATACCGCTGCAGCGTTTCTACAGAATGAAACCTGCCGTCCAGATAAGCTTTAAAAAGGGCAGCACAGAAAGCCAGACACATCAGGAGCAGAAAAGCGGTTATCCATTTCTTCTTACCGCTTGAATCATCTATATTCATTTTTGTGCATCACCTCCATTTTGGATATTTCTTTCTTAATGTATTAAGGATGAAATGGGCTGTACACTCCTGTACAGCCCATCATGTTTCCTTTTAATTATTACTTTTGTCCTTTACAAAATCATTTTTATTTGCTATGTTCGATTTTTTCGTATCGCTATTCTTTTTATCCTTATCTTGTTTTGACTGTGTTTTTTTCTTTGTTTCAGTATCTTTCTCCCTGTCCTTCTGTACACCGGTACTGTTTTTTTTCTGTGGTGTTTTCTTGTTATCCTGTTCCTTTTCGTCAGCAGACGAATTGGACCTGTTCTTTGTCTCCGGCTGGGCGGACTCGTTCTTTACTCCCGGCTGAGGGGGTGCTGCATTTTTATCCTTTCCCCCGCAGGCTACCATACCAAGTGCCATGATACATACTACACTGAGTACAAGTCCTCTCTTTAAGATTCCATTCCTTGCTTTTTTGCTGTCATTCATTTGTTTTGCTCCTTTCGCATTGGATTTTATGATATGTAACTGTGTTTCGTTACTATCTTAAGTATCATCAAAAAATCTTAACCATTCCTAAAAAACTTCTTAATAAATCTAAAGTTACATTTATCATTGAATATGGTTTTTATGATTTGAAACTGTTCTCCGATTTTTCATAGATAATTTCTTCAGTCTTCGCAAATCATATAGAATTAATGATTGGATACTCAATCGCTGGATGTTACGCATCCAGAAATTATAACGCTGGGTTTCGCAGTAACTGCGAAGATACAGCAGCATTTCATACAGGATCATCTTTTCACGGTCCCCGGATGTAAGGATGAGCGGTCGTTTGCTCACCTCATTGTAGCCAGCTATAAAATCCGTCTCTTTTTCCACATCATCGTATATAAACAAAGCAGATACAAAAGCAGCCAATGGATCACCAAAAAAGCTTCGTTCAAAATCAATGATCGCGGAAATGGAAGACGTCCGCTTTTGACTCAGAAACACGTTTCCTGCCCACATATCGAAATTCACTAACACGGGAGTTTTTACCGTATCTAACAATTCCCTTCTGGAATATATTGCTGACCTTATTTCCTTGTAAGGCAGTTTTCCCCCCTGCTTACTGATCTCGTACAAAACATCATCTACCATAAAGGTAAAAGCCTTGCCCCATGTAGAGAAGCGTCCTGCAAAAGCATGGTTTATATCTCCGAACCAATCATATTCCACACTATGTATTCTCGCTGTGTAACGTCCAAGTGCCCTCATAAGTTCCGGATTTTTCCCGGGCCAGAGTTCATACCAGGACTTTCCTTTTATCCGTTCCATAATAAAATAATCACAGGGAATAACTTTCCTGGAAAAGTCGTAGACATATATCTTTGGAATCGGGATTTTCACATGTTTCAATAATTGATAGGCATAGATCTCAGCACGCAAAATATCCTTCTCATGATTCGGAACCCCAACAGATTCTATGGGGCTTGTTTTTAAGACCACTCCTTTTTCAAGGCCGCCGGTTCCTTCGATCTGATAAAGGGTATTAAATGTACCGCCTTTTAATGTCCTGACTGAAGTGATCTCCGCACCGGGAAAATGCTTATTGACCAGTCTGCGAATCTGCTCTCTTGTGAATACGTTCTTCGTCACAGTCTTCACTAATCTTCAACCTCCAACTTATTTTATCCCTTTTAAACCCATGCATGATCGGCTTAATCCTGATACAGATGCTGCACCCTCTCTTCTTTATTTGATCCTCAGTTTTATCGGCACTGTAAAATATCTTTTTTCATATTTCCTGCCGATTATATCTAATATTACAAGTGCAGCAATTACTACAGCACCCAACTTTAACAAACTGTACTTTTTCTTATTGTCAACAAACTTCATAACAACACCTCCGCTGCTTTGCATAGTCACTTGCTGCATCCATAGGATTTCAAACTTTAAACGTTACCTCCATCCTCATTCGCTTCTCTTTAACCCGGAGTGATAGGAATAATATTCCTGACCTGCCTTCGACTGTCCGGCTGCTTCTGCTGTGGCATTTACCCAGTCAAGATCTTCGGACTCCACTGTGTCTGAAACCAACTCTTTAAAAAATGAATAGGCGGCAAATCCAAGAGCGGTGATCCCTGCTCCGATCAATAACATTTTGGTACTCTTTTTCATGATAAACATCCTTTCTGCTATTACATATAATGGTATTTCTTTCTTTCCCTGATCAAAAAGAAAAGTGAGATTACAAACGCAAAAATTTCCGCTGTGACATCCGCCCACCATATGCCGTCCAGACCAAGTAAAACAGGCAGAAACAATACCGCGGCAAGCTTGAAGATAAATGTCCGCAGGAAAGAAATCGCTGCCGACACACCACCGTTGTTGAGGGCAGTAAAGAAGGAAGACGCAAAAATATTAAATCCCACGATCAGAAATGATATGGTGGAAATCCGAAGGGCATGAACCGTCATCTTAAAGAGTGTCATATCGTATCCCACAAAGATATCGGAAAGCGGAAGGGCAAAAATCTGCGCCGCCACGACCATACCTCCCCCAATCGCCCCCATCAGGATGATGCTTTTTCGGAACAGATTCTTTAGTTCTGCATGGTTATCAGCGCCATAGTGATAGCTGATGACCGGCGCGCATCCCATAGAATATCCAATAAAGACAGCGGCAAAAATAAATTGAACATACATGAGAACACCGTAAGCGGCGACGCCATTTTCTCCGGCATATTTCAGCAGCTGAAAATTATAGAAGATACCCACGACGGATGAAGTAACACTCGATACCATTTCGGATGCGCCGTTCGCACAGGCTTTGACGATAGGAACTGCCTCCAACTTGGTTCTTGTCAGGCGGAGAAGGCTGGTATTGGGCCGCAGGAAATAAATGAGTGGGATCAGGCCCCCCACACATTGACTCAGCCCTGTGGCAATAGCCGCACCTGCTACTCCCCATTTGAAACCAACGATAAACAGGGCATCCAATGCCATATTAGTCACACCTGCCGCTACGGTCGCCGCCAGACCGAGATTTGGTTTCTCCGCCGTGATCAGAAATCCCTGAAGCGCGTTCTGGAGCATAAAGGAAATGCTGAAGCCCATCATGATCCTGCCGTAGAGTACACAATTGGGAAGCATACCTCCGTCTGCCCCTAACCAGACTGCTACCGGACGCATGACTGCGATTCCGATTATGGAGAGAACAGCGCCTGAGATGACTGTTATCCAGACCATCATGGTAAAATAACGGTTTGCTTTTTCCCGTTTTTGTTCTCCCAGTGTTTTGGCAACCAGAGCGCTTCCGCCTGTCCCCAGCATAAAACCGACACCACCAAAGATCATATCAACCGGCATGATCAGATTTATAGCGGCAAAAGCAGTCTTTCCGACAAAATTGGATACAAACAGACCGTCCACCACACCGTAAATAGAGGTAAATACCATCATAATGATAGATGGAAATACAAATTTTAATAATTTTTTATAATCAAAATGATCAGATAATTGAATCGCCATGATCTTTCCTTTCAAACCAGATTTTTACAAAAGCCGCCAGGTGCGGCACAATTTGGGGGATATCAAGACCAGTGGTATTGACACAGAGATGATAAGCTCTCTTATCCCCCCACGGGTACCCGGAAACAAGGTCATAGCTTGCCGCCCGGGCTTTATCTATCTGCCTGATCCTGCGTTCAAGTTCGCGCTCAGACAGTGTTTTGCCCGGAGATGCCCGATTCCGGCAGCGTTCCTTTTTTGCAGCCATATCCGCATATACAAAAATGTTGTATGGCCCCATATCATGAAGTACAGCGTCTGCGCCTCTGCCTACGATCACGCAGTCTTCCCTTTTTGCAAGGGTACGGATAATTTTGTGCTGTTCTACCAGCATATCCACTACCTGATTCATGGCATAAAACGGTGTGCTGAAACTACACCGAAAGGTATACGGAAAGTTCACAGTAAAATCTCTTTCCAGATGGTTTTCGATATACTGTTCATCCAGCTTAAGGTTTTCCGCAATTTTGCTGATGATCTCTTTGTCATAATAAGCGACACCGAGAACATCTGCCAGACGTTTTCCCAGTTCCCTGCCGCCGCTTCCAAACTCACGGCTCACTGTTATTGTTTTCATATTATTTCCTCCTGTGTTCAGTTTATTTAATAAAAGCAATCATCCCTTTTTCATTTAACCGGTATAAAAATGCAAAAAACAGCGGTACACCAAGCATACCTAAAAATCCGAAATATTTTAAACCGAGCAGCATACCTGCAAAGGTAACCATAGGATGCAGACCCATCTGTTTTCCCACAAGTTTTGGCTCTATGGTATTTCTTACGATAGCTATAACGAGATAGAGTAGAAGGATACCTGTTCCGATTCCATAATCCCCCATGACCAATGAAAGAACTCCCCACGGCAGCAGTACAGTCCCTGTTCCTAAAACCGGTAAAATATCCACAACGGCAACCAGTGCGGCAAGCAGAATGGCATGTGGGATTCTCAGAAACGTAAATCCCAACGCAAGCTCCAGAAAAGTGATGCCAAAGATTGCTATATAAGAGACCAGGCATTTTAAAATCGTTCCGCCAAAAAAAGAACGTGCCTCTTTGAAAACCTGACGTTTGCTGTCCGGAATCTGGCGTATGATAAATGTTTTTATCCTTTCAAAATCAATCGTAAGGAAAACAGTGGCAATGATCGTTATGATCGTCTTTAAAAATAAGGATGGGATTACAGATGCAGCTCCCGTAATCATTTTAAAAAGAAAACCCGATGCAGCCGTGATCCCTTTTCCCATTGACTGCATAAGGACAGAAAAAATCTCTCCTGCATCCGGACCAGGCACTGCCAGCAGTCCATCCAGTTTATCTGCTGCGGCCTCTAAAAACGGAAAAACGACTTCCGTAAACAGCGATGGCAGAGCGTCTGCAGTTTCTTTCATTCCCTCCACAATTTTACCTCCTGCGGCTCCAAACAAAATCCCTATGATTATGAAAAACAGTACCACAACAGGAATGCAGATAAAGGGTCTTTTCAGATGCGTTTTTTCTGACAGCATACAGATCGGGCGGTTTAAAATACAAGCTATGATTCCCGCGATCAAAAACGGAGATAAAACGGGTAATGCATATTTTATGATACCGTATGTAATTATGGCTATGATTGCCCAATAAACGAATTTCGTTATGAACCCCCGCTGTTGTTCCGTCTGCTGACGGTCATTCCTCTGTTCTTTCAATAAGCACGCTCCTTTCCGTCCATAAAACTCCATTCGCAAAATCTTTTTTCCATTTTATTGTCATCATATGTCTCATCAATAACCCGCTCCACACGGTTTTTTGGCGTTATCCCTTCATGGCGGTCTCTCCAGCGGACCAGGCACATGGCTGTCAGGGAAAGATTAACAGCCATAAATACACTCATGAAGATACAGGCCGCTTTCCAAAATTTCGCCTGCATCCTATCAAACATCTTATCGATCACCGGCACTAACCATCGTGAGAAAACAATTCCCAGTGCCCCCCACAAAACAGTCATTTTAAGACTTACCCGGCCTTCGATATTCAGAAAATGCCTGCTGTAATCCCAGGCTTTCATATGGAGCCAATATTCCAGAACCCAGCTGCAGGCATACTCAAACACAGCGGCAATCAGGGAAAATACCAGAAACTGCGTTATCCGGCTTTTATTTTTTAACCGGACAGATCCCAGATAAAGCCCGACTGCTCCAAAACCATAGATAATACAAAACGGTCCCCACATGGAAACCACATGGGTCTCCCAATGTCCCGCCCGGATCAGACACCAGATACCTTCCAGAATCACGCCTAAGACACTGCCGATCATAAACAGCCAAAACATATTCTCATAAGCAATAGGTTTTGTCATGGTATTCTGCTTCATAAAAACGCCTCCTTTCCTGTTTTTTGTACCCTCTGTCCGCCTGACGGGCAGCCATCATGCTCGGATATATTTTCCGCATATGCGCATCATCACCTATCCAAAGCTCCTAAACGGATTGTGCGGCAAACTGACTTTGATACAGTTCAGCGTAAAAGCCATTGCGGGCGAGCAGCTCCTCATGGGTGCCCTGCTCGATGATCGTTCCTTCCCGCATCACTAAAATAAGGTCCGCATCCCGGATAGTGGACAAGCGGTGTGCAATGACAAAGCTGGTCCGCCCTTTCATCAGATGATTCATGGCTTTCTGGATCTCAACCTCTGTCCGTGTATCCACGCTGGATGTTGCTTCATCCAAAATTAAAATGGCCGGGTTGGCAAGAATCACCCTTGCAATTGTCATCAGCTGTTTCTGGCCCACAGAGATGCCCGTCAGTTCATCATCTAAAATGGTCTGATAACCCTGGGGCAGAGTACGGATAAAATGATCGATTCTGGCCGCCTTCGCAGCCCCTATGATTTCTTCCATCGAAGCATCCTCATATCCATAGGCTATATTCTCGGCGATCGTGCCATTAAACAGCCAGGTATCCTGCAATACCATTCCAAGAATAGAACGCAGCTCTTTTCGGTTCATGTCCCTGATGTTGACACCATCAATGGTGATCCTGCCGCCCTGCAATTCATAGAACCGCATCAGCAGATTGACAAGCGTTGTTTTTCCAGCTCCCGTCGGTCCCACAACAGCGATCTGACTGCCTGCCTGTATCCGGAAATCAATATTTTTCATCAGGATTTTGTCATCGCTGTATCCAAACCGTACCTGCTCAAAAGAAACATTTCCCCGAGGGGTCGGAAGCAAGACCTCGTTGGTTGCATCCGGTAATTCCTCCAGCTCGTCTTCGATCTGATAAACCCGCTCTACGGAAGCGATTGCTGCCTGCAGGCTGTTGAGTGTATAGGACATCTCCGTGACCGGTTCGGATATCTGGTTTATATATTGGAAAATAGCCTGTACTTCACCAATAGAGATTGTGCCGCTGATCACGGACATGGCTCCGCGGACAGCTATGACCACATAACCAATCTGTCCCAACAGGCGGATCAGAGGGTTGATGGCATAGGTAATAAATTGCGCGTTCAAAGAAGTCTTCCTCAATTTTTCATTCAGCTCATCATTGTTCTTTATCATCTCTTCCTGCAGATTAAATGCCTTGATCAGGCTGTTGCCTGTAAAAGATTCCTCGATATTGGCATTCAATTCCCCAAGTGCAGACTGATTTTTTGCGTAATAGCGGTTTGTCTTCATGGAGATCAAAACGGCAGCCGTCATGCTCACAATTATGGTGAGTAATGCAACCAGTGTTAAAGAAGGACTGATCGAAAGCATCATTACGAATGCGCCGGTGATCGTGATCACCGCAGAGATAAACTGTGTCAGCCCTTCCTGCAGTGTATCCGCCACTTTTTCAAGGTCACTGGTCACACGGCTCAGAATATCGCCTTTTTTGTGCGTGTCATAATACCGAAGCGGAAGCCGGTTCAGTTTCCCGCTTATGGATTCCCGCAGAGAGAGTGTCAGTTTTTGCGATACGCCGGCTAAGATATACTGTGGAATGTAGTTAAAAAGCGCCCCAAGCAGATACAATACCAGGATGGCGAACATAATGTTGCCCATGGATATAAGGTTTACTGTAAATATCCCGCCAATGGCCCTTGCATTCTGCACTCCGTCAAAAATCCGGTTAATCGCCCGGCCAATCAGTGTCGGTGTTAAAATCGTACACACAGCGGAAACAGCCAGACAGATAAATGTGAAAATAATCTTTCCCTTCTGCTTCATCAAATCCTTGAAGAAACGTTTTAATGTACCCTTGATATTTTGCGCACGGTCTGCTGTCATTCCTTCTCCCAGGGAATCGGTATTGTTCTGTACGTCCATAGCTCCTTTTTCTTCTATCATGCCAATTCCTCCTCACTCATCTGTGACCTGGCTATCTGCTGATAAACCGGGCAGTTCTCAAGTAATTCTTTATGTGTACCCTTGCCGACGATCTTTCCTTCATCCAACACAATGATCTGATCGGCATCCAGGATCGTACTGATCCGCTGGGCCACAATGATGACCGCACTTTCTGATACATCCTGTTTCAGTGCCTTACGCAGACGGGCATCCGTTTTAAAATCCAACGCTGAAAAACTGTCATCAAAAATAAAAATCTCCGGTTTCCTTATGAGTGCTCTTGCAATAGAAAGCCGCTGCTTCTGCCCTCCGGAAAAGTTACTCCCAGCCTGAGAGACCGGAGATTCCAACCCTTTTTCCAGATTTGTGATAAAGTCGTCGATCTGAGCGGTCTTCACAGCATGGTACATTTCCTTTTCTGTTGCGTCTTTTTTTCCATGACGCAGATTATCCGCGATCGTCCCGCTGAAAAGAAAGGCTTTCTGCGGCACGTAACCGATTTTGTCACGCAGCCCCTCCTGCGGATATTCACGCACATCTTTTCCGTCGATCAAAATATTCCCGTTCTCAATATCATAAAACCGCATCAGAAGGCAGGCGATCGTAGATTTTCCCGAACCGGTACTGCCTATAACTGCTGTTGTCTTTCCTTTTTCTACAGTGAAGTTTATATCCTGCAGTACCACTTCCTCTGCTCCCGCGTAACGGAATGTCACATTTCTGAATTCCACAGCCGCGTCTGCTTCTCCCTCGCTAATCTGCACAATACTTGCTGCCGGCTCCGGTCTGTTTTCCAATACCTCAGTGATACGGTTCGCACAGATCTGGGCGCGGGGAATGAAGATAAATACGGCAACTCCCATCAGCAGATACATAAGTGTCAGCATAGCATATTCAATGATCGCCATAATATCTCCGATCTCCATACCGCCTCTCGCCACCTGACTGCCGCCGACCCAGATGATCACCAGTGTACAGACATTCATAAGCACCATGACGAATGGTATCATGACTGCAAATATCTTATTTGCTTTAATAGCTGTTGCGGCATACTCCTGGAAAGTTTTATCCGTGCGCATTTTTTCATATCCGGTGCGGTTAAAAGCACGAATCACCCTGACCCCGATAATACTTTCTCTGACAGTCCGGTTGATCTTATCCAGCAGGACCTGCAGACTGTCAAATATAGGGATGACTTTTTTACCCATCATGACAACAAAAACAATGATCGCTATCATAAAGCCAAGAATCGTGAATGCCAGCAGCCTGTTTTTTGAAAATGCCAGGATCAATCCGGCAATCGTCATAAATGGGGCAGGAAGCAGCATTTCAACAATAATGGAGAAGGCCACCTGTATCTGTGTCACATCATTGGTGCTCCGTGTGATCAAGGATGCCGCGCCGAACCTGTTAAAGTCATTGATAGAAAACTCCTGTGCTCTCCGGAATAAGGCCCCACGGATATCACATCCCATGCCGGTGGATATATATGTGGATGTATATGTCCCGAGAACGGAAAATACCGCAGTGACCACAGCGGTCAGCAGCATAAACCCGCCTGTTTTCCACACATGATCCAGATCCCCTGTCACAATGCCGTTATTTACAATATCTGCGGTGAGTGTCGGGATATATAGGGTTCCCATGACCTGTATAAACAGCAATCCTATCATAAGCAGGAGTTTATTTTTATACGGCCTCAAAAAATATAATAGTTTCTTCATTGTAACCTCCTGTTCGTCAATAGAAAGCACGCCCCAGCGAATTTTCTATTGTCATAAATAAAAAGGAGCCGATAACCACGAATAAAAATCGTAGTTATCGGCTCTGCGTCTTCGCGTCTGGCTCTTTGATAATAGACATTTTAAATTGCTTCACGGTAATCAGGGCTTCCTGCTTACACTTCGGACAAAATAAAGGAAAATTCTGCAGCACTGTATTTTCCTGTATCTTTAATCTTGTTTTACTTTTACAAAAGGGGCATAGAAGCCACTGCTCTCTCATTCCGATCCCCCTTTTCCGCATTCCAACAGATGCCCCAGCTCCTCCTTGAGGAATAGGTGATGCTTTTCAGAAAGGGCAACTGCCGTATCCCGTTCTGTCTCTGACAACCTTGAAAATGCTTTCTGCTCAGCAATAAACAACGGCAGGATCATTTCCCTGCAAAATTCACTTCCCTTTTCTGTTAAATGTATAGATTTGCTGTTACGCGCTTTCTGTATCGGGGCAAGCTGTACATAGCCGGCTTTTACAAGGACATTGATCGCTGAGTTGATTGTCTGTTTCGGAATGCACCACAACTCTGCAAGACTGTTTTGTGTATAAATCTCATCTGATTCGCAAAGGCTGTACAAAACCCAAAATGCTGTATCAGAAACCCCCAAGCGGACAGCAAAGCGATGGTATAATTCTCCCTGCTTTCTGTCAAGCTGATTTAAAGCTGCCAATTGTTCTTTCGCATTGTTTTTCATTTTTTCCTCCTTTACAGCTCAAAATCCCGTTTCGGATTTTAATAATCATAAGTCCGAAACGGGATTTTGTCAATAGGTTTCATAAAAGCTTTAGAATATTTATAATATTTTTTATTTGTATCTGCATAGATGCGGCTCTGGAGGTTCATCCCCTCCCCGCCGCATGATACTTCTGCAGCTTACTCTGTGGCTTCTCCGGCAGAGTCATGACCAGCTTCCCGCTTCTCAAAAGCGGATTCACATATTTTTTCATGGCATAATACAAAGTTTTCACGCCCATAAACTCTGCGATCTCTGTCTTTGACCTTGGCTGTGCGCAGAATTTCAGTAAATCCTGTACGCTTTTCTCCCCCGGCATCTCTTCCGTATCCGGGCCGTTCACAGCATACAATGCACTTTCCATGACTACCGAAGGTTTTGATGACACACTGCGGTAGCTGACAGTACCGTTATAGAGGGTCACAACAAATTCATTGCGCCGGTTCTCAAAGACCGGGTCAGGCAGACCGGCATCTGCCATTTCCTTGCGGATCGTGGGGATACCGGAATAACGGTTCTCCGCTCCGGTCAGGCTCTCCGCCATGACTGCCAGGGCCGGATTGCGCAGGTCAGGCCGGGCCACGCCAAGCTGCTCTACTGTCATCCTGCCGTACAGGTTTCCCGGGCTATGGATCTCCAGGCGGTCTTTAAAAAAGTCGATCTGCACTGGAGTCCCCTCTGTATGCTCACTGTAATCTCTGTGGATCAGGGCATTTAAAACAGCTTCCCTGACTGCGTTCAGAGGATATTCGGCCTTATCCCTCCGCCTGCCGGTATCCGGGTCAATGATGGTCTTTACTTTCATGTTGCGCTTACAGAAACCCACAGCCTCCTCCACCATCTCGGAGATTGTTCCGCAGATTCTCCTGTTGTCCATGAAGCGCTCCAGGTCTTCACCCACGTCCCCAATCTCATAGCCCGGTACCACGACCGCGGTTATGCTGTACTGAGGAAATATACCCTGGGGATAGATGCAAAAATTCATAATCCCGGCCAGAGTGGGAATGCCTCCTCTGGTCACATTGAGCATCTCCAGCATCTGTGGCTCCTGAAGGAGAGAAAACTGCGGACGCTCTGCCTTCTTATCGTTCAAAAAACGTTCCAGCCTTGTCTGTTCCAGCATGGAAACCGGGATTCTCTCCACAGTACGCTCATCATCATGCACGTGCTTACGGTATGCCTCATAGCTGTAGATCTCATAGTCCGTCATGGGAAGGTCCGCATCTCCAACCCGTATATATGCGCCTTTTACTTTACCGGCGCCCTTATAGTAACAGGGACGTTCTGCAAGGTCAATGGCAGGAATCTCTGCGGAACATATGTTTACACCTTCGTATTCCGCAAATGTAAATACAGCCCGGACCGGCGGCTCCATCTGATTGCACTGCTCTGTCACCTTCTTCTGCAGATCATGCAGATCATATACGCCCACCGCCCGGAATGCCGCTCTCTCATCAAGACCGAAAATCAGGATACCTCCGCTGTCCTGATTGGAAAAGCCGGATAATGTATCATAAAGCCTTTTCGGACAGCCGTCTTTTGCAGCTTTCACTTCCAGAAACTGCGCCTCTGCCCTCTGTGCCCGGACTTTTGCAGCCAGTTCCCTTAACTCTTCCGGTAACATCAAATCCCCCTCTTTCGCAATACAGAACATTTGTTCTTATTTTATGGATTTATAATACCATATTACGGATGATTTATCAAGTTTATTTTGAAAGTTTTGTTTGTATTTTCAATATTTGTTCGTATATTTACCCCATTATTTTGTAATTTTACTTTTCTATTTCAATGATCCATCTGTAAACACCTGATGATTTTTCCGGAATCACGTCTGTGCCGGCACACTTTGCATAAAAAGGTACTGCCATTTCTGTGTACAAATTACAGGCCGCCGGAATCTCTCCCGGCGGCCTGTATCTCTTACCTGTTTCATTATTTCATAAAATACACATGATACTTTTCATGGTCTATCTCAGCCAAAGGAACAAACCTGCGCTGTCCCTCGGTAAACTCCAGACACTTTCCATTCTCCGTCCTTCTCATTTTCTGCAGATCCGGCAGCGGTCGGAACGCCTCTTCCTCTGAAACCTCTGCCAGTATATACGGTCCGTATGCCAGACTTCTAAACTTCCGGTTGTCCGGGGATACGATTTCTCTCATGGTATAGATTTCACGGACTATGACGGTCGTTTCCTGATTCCAGTTTCTTCTGATATGGATATAGCCGTCCGCTGCCGCCTCCCTGTAGATTTCTTCCCCTATCCGGATCTCAAAACCATCTGTCCACCCGGGCACACGAAATGCTGCCTCTTTATCCCCATATATCCTGACTGTAAAGCGGATAACCCCGCAGGTTTCTTCTGTCTGTTCTATATGGATTTTATCTGTTTTCAAAACAGACGGGATATAGAGATTGATATACACAGACTCCTGACTATCCATATAAATATCTTCCATATACCGGAATCTGCTCTCCAGCCCTGTTCCGTGGCAGCAGGTATTTTCCTCTGTGCTAAACTCCTTCTGTCCGCCCGGACGAAGGGGCATGAAATAGGTTGTTCCTCCGTCGTATGCATGGCTCATGGATGAAAGAACATGATTGCAGAGAGTATTCTCATAGTAATCCATCCTGCTGCCCGCAGGCTTCATACGAAACAGCCCGGAGGTCAGTCTCAGCATATTGTAGCTGGCACAGCTCTCCGCTGACTTGTCTGTGAGATAGTCTGTGAGATGACCGGCCATATGGAACATCTCTGTCTCACCGGTCCCGCCGATGGTGTAGACATGGCCTTTTGTAACCATATCCCAGAAGTTCCGGGCAATGTCCAGATACCGCGTCTCACCCTTAGCCTTATACATTTCCAGCGCGCCGATGATCTGGGGAATATGCTGGTTGGCATGCATATCCTTCAGCGTATCCACATTTTCCGCCATGGGATAGAACAATTTCTCATTGCGGAAATATTCCGCTGCCCTGTAATAACGTTCCTTCCCGGCTTTCTCATACAGTTTTACCAGGATTCCGATCATTCCTCCGAATTCACCTGCAATGTACATGGACCACATCCTGTCACGCTGTTCCTTTGTCAGAACAGAAAGCCTTTCGTACACCCAGTCCCCCATACGCTGCAGAAGCTCCAGCGCCTGATGATTTTCTCCAAGGGTACAGCAGTCGTACAAACCCGACATGATCTTATCCAAAGTATAGTACGGCGCCCAGATGGTGGGATATGTGGTGTATTCCTCCAGAAGGTCGAACTGCTCCTCCCCGTACGCGCTGAGGAAACCTTTATGCCATCCCTTTTCTTCCAGCGCCTTCTGACAGTGGAACAGGCCGGATACCATGTAATCCATTTTCTTTTTCAGCACTTCATCCCCGGAAGCACTATAGGAAAGGGCGAGGGCGGATAAATAATGTCCTGTGGTATGCCCTTTCAGATTACACTCCGGTGCGTCCCAGCCGGTCATGGGCTGGGCGCCCTTTGTATCCAGTCCGGCTGCCGCACGGAAATTATACAGCATCTGGTCATCGTCTGTTTTCTTCAGGAATTCTGCCATCTTCTCCTGGGCTTCATAAAACATACTTCCCGGCTTTAAGGTTACACTTCCTGCCGGAAAAGAAACCAGAACCTCTTTATCCCGGACTTTATTTTCCATACTTTTCTTCTTCTCATAGTGGATTTCCGCCAGCGCTTTTTTCTCCGTATCTTCCGCTGCGCCGCATACGCACAGGATTCCTTCTTCCTTTTTGGGTTCGTACGCATCCCACATAACAGGAAGTGTGACGGCATCCCCGTTTTCCTCCAGTACAATGACAACGGGAGGCAGCTCTGCCCTTTTTCCCGGCTCTGCATGGACAATCACTTTTTTTATCTCTTTGACCCGGACTTTTCTGGGTTCCTCCAGAACAGTGGCTTCAAAAACCCGGCTTGCTCTGCTTCCCAGGTATTTTGCTTCTACCTGCAGGGTCACTTTTCTGTTGCCGACGCCAAAGGTGGGCCTTGTCACTTTTCCGTCATGGCTGATAAAGAGAATCTCCTTTGACTCCCATTGAAAAGAAGAGCCGTTTCTCCCCTTTAAAGGCAGTTTCAGATCCGCGTCCACGGTATTCAGATTCCCTATGTAAATCTCTTCCAAATCTTTTTTTACAATTTCTGTCTCTGTCATATTTCCTCCTGAAATTTATACCTCTGCCGGTGTGAACACTTTTGCCTTCACCCAGTCTCTGCCTTCTACAATTTTAGCCACCAGCATGGCAAGGGCTGGATCCCCTGATACACTTACCATGGTACAGAACGGGTCTGTCAGGGTCCCCATGATGACAATAACGGGAATGACCGTTGTGGGGAATCCAAATGCTGTACATATGAACATTTCACCGATGAAACCGCCGCTCGGTATGGTTCCCACAATGATGCCGCTGATAACTGCCACCAGAACTGCTTTCACCATCTCCTGCGGTCCCATTTCCATATGGAAGACACCCAGAAGAAACGCTATTTTTACTATCTGTACTGCAATGACACCGTTTTTGTGCATGCTTGCCCCAAGGGGGATGACAAGGCTGCTGACCTCATCCGGGATTCCCATTTTCTTAGATGCCAACAGATTCAGAGGAATACAGGCTGTACTGCTGCAGGAACCGGCTGCGGTTGCGGCAGGAAGCCAGATTTCTTTCCAGTATCTGCAGAGGCCTTCTTTCCCGCCTCCCAGAAACGGCATAATGATTCCAAATGCCACAAAAAACAAAATACAGAATCCCACATAGATCACTGACATTCTCGCCACGGAACCGATGATCTGACTGCCTGTCTTCCCGATCAGTGTAGCAAAATAACAGGCAATGCCCACCGGAGCATAGAACATTACAATAGAAACCATCTTACCAAGGGCTTCGCTTAACGCCTCAAACAATGTGACCACCGGTTTCCCCTTCTCCCCAATACAGGCAACGGAAATACCGAAGAGAATGGCAAATACAATCAGTGCCATCATGTTGTTGATAGACAGCAGATCCACAAAATCAGAGGTAGTGAAGAGATTTACCAGATTCAGCGAAGTGTTTCCCGCATCCACAGCCTCATCAAAGACCACACTCACACCCTTGGCAGGGTCAAAGATCTGAACCGCGATAATGCCAAGGGCTGAAGTGATGATTCCCCCTCCCACTACCACTGCAAAGAAAACTCCCAGGACTTTTCCCAGCTTTTTCAGATTCCCCATGTTTGCAATAGAATTTGCGATTGAGACAAATACTACCGGTACGATAAGGCAGAATACCATATTCAGAAAAATATCTGCCAGCGGCTGCAGAACGCCTGCCTTCTCACCAAGAAACACGCCCAGCAGCGCTCCCACTACCACACCCATCAATAAAATGATGGAAAACTTGTAGTTCTTTAAAATTGTTTTCCATTTTGCCTGTGACTTCTCCATAATAAATTGACCTCCTGAAATATTATCTTTTTTGTTTTCCGTCTTGGCTTTTGCTGATGGACTTATTATAATATGACATTTTCGACAGGAAAATGGCAGAACATGACCTTTTATATAACAATACAAACCTAATTTATATAACAAAATTGATTATTTCTTGTTTTTCTCTGGAACAAATGATAAAATCATACAATAAATATTGTCATACGGGCGAAGAAACCCTTATTTTAACGAAAGGTCATGAACACTATGTATATCCACTTTACCTGTCCGCCTCTGCCGCATCTGATCGTGGGCGGAATGTCCATTTACCGCAAGGGGGACCGCCATGAACGGCGAATGATCCACAATACCTTTGATTTGATCTATGTAAGAGAAGGTGTTCTATATATGGAAGAAAAGGGGAAGCAGTTTACCGTGCAGGAAGGAGAATTCCTGATTCTGGTACCGGAACGAACCCATATGGGATACCGTCACTGCACGGAAGATACTGTTTTTTCCTGGGTGCATTTCTATACAGAGGGAGCTTTTTCCTACTCAGATGCCCCGGCTGTCAATCTAAGTGACAAAATGAACAAAAATAAATATTACCAGAAAGAGCAGTTCCACGTCTCTCTCCCGCAGTTTGGATTGATTCCGGAGGGATACAGAGAAAAGCTTCTGGGATATCTGGACCAGATTTCCCTTGTAAAAATTGACAGATACAATCAGCAGAAATTATTTTTTGACTCTGTATCATCCCAGATTGAATACCAGATTCTCTTTATGAATATACTGGCACTCATCTGCAGCTGCAATGACCAGCCAAGAGAGAAAACACTGGCAGAAGAGATTTATGAGTATCTGTGTGCCAATTACCGGCAGCCCTTCAGTCTGACGGAACTGTCACGGCAGTTTTCTTTCCATCCGGCATACATCACGCGCTGCATAAAGAAAAAATACCAGCTGACTCCGCTTCAGCTTCTCACAAGGATCCGCATTGAGGAGGCCCAGAAGCTGCTTGGCACTACACAGCTCCATGTAAATATCATTGGCGAAAATGTGGGCTATTCAGACCCTGCTTATTTTTCCAAACAATTTAAGAAGGTGACAGGCATGACAGCCCTTGAATACCGTTTGAATCACGAACGCCATGTTTAATAGAATCTGTAAATCAATAGAAAGAAGCACATTATGGACAATACGCAAAAACCAAAAGTAGAATTCAGATATTACGACACTCTGCCTCAGCTTCCCATATATTTTCTGACCGGGAACAACTGGCTGAACTGCGTCGGGACACGGACCGCATGCCTTCATTTTCATAATCTGATGGAAATCGGCTACTGTTATAACGGGAACGGAAATCTGCTGCTGGGCGATCAGGCCCTTAAAATCGAATCCCATATGATTTCCGTAATCCCTCCCAATTATCCCCATTCCACAGACAGCATTCCCGGCAGTATCATCACCTGGGAATACCTCTTCATAGACATAGACAAATGTCTGGAACCCGTCTATGGAAATGATAAATCCAGACTGAATTATATGAAAAAACTGATCACACAGAAGGCGCATTTTATCCATGCAAAAGAATATCCGGAAATTGCCGCTGCCTTTCGTATCATTCTCCACGAAATGCTGGTGCAGAAGGAATACAATACATATATCGTAAAAGGCATGGTATTTTCCCTGCTCATGAGGATTGCCCGGCTGACATCTTCTGAGATGGATGACGCGCTTTTATCCCGCAGTAAGCCTTTGGATGTGGAGAATGTAAGCCAGATCAAACCGGCACTTGATTACATCCGCAGCCATTATCAGTCGCCAATCAGGATTCAGGACCTGGCTGATGCCTGCAGCATCAGTGAGACGTATTTCAGAAAAATTTTCAAGGCATTTATGAATACCTCTGCTCTTGACTATATCAATAAGATAAGAATCCTGAATGCCGCTGACTCCATGCGCAGCACAGACTGCTCCATTCATGAGATCATCTCAAAATCCGGCTTCACATCGGAATCTACATTCAACAGGAATTTCAAGAAATATATGGGGGACTCTCCAAAACAATGGAGGGAAAAATACGCGGGGCAGGAACGGCAATTGAAAGATTTCGATATATATCTTGAAAACGGCTGGTAAACTTCCGGTATAATATTGAAAAATACCGGTATATCATTTTATCGGCAGTGATGATACAGCAGATGTTTTCTGAATATTTATTTAATACAAATAAAGCAGTCAATCCTTTTCTTTTGTGATACAATAAAAGTATGAACAATTATTGTGCTATACAAAGGAGGATTGTATATGAGCACTACAGAACAGTACCAGCAAAGAATGAAACGAATCGACGAGGCACTTGCGGTAAAGGAACCTGACCGTGTACCTGTAATACCCTTTGTCCAGACCTATTCCGTTACTCATTCCGGCCACACCATGGCGGAGGCCATGTATGATTCGGCGGTCATGCAGAACGCACTCCGCCAATATCTGAAGGATTACGAACCGGATGCCAACTATGGCTACTCCCCGTTTTTCTGCGGACTCGGGCGCTGCTTTGAGCTGACAGGAATCACGTTCCTGCAGTGGGCCGGACAGCAGGGCGGCGTCTGTACCGAAAATTCCATCCATCAATTTGTGGAGAAGGCGTATCTGGGCGATGATGAATATTCAGAGCTTCTGACAGACCTGACCGGCTGGATCATGAAGAAATACCTTCCCAGGAATTTCAAACTGCTGGAGCCTATGGCAAAGATGTCCTTCGGCGGAATGCTGGGATACGGCGCTCTCCCCGGAATGATGCAGTTTGCAGACCCGGAAATTGCTGAGATGTTCATAAAACTGGGGGACGCCGCCAAAATGATTTCCCGGTATTACGGGGAAGCCCATAACTTTGACGCGGAAATGATGGAGGCCGGCTATCCCCTCTTTTTCAAAGCCACCACTACCTGTGCCTTTGACATGTTAAGCGACTGTCTCAGAGGTACGCTGGATACCATGGCCGATCTGTACGAACAGCCGGAGAATGTCCATAAAGCCATTGACTTCTTCTACCCCGGCACCTTATATGGAGCGCTTTCCCAGGCCGAAACTTCCAAGGGAAAAGTGGTCTTCATTCCTCTGCACAAAGGGCTTGACGGTTTTATGGGAAATGAGCAGTACAGAGAATTTTACTGGCCGACTTTAAAGGCTCTGGTAAATGATCTGGCTGCTGCCGGACAGATTCCCTACGTCTACACAGAAGGGAAATATGATTCCCGGCTTGAATTCTTGTCAGAGCTTCCCCCCGGAAAGTGCCTTGTGCACTTTGAAAACTGTGATATGAAGGAGGCAAAACGGATCGTCGGAAAGAACTGCTGTATCTCCGGCGGATTTGACGGAAGAATCCTGGAGACAGGAACACCGGAACAGGTGACAGACGCGGTCAAACGCCTTCTGGATGTCTGTGCTCCGGACGGCGGATATATCTTTGATGTGAATACGACCATTGATTATGGGGTGAAGCATGAGAATGTGCTTGCTATGTTTGATGCGGTTAAGACTTATGGAAAATATTGACATATAAAGTATCCAAAGAGAGGTATGGCGCCTTGCCGCCATACCTCTCTACACTTCCATGTTTCCCTGCATCATATTCTATATTTCCCAAGCATCTGATTCACACATTCCTGGATTTCTTCTGCAAGCTCTCTGCATTTATTCCTGCTCATTCCTGCTTTCGTCCCTACCTTTATCAATTCTTTCATACCCGGATCTGATCCATTTCCATCAACAGTTGTTGTATGTTCCCCATAATAGGTACTGCTGTAAGTCAGATTATATGCAGGGCTAAGACACCATTTTTCCTTATTCTCATCGTACAAATATGTGAAATTCTTAGAATGGTCATCCCGGTTATGAGCAAATACATTAAAGCACATTCTGCGATACATATTCTCTATATCTTCCGGGCTGTCTCTGGTAATTATTTTTGTCAGTTTCATCAGACTGTGATAGTCCAGGCTGGGCTGCGTAAAATCCGATTCTAAAAGTGCTGCCGCAGTACACATATGCACTCTGGACGCTCCGCGGTCAAACTTTCAAACATTTATTTTCTGTCATGAATAACCTCCTCTATACTTTGATAAGGGACCTCCGCAAATATATTCCTTATCTCATCAGCCAGATCAAGTGCTATAGAAATTCTGGTAAGAGAGAGCAGCGATATATTGCCAGTAGATTCAAACCTTTTGACAGAACCCAAACTTACACCACTGATCTCACTGAGACGCTCCTGGGATATTCTGCGTCTTCTTCTGATATTTCTTATACGTTTTGCTAAATTTTTATTAATTTCCTCTGCAGTCTCCCATACAAACTTTTCCATTCCGGCCTCCTGGCTATATCTTAATTGCAGATACTACGAAACATAATTTATTATAGATATTATATTAGCCATTTTTTAATTATTTTAGTCTTTTTAGATAATATATTATCTCTTATATCATATACTCGATTTTTATCCAATACAAAAAAACTGACCGTCGGGCAGTATACTTGTACAAACCCGTAGAGTTTGCTGAAAAAATCCGACAAAAAGGAACGTTCATCCGAACGCCCCTCTTTTATACTAATCACTTTCTCCCTTTCCTGTATTCTATATAAACGGTTATTTTTTATATCCTCTCTGACAGGCACAACCAGGTCTCCTTCGTCAGGAAACTCTCCTCCACCTGTTCCTCCATCTCCAGATACCTGTGATACGGAATGCTGAAGGTCAGCAGCTCTTTGCTGACACATTTGCGCGCCGACGGGTCAGTGAGGCCAATGGTACATTTTCCATTCCCCTCCTCCTCACCGCTCAGAGCGTAGAGAACCGCCTGTGCACACCCTGCACCGAACTTAATCTGTACATTATCCTGGGTTGGCCGGTCATAGTTGGCAAGTGTTGCAAGGGCGGAAAGCTGGTCTGCATTTACCAGGAAGACAACAGCCTCCGGCTTTTCGTCCTCCTTAAGATCGTTAAGCGGTTTTAGAATGACATATCTTTTTGCTTTTACTTTCGGAATGCTCTCTATATATTTTCTGGCCAGTTCAGGACTCTTTTTATAGAATTCGCCCGGTTTTGGTCCCACACCTCCGATGGAAAGAAAATATTCAATGGTGCCCGGCTCAAAACTTTTGAAGCCCAATCCGACCTTACCGCCCTGGCAGGTGGTTGTTTCCTCGCAGAACGCCGCAGTCCTGCCCTTTGACGCAGCCGACAGCATGGCTATGGCACAGCCCCATACGCCCTCCTTAAAATGAATGGCACCGTTTGGCATTTCGTGGGATTTCAGAACTGCCACGGGGTGGCTCTGCAGTTTGATCGCCTCTTGCATTTTGCTCTTCATAAAAATTTACCGCCTTCCCTCTGAAAAATAATGTACATGCTCCGTAACTAACCAGCAGGCTGAATAGTTACCATACTTCTTATATTTACATTATACCTGTTTTGGCCGCTGCATGTAAGCCTGTCTGTGCTTATTTTTCCTGCACGTGCAACAGGAGCTCAATGACTCAGGAACTCACACTGTCATACCTTCTCAACCCCGTTTTCCACATCACAACCGTCACCATCGTAAAACATGCCAGCACAATCCCCTCATGTGCTGCCATCTTCCACGAAAACCTCCCCAACAGAATCAGAGACGGATAGGTAGCGATGATACCATAGGGCAGCACATAATAAAACACAAATTTATATGCCCCGTAAAACACGGTCCCCGGTATCTGCATACACAGATCCAGACCACTCATTTCTATCTGCAGGACTCCATCTGAAGACACCGTAAAAAATGCCAGTGACCGTATGATCACCTCCAGCTCATAAAACAAAACCGTCATCATTCCCACAGACACCGCATATCCCGATACACTGCTGATAGTCACGTCCGCTCCCGCTGCATTTATCCCATAAAGAATGATTGCAATGCTGAAAATAACAAGCGGCAAAGCCCCGGGATTTACCTGTTCAAAGGTCAGTCTGAGCAGCGGACTCACCGGTTTTGTCAGATACAGATCTATCTCCCCTGTCCTTATTTTTTCCGGTATAGAGTTGACTCCGAAGAAGTAAATGCTCATGTTGAGAGCATTGATAAGGGAAAATGTTCCGATAAAAAGTATCATGTCCCCCTGCCCCCAATTTCCGATTCTGTCCACCTTTGAGTAAATGGCCTGAAACACCAGAAGCTGTATCACGAATAAACTCCCATCCACGAAAAACGGCCCGAAAAAGCCAAGGCGAAACATCATGACTCTCTCAAATCTTAATTTTACCAACGCTTTTACCAATCTTATATTATCTTTCATCACTGCCCCTCCTATATTCCTGCCCCGTCATATTTCACCCTGTATCTACTATAAACATTCCTTGAGAGAAGCCAGATTCCAAAATTCCATCCCAGCATAACAAACACCCCTCCAACGGCTTCCTCCCCATTTCTCCCAATCAGCAGCATAGACGGCAGATAGGCTGTATAATAAAAAGGAAGGATCTGCATACATTTCACGACCATTTCCGGCAGGAGTGCCAATGGTATGATGGATCCTGTGATCAAAGCCATGATATTCTGCTTTATCATTAAAAATGTTGAGATTTCCTCAAACCGAAATGTCAGGATCCCCAGAAAATAACTGAGCTGCGCCATAAAAAGCAATCCCAGAAAAGCAATCAACAGCGCGCACAGAATGATAGCAACATCAGACGTAATGTCTATTTTTATCCCAAATACCAGGCCGATCAGAAAGATTGCCGCAACATCCAGCACGATATGGGGCAATATGGAACCTGCCTCCATAGCCAGAAAATATTTGTCGGTATCCATAGGTACTGCCATATATTTCGTAAAAGTCCCGTTTCTTATCCCCAATGTGATGTCCCCGCTTATCTTTTCCGATATATCAATCTGTGTAAAAAAAGCACTGAGCAGATAATAAGCCATCATACTGTTCTGCGTAAATCCCGCTACTGTTTCCTTGTCCCTGAATATCACACCCCAAAGCAGCGAAGCAAATATGATTTTCATTACTATAGAAATAAAGCCGAATATCAGATCCGCCCTCCACATAAGTTTTACCTTCAAGTATACCTTCGCGACTTCCAGATATTTTTTCATGCCCTCACCCTCACATCTGAATAGATTCTTTCCACAACCTTGCCGATTTCCTCCTCATCCAGAGAGATATCTCTGGGCTTATAGCGCATAAAGTATTCCAGGATCCCGCCGGAGTCCTCTTTTGGTACCTCATATACTTTTTTATAACCATTGTCATCCAGAATCCTGCATTTCCCTGCAAATGCCTCCGGAATCTCGATCTCTGTCAGACTGTCAAATACCAGCGTTATCTTTTTATTGTTCTGATAACGTTCAAAAAGCTGTTCGGTGCCGCCATCGTATACCTTTGTTCCGTGGTTGATGACAACAGAACGGCCGCACAGGGATTTGATATCTTCCATGTAATGGGAGGTTAAGAGGATCGTCGTCTTTCTCTCCTGGTTCACTTCCTTCAGATACTTCCGGATCTGCATGCCTGCCACCGCATCCAGGCCTATGGTAGGCTCATCCAGAAATAAGATTTTAGGATTGTGGAGCAGAGCAGCGAGAAGTTCCATCTTCATCCTCTCCCCCAAAGACAGGGTTCTTACCTGCACATCCATAAGGTCTTTGATGCCGAACAGTTCTATAAAATAATCCCTGTTCTTTTCATATTCCTTTTCCGACAAATGGTACATCTCCTTAAAAAGATGAAGGGTATCCCCTGCTGTCAGCTCGAAAAACAACTGGCTCTTCTGTCCCATCACCAGGGCATACTGCTGCCGGAAACGTTTCTCCAGTTTGTTTGGATAATACCCCAAAACACGGATGGAACCGCTGGTAGGCGCAATGATGCCTGTTAGCATTTTCACTAAGGTCGTCTTGCCTGCCCCGTTCCGGCCTATCATACCTATAAATTCGCCCTCCTCTACACACAGATCAATATGACTGACTGCCGTTTTCTCTTCATATTCCCGCCGGAAAAGGCCTGCCAGACTGCCTTTCATACCCTCTTGTTTTTTATATCTTGTGTAAACTTTTGATAAATCCTTAACTTCTATGACATTCATATATAACTGCCTCTTTTCATTTTAACTTTTTATGATCTCACACCCATCCGTTCTCTCTGGAGTGGTCGTTTTCCTGTATTTATGCAGAATCCGCATCCTCCCTTTTCTGCACAAAAAAACTCATGGTATTTTGCTTACACTGTCTCGTAAACAATACCATGAGTAGTAAATATCTCTAAAATACGCGTCAGAAAATACAGCCCGCAGATTCTCTGTGATCCTCAATCATAACAGAAATCCCGTCTGCGGAACTGCCTGCCGGCATAAAGAAAGAGCACAACAAAAATGCCGTGCCCATGCTCTACTTTTGGTGTGTTTCGTTTCCTGTAAGCAAAATAAATCTGCACAACAACAAAAGAGTCATCTGTTACATCAACCCTTCTGTGTATTTAATTATACTTTTGATTTATTTTCTTACAACAATGGACAAACACACACCTCCCGTTTCCTTCTATTGGTTATCATAACCTATGGGGTACTTATAAGTCAACCCCTTGCTTATAAATGGACTCCTGCTTTTACCCCTTTCCCTTCACTGCAGAAAGATTCCTATACTCCCGTGGCGTCATTTTCACAATCTTCTTAAAAATACGGTTAAAAAACTTCTTATCTTCATACCCCACCATCTGGGCGATCTCCCCTATCCGCATATCGCTCCCCGCCAGCAGCTCACAGCTCTTTTCGATTCTGACCTTCTGCAGGTACTCCCGAAAAGAAAGCCCTGTCTCCTGCCGGAAAATCCTGCTGATATAAGATAATGTATAATGGTACTGCCGACAGAACATTCCTAAATTGATATAATTCTGATAATTCCGGTCAACGTACTGGATCACTTCCAGCACAGCCCTGTGTTTTGGATGCTTGGGTTTCTCATGGATGCCTTTTCTGAGCGTGAGGATAAGCAGCTCGATCAGCCTGCATCGGAATACCTCCGCATATCCCTCTTTTTTCTCCTCATATTCCTCCAGCATTCCCAAAATTAACTGTTTGATCCTGCCGTCCTCATCGTGAAAGATACGGTTGACCGGAGTTTCCCCCGGTATGGATGTATAATAACGAATCAGACATCCATGAAGAAGTTCATCCAATGAGCGGCACCCCGTCATTGTCTCATCTATGACCTCAGGCAGAAAAATACAGTTGATCAGTGTAAAATCCTCACTTTTCGAGTAGCTGTGCACACTCCCGTAATCCATAATAAAATAATCGCCCTCTGTCAGAACCCCTTCCTCCGCATTCAAAATATGTACGGCTGTCCCCTTCACCACATATACCAACTCAAAAAAGTCATGGGTATGGCTTTCCATATCCGACTGCCGGTACGGCATCATAACCAGCCGCTCCTGCACCTCTTTCGTCACTTCCCTGATATGGATGGTTACCGACTTATCCATAAAGTCAAATTCACCCCCTATTTTAGTTAAATACAGGTGTTTCTTTCAATTTTA
This sequence comes from Blautia caccae, assembly GCF_040095955.1. Lineage (NCBI taxonomy): Bacteria > Bacillati > Bacillota > Clostridia > Lachnospirales > Lachnospiraceae > Blautia > Blautia caccae. The sequence goes on along the minus strand of NZ_JBBMFP010000003.1, from coordinate 214,385 downwards.
TTCTCTGGTATCATGAAAGTCAAGAAAAGAAAAAGTTACTGTTCACGGCCAATGTTCCGGGAGGTGTTTTCCCCAAGGGGATGCTGCGCGATGCGAAGCAAAATCCCGAGGCAGCCAGCGCGAAATGGAGCGGAATGCTCCATATTTGTGCATCGCGAAGCGTGTTGCTGGGCACGCAGTGAACAGTAACAAGAAAAACGGAGGTACTTCTTCAATGGAATGGTATGCAAAATGGATCAAACCACAGACGGACACAGGGGATGTCTGCCCCCTTTTCCAAAAATATTTTTTTCTGGAAAAACCGATAAAGACAGCCAGACTTTTTATAACTGCCCTTGGTACATACGAAGCGGTATTGAACGGAAGCCGCGTGGGAGAATTTGTCCTGGCCCCTGGCTGGACTTCTTATGAAAAACGTCTTCAGTATCAGGCTTATGACATTACAAATCTACTGGGAAAAGATAATCATATTTCCGTGACCGTGGGAAAAGGCTGGTACCGCAGTCCTATGCCCGGCTGGAGTAAATCCTCCGTCCAGGAGGAATTGAAAAAAAGCCCTGCAGGACTTCTCGCCCAACTGGAGATCACCTATGAGGACGGTTCTGTGGAATACACAGTAACGGATGAGACCTGGACATTTACGGAAAGCCCTGTCCGCTTTTCGGAAATCTACGACGGGGAGATCTATGACGCCTCAATGGAGTGCGGCAGCTCTTCTGCAGGCAGCGGCAGCCGGGATTACGGTTCCGCCAAACCTGTATGTGCATTTGAAGGCCCGACACACACCCTGATTCCCCAGCAGGGCGAAGAGATCCGGGAGCAGGAAAGACTCACTCCCATCTGTATCTTCACCACGCCAAAAGGAGAGGTCGTGGCTGACTTCGGCCAGGATATCACCGGTTATGTAGAAATCAATCTTACTGCCAAAGCCGGGGAAACGGTTGAACTCTCCCATGCCGAGGTTCTGGATAAAGAAGGCTGTTTTTATACGGAAAACTACAGAACAGCCAAAGCCCAATACCTGTATATCTGCCGTGACGGACAACAGTCCTACAAGCCAAAACTTACCTTCTTCGGCTTCCGGTATATACGGATTGATCAGTTCCCGGGCGGTACATCTGCTGCAAAACCGGAAAATTTCACAGCAGTAGTGATACACTCCGCTATGCGTCGGACCGGGTATTTCAACTGCTCTAATCCCTTGCTGAACCAGCTCTTCGACAACGTCATCTGGGGACAGAAAGGTAATTTTGTGGATGTGCCCACAGACTGCCCCCAGAGAGATGAGCGGCTTGGATGGACCGGGGATGCACAGGTATTCATCCGCACAGCCTGCATGAATTATGATGCGGAAAAATTCTACACCAAATGGCTTGCAGATATGATGGCAGACCAGGGCCCGGACGGAAGAGTCGGCCACGTTATTCCCGACCTGCTCTCTGAGGAACCGGCAAGTTCCGCCTGGGGTGACGCGGCAGCGATCTGTCCATGGGAACTCTACCTTGCATACGGTAATAAGGAATTATTATCCTCTCAGTTCACCCTCATGAAGAAGTGGATCTCCTATATTTCGACTCACACAGAGACAGAATATCTGTGGACAGGGGGAACGCATTACGGAGACTGGCTGGGTCTCGACGCTCCATCCGGAAGCTATAAGGGCTCTACGCGGGAGGATTTCATCGCTTCCGCTTTCTATGCCTATTCCACTTCACTGGTGATCGAAGCCGGAAAAGTGCTTGGGGAAGATGTGGCAGAGTATGAAGAACTGTATACTAAGATCGTGGCTGCGTTCCGGACAGCCTATCCAGAGTACAAGACACAGACGGAATGTATTCTGGCTGCCCATTTCCACCTTGCAGAAGACTGCCGGGCTGCCGCTGATCAGCTTGCGTCTATGATAAAAGAATGCGGTGTAAAGCTTCAGACCGGTTTCGTCGGTACGCCCTATATCCTGCATGTACTGAGTGATTACGGCTATTCAGAACTTGCCTACAGCCTGCTGCTTAGAAAAGAATACCCCTCCTGGCTGTATCCGGTCACAAAAGGCGCAACAACAATCTGGGAACACTGGGATGGGATCATGCCTGACGGAAACTTCTGGAGTGCGGATATGAATTCCTTCAATCATTATGCCTACGGTTCCGTGGCTGACTGGATCTACAGTGTAGCCGGGGGAATCCGGAGAATTCCTGAATTTCCGGGTTATGAGAAGGTAAAGATAGCACCCGTCCCTGATGAAAGACTTGACTGGTTATCCGTAACTCTGGATACACGCCATGGAAAAATCTATTCCGGCTGGAAAAAGGCAGGAAATGTATGGCGGTATGAAATCACTACGCCGGTGGATGCTGTTGTGGTTATTGATGGAGAAGAACAGCAGGTAACAAAAGGAACTTATCTGTTCTACAGTGCAATAGAAAAAGCATAGTCTCTGCCTTATTAAAAACAGACAAAAACCGGAGATTGCACAGCAGCTCATATAAGCAGCTCCGTGCAGTCCCCGGCTTTTAAATCTTCTATTTCTGTCCTTTATTTCTCATGTAAAAACTTAACCATTCCCCCTGTGGGTACCACAATATCCGTCACAGGAACAGCATCCCAGACCCCTTCTTCTACTATCCCTCCCATACAATTTCGTATCTCGTAAACAGTTCTCGAATCGACATCCAGCCGTATACAGACTTCTTCCTCTTTTACTGCATGAATATAATACATACACTTATGAAGCCGGCGCAGATCAACAGTTCTGCCTCTGCTGTACTGTACCAAAATCTGTATTTTCTCATCCTCCACCATCACCTGCGGATAAAGGTTCTCAGGTTCCTGAGGCTTGATCTGGGATTCCTGTAAAAGCTGTTTATGCTCCTGCATAAACGCCATCCAGAATAGCAACATTTTTTTCATTTCTTCGGTAAGCTTATCCAAACTTACTGATATCTGTACCGTGGAAAAAATACAGCTCAGCACTTGCAGCGCGGCATCCTGGGCGGTTTCCGCCTCATGCCACATCAACATATCTGAATGAACTGCTGTCTTCCCTGAAAGAAGACGCAAATCCACAATTCCCACCCGGTTGCTGATGCCAGATCCCGGACAATCGGAAACCCTTAACAGATTCCCATACTTTCTGATCTGCGGACCGATATATCTCTGGCGGAACTCAATCAGTATATCCGGCCGGACAGAAGTAAGCTCCTCCATTACTTCTGTCAAAAGGACATCCAGCGCTTCCTGCACATCCGCATAATCCATTCCTTCGGAAAAGGACGGGCTATCCGGATGAAGATAAAATTCATCTATAAAATCCAACTTTAGTCCGTCGATTCCCCATTCCTTCACTGCTTTCCCATAAATACCCTTCAGGTATTCACGCACCTTGGGATATCGGATATCCAGAATTCCGGCCTGCTGAAATTCATTCCAATACAGTAATTTGTCTTTAAATAACTCCCATGCCCGCGACATTTTTCCAACATACGGAACAGAAAACCACATAAGATATTTGAGTCCCATATCCTGAACGTTCTTTACATGCTGTGAAAAATCCGGAAATTTATCTGCTGCCGGTTCCCAGTCTCCGCAGAATGCATAACCCCGGTTATTATCATCCGTCTGCCATCCATCATCTATGATAACAGTGGAAAATCCTAATGCTGCGGCCATTCTGCACTCCTTCTCCACACTCTTTGCGTTCACCGACTGGTGCTGAGAATACCAGAAAGAGTAAAAGGGATTTCTTGCCGCCTCGGGGACTTTCATCATACGCCATCCGGGAGCGCTCTCCCACCATTTTCTCACTCCCGCCAGTGTATCCCAGTATGGCTCGTTCTCCCGGCTTCCCCATATTTTAAGCTTATATTTCTCCGGGAACAAACCTCTTGGGAGAACCATACTGATTCTGCATAACATGGTTCCATCTTCTTCATGAATGCCGTACTGCATGTTTACTTTCTGTTTCACTTCAGACAAGGCTATGGTATGTCTGTTCTTCCCTTTTCCGTTAAAAAAACAGATAACAGGAGCAGAGATAGAGGTCATAGACTCCACTCCCGGAAACCAGTCTGCCTTTATTGACCTGTCAAACCCACAGGCAGGATACCATCTGCCGCTTATATCCAGAACAGGAAATGAAAACTCTACCATGATTTTCCGTTCTGTCTGCTGTTCTTTCTCCGGCGCATAGGAAAATTCCACTTCCCTGCAGATTACATTCTTTTCATTACAGAGCACCTCTGTCTTATACTCTGCCGGAAAATTACTGGATATTTTCCAATTATCATCAATATATTTTTCCATACTTTCCTTCTCCTGTTTCCAATCATTTCACTGCACTGTCGACCATACCCTGGATAAAATACTTCTGTAAAAATACAAAAATCACCAGAACCGGCAATACCCCCAGCAGTGCAGAAGCTGCGGCCGCATTCATATTATTTGCTGTCTGGGAAAAATAGCTGGCAACTGCCAGGGTAATTGTTTTAAGTTTGGGGGCCTGAAGAAAATATAAGGAAAACTGGTAATCATTCCAGCATCCAACTCCTGTCAGGATCACAACACTGGCTACCACAGGCTTTAACTGCGGCAGAATGATCCGGAAAAAAGCCTGAATAGGACCGCATCCGTCAATAAAGGCAGCTTCTTCCAATGCCTCCGGTATCCCTGCAATAAAATTGGAAAACAGGAAGATACTCATAGGCAGATTAAAGGTAACTAATACAATGATAATCCCCCAATAGGTTGAGATCCCGTGTATTTTTACCATAGTGCTGTAAAGGGGTACGAGTATGCTCAGCCCCGGTATCATCATAATGCCAAGAATAAATCCTTTTACTCCCATATTGAATCTGGAACGGTTTCTTGCCAGGGGATAAGCGGAAAAGGCACCGATCAAAGTAATAAACACAACAGAAAACACAGTGATAACAGCCGTATTTTTTAAGGCCATCAGCATGTTTCCTCCATCCAGGGCTTCTTTAAAATTATTCCATTCAATATAAGCGGGCATGATCCATCTGGAACTGGTATCCATGGAAGATTTGGCTGCCACCCCCACCAGGATATAGATAGGAATGATATGTACAATAATAACTACTGCGCCTATCAAATAGAGCCACCAGTTTCTTTTTCGTATTTTTTTATTTTCCATTACATATATACCTCCTTCTTATTGAAATAAGAAGTCACCACATTACTCAGTATCATGATCAGTAAAAATGAGAACAGCCCTATCGTAGCAGAATATCCCGCATTTGTAGCCTGGAAATACTGATTTGCAACAAGCGTAGAAAGTGAATGGGAAGAGTATCCCGGTCCTCCTTTTGTCAGAGCCTGAATCACATCAAACAACTTCAGCCCTCCGATGAGATTTAAGGTTACGGAGGAAGAAATAGCAGGAATCAGAAGCGGAACGGTTATGTAACGGAATTGCTGCCATCTGCTCACACCGTCAATTGCTGCGGCTTCATAATACTGGGAAGATATATTCTGCAGGCCGGCCAGATAGATTACCATGGATATTCCCACATACTGTATGCTGTTAATCAATGTCATTATGATCACAGCCCTGCTGCCGCTGCTGAGCCAGTCTACCGGAGCCTGTCCAAAAGCTGCCATAATATCATTGATCGCACCGCCGTCATACTGCACCAGGAAATACATAATATATCCCATGACCAGGCCTGATATCATAACCGGTGCATACACTACTGTACGGATGATCGTTCTTCCTTTGATTCTGGTATTTAACAATATTGCATAGCTTAATCCCAGAATATTTTGAATAATCGTACTGCCAATTCCATAAATCAGAGTATTTTTCAGCGCTGTTAATATATTACTGTCGTGAATGAGTTTTATATAATTTGCAAATTCCACATAGGTATATTTCTGTGAATAGCCATTCCAGTTGGTAAATGAAATCCTGATTCCCTCTGCAAACGGATAAATAACAAAAAATAAAAACAACAGTATAGCCGGAATGTAAAAAATATTAATTACAGATTTCCTGCCTTTTTTCATCTTGCCATTCCCCTCCTTTTAAAAAGGGCGCTGTCACAGACAGCACCCCTGTATCTGATTTTACTATTGCTGTGCAAGTTTTTCTTCGTAAGTCTGCTTCATATTATTTACTGAAGTTTCAACTGCATCTTTTTCTCCGGCCAATATACTTGTTCCGGTTGTGCACATTACATCATACAACCCATTTGGCAGATAAACTCTGTCAAAGTATGGAATCGTTAAGATGCCCGCATTCATGTATTTTTCATAATAAGGCTGTAATATACCTGTCTCACTCTCTACACCTTCCAGACCTGCAGGCATACCGCATGCTGCGGCTAATTTGGAACATACCTCAGGGCGGGCCATATAGTTCAGTAATTCCAATGCTTCTTTCTTATGAGGACTGTCTTTCCATACGCCTACGGCCAGATCTTCACCGCCGATCATACATGGTTCCTGTCCCTCTTCTGATGCCGGAATCGGCATAATTCCCAAATCAGCATTCGGATTTGTCTGCAGGGCCTCAGCCACCGCTTTTCCCGTGTAGAAGGTGAATGCAGCTTCGTCTTGTGCCAGCGCTTTACAGCTTGTAATATAATCTGCAGTCAGACAGTCTACATTGAAAAATCCTTGATCGCTCCATTTTTTTACCATTTCACTGATAGGTTCCCAGTTATTCCAGTCAAAACTGCCATCCAGAAGTGCTTTCCCCCATCCTTTTTCCTCATCATTTGTAAGGAACGTTGGTGCGATCAGATCCAGCATTGTTCCGATTGTCCAGTTATCTTTTCCTCCCACATGAATCGGCGTTTTGCCGCTATCTTTTACTTTTTGACACGCCTCTTCAAAATCGGCCCATGTCTGGATATCATCCACATTGACACCTGCATTATCCAACACCGTCTTATTAAAAGTCATTCCACTCAAGTCCGCATCTGCAGGAAGCACATACATATTTCCCTCTGCATCCGTTATCATATCTTTAATGGAATCCACAATCTTATCCGCAAATGGCTGGTCATTGATGGGTTCCAGATATTCAACATATAAAGATGTTGACCATCCATGGGTAGAGAATAAATCCGGCATATCATTGGAAGCCATTCTTGCTTTGATCATCTCACCGTACGTTCCCGGCGCAGATACCTCAACAGCTATTCCTGTTTCCCTAGTAAAATCATTACACACCTCTTCGATCGTATCCGTGATTACGCCTGTCATATTGTGCTGAAATTCCAGTGTGACACCTGTACTCTTTGCTGCCTCTCCATCGTCTGACGCATTGTCTTCTTTCTTTGTTTCTGTTTCACTTTTTTCTGTCTTTCCGCTCTCCTGTGGACGCTGGGAACATCCGCTGATTGCTGCCGCTGTCATTACAGCCGCCATAATTCCTGCCAATAATTTTCTGTATTTCATTTTTTTCTCCTTTTTTATCGGGCCCGTTTTATGAATTTATTATAACAACTCCCTTCGTATTTTAAAATGTACTATTTCTATCCTCCAAGTACCTTTTTCTACAGTACATTTATTCATATTATTAAAATCCCCCCCGTATCCTTTTTACATTCTGCACAAAAATATCCTTTCGTTCTTTTTATTATTGTAATCATTTTCAAATCTGCTATGATGTTTATTAGCTGAAACGGAGGTTACTTATGAAAAAAATCAAAAAACAAAAACGTTCCTTCCAAAAAAATATTTTTCTCCTCTTTCTGTTATGTGCAGTCGTTCCGCTTATGATCAATACATTCCTCAATGTATCCCTCTATTCTCTGAGACTATCTGATGATACGACGCAGAAATATAACAATGTATTATCTTCTCTTGGCAGCAATATAGAAGCTTATCTGGATGAGATGGAACGCCTTTCCCTAAGCCCATATCAGTATGACGATATGATGAATCTCTATACTTATATCAGTACGCAGGGAAATCATTCCGAATCCTCTCCAAGCCAGTGGTCTCATTATGTCACACAGTATGAACGCATAGCCACGAGACTGACTGCCTTGAGTTCCACGGAAATTCTGGGACTTGCATTTTTTCCCACAGGCCCAAGCAGTGACAAAGGATTTGTCTATCGAAAAACCGACTGCAGACTTCACGAATTTTCTGCTGAGGACTACCCTTTGGATTCCTGGTTCTCCTATGAACCATTCGCGTATAAATATGTAACATACTGTGCGCCACACACAGTTTCTTACTATGATAATGAGAAAGACTGTTCCGTTTTCTCTGTTGTAAAACCAATCCGGCTTCTGGATTCAAAAAAAGATGTGGGTTTTTTAAAAATAGATGTATCTACTAAATTGTTTCACAATTTATTTTCAGAAATATCCATTTCTGACCTATCGTGTATTACCATATTGTCAGAACAAGATAAAATAATTTATGCTACAAATGAAGCGACAGGAAAAACTTTTTTGGATGCTTATCTATCCAATCCGGATTCCTCGGGAGTTGTATGTTCCTATTCCCTGAAAAAAAATGAATGGAAAATGTTATATTTTATATCTTACATGGAATTTTATAAACCTATTCTGGAAACACTCCTGGCTTCTTTTGTTTTCGGAATCCTTATTTTTCTTTTTTCCATCTGGAATTACAGAAAAATATCCTCTCGTTTTACAAAACCGCTGCAGAATATTCTATATATTATGCATGAAGCGGAGGAGGGAAATCTGGACGCAAGAGCGGATGAAACCCTGCCTATGAATGAAGAATTTGAACAGATCACCATACAGCTTAACCGGATGATTGAAAGCCTGGATGAACATATCAAGAAAGAATTTATGGCTGTTATCAGTCAGAAAAATGCACAGTATCAGGCATTGCAGGCACAGATAAACCCTCATTTTTTATATAATACTTTAAACAATTTCGTTGCGCTGAACCGTATCGGTGAACGTAAATTGCTGGAAGATTCCATTATTCAGCTTACACGTATTTTCCATTACACCTGCTCAAATTCAGGCTACAGTACATTACAGGAAGAATTTTCATTTATAGAACATTATCTTTTTCTCCAGAAAATCCGTTTTGAGGAAAGGCTGGAATTTTCCCTGCATCTGGATCATGAGGCGGAAACTTTCCTGATTCCCCGTCTGCTTATACAGCCTTTAGTGGAAAACGCCATCGTCCATGGAATGGAGGATTATGACAAGCCTACACGTGTAGAAGTTGATGCTTCGCTGATTACCTTAAAGGGAATCGGAACATGCATTTTTCTGGCCGTTATGGATAATGGAACCGGATTTGATAAAAAGAAACTGAATATAAAAAACAGTGTGGGCCTGCTGAATATCCAGGAACGCCTTCAGCTTTTCCAGACGGAAAGTTTTTTTGAAATACACAGCGCAGTAGGAAAATATACGGGAAGTTATATGATTATCAGAAATATCAATACCAGTCTGATAAAAGAAAGGATGGATGGACAACATGAAAATATTGATTGCCGATGATGAACGTATGGTACGTTTGAGTTTTATCAGTATGTGTGAAGAACTATTCCCCGGAATGCATGAGTTTTTAGAGGCCCGAAATGGAAAGGAGATGTTTTCCCTTGGTAAAGAACACCAGCCAGAACTGGCTTTTGTAGATATACGCATGCCGCTGATGGATGGGCTTACTGCCATAGAAGAACTTTCCGGCCTTTGTCCCCGGACACAGTTTATCATTCTAAGCGGTTATTCTGACTTCTCCTATGCGCAGAAAGCCATTCAGCTTGGCGCACGCGATTATCTGCTGAAACCGCCTTCTCTGGATGATATCAAGAAAATTTTCATACAGGCAGAAGCAGACAGAACCCAAAAGACATATGAAGATAATCAGGTCTTTTTTTATGAAACGGTTGCACAGTTCAATACCTACTGTATTTTCCCCAGACTTGACCAGGATATTGCCGGCAGTTTATCCGCCTATCTGTTCTGTGTGGACTACAAAGAACCGGAAGCACAGAAACAGTTTTACAAGGAACTGTATAAAAATATCCAACAGGATTTGAACCCTTTAATCCCTCTTTCCTGCCGTTATTCCCTGTTCCATCTTCCGGAGGGTGAAATCTGTCTGATCATAAAAATGCCGCAGTCCTCCCGCCGTCCGAGTGATATTTTGCAGAAAATTTCCTCTGCATTCGGTGTTCCTGTAACAACCTTTTATCTTCAGGGAGGTTCTTTGGAAGAAATATTCCATAAAATAACCTCTGCCATGGATCTGTTCTCTCTAAGGATCTTCTGTGGATACGGCGGCTTTCTGGATGAAAAAATACTGCAGACTTTTTCAAAGAAAAAGCAGCTTTTAAACCTCAGTGAAACCATAGAAAATCTGCAGCTTGCCTATCAGGACAGGGACATCATCCAGTATGAAAAGCTGTTACAGAATCCGTTTTCCTTTTCTGATCCTTATCTGGAAAAAGAACTGGACTGGGAAGGTGTCCGTAAATATCTGCAGCACTATTTTCAGCTAAACGGCACGGTAAATGACTTTACATCCCTGTACCATTTTCTGCTGCTGGGCAAAGAAGATATGTATAAAACAGCCCCTGTAAACAGCGCTCCGAACATCACCGAAAAGGTCAAACAGTATGTGGAGGAGCACTATATGGAGGATATTGGAATTAATACCATATCCTCCATTTATGGGATAACCCCTAATTATCTCAGCAAGATCTTTCACCAAAAGGAAGGACTGCGTTTTATGGATTATCTGACGCTGGTCCGTATCAGTCACGCCAGGCGTCTGCTCACTTCCAGCAGCACACTGTCTGTCAATGAAATTGCTGAACAGGTAGGATATCGGGGAACCCGCCACTTTTCAAAGGTCTTTCAGAAACTGACCGGGCAGACGCCTTCTGACTACCGTAGGTACAGGCCGGAACGCTGATTACAGACTCTCCTTCACCATCACATGAATCTCCGAATACAAATGTTTCCGGTAAGGATTTCTGTCGTAAATCAGTTTGTCCAGCAGAACCTCTATACTTCTTTTTCCCTGCTCACTAAGGCCGCTGCCCAGTGTCATAGTCACAATATCTTCTTTCATAAGCTCCAGAATTTCCGGATAATCCTCGTAGCAGATGAGGCGCACGTTATTTCTGCCGCTGGCTTTCAGCTCCTCGCCTGCTGCCTGGACACATCCGCAGGTGATCAGTATGCCGTCTATGTCCTTTTCCTCCCGCAGGATTCTCTGCATCTCCCGCCGCATGATAGCCGGATCCTCTTTTGTGGTCACACTGGGAAGCATCTCTATCTTGGGATATGCCTCTGTGATGACCGTGCGGAACCCGCCCTCACGTGTGCCGAAGGGGAAGGACTGATGCTCATCCCCGTCACTGGTTATGACCACGGTTCTGCCTTTTCCGCCCAGGAACTCGCCCATAAATCTGGCTGCCACTTTTCCCGCTTTATAACCGTCCTGTCCGATAAAGCAGAAACGCCTGCTGCCCTTGATATCTGAATTGACTGTGACCACAGGAATCTTTTCCTCTGTGCAGCGGTCAATCGCTTCGACGATCTCGTGTGCGTTGATGGGACTTAAAATGATGCCGTCCACCTTTTCCTCACGATACCGGTCCAATAGATCCGCCTGCTTCTGTACATCAGAATAGGCAATGATCTGAAACTCCAGATGCACCTGAAAGGAACTGTACTCTTTCAGCTTCTCCTCGATTCCCTCTCTGATATAGGGAAGCGCATCCACCTTCAGGAGCAGCACTGCAATACGCAGCTCTCTGTTCTGCATCTTAAGGGCTTTTCCGATCGGATTCGCCTCATAATTATTTTCATCTATGATCTTCTGTACCTTTTTACGCACATCATCACTCACGCCCGGTCTCTTATGAAGCACTTTGTCGACAGTAGACCGGTGCACACCCGCCATTTCCGCTATCTGTTTAATGGTTACTCCCATATTTATCAACCTCTTTCCTGTCTGTCCGGTTCCGAAAGCGTGCTGACTGCCGTGATGGGTTTTCAAACACGCTTTGAGAGAGAACGTACTCTTAGACTAAGTATAGCGCATTATCCGGAAGATGAAAAGAGAAAAATGGCATGCCCCGGACGTGTTATCTGAGACATGCCATTTTAACTTTATTTTGATTCTGTCTTTAATTCTCAGCCTTTTTCTTTAAATCAATCTGCGCCTCTCTTTCCAGAAGCTCTTTCATGATCGTCGGATATTCCTTATCCAGGTGATAGAATAACAGCAGGATGATCATGATCACACCCAGAATCGTCACACCGTAAATGAACAGGTTGGAAATGGTATGCAGGGCCTGCGCGGACTGTGTTCCAAGGTCACCATTGTACTGGTTTGCCTCCATAATGAAGCCAATCAGCGCGGAGCCGATACCCTGGCCGAACTTCTGACCGGATGTGGCTGCTGACTGTATGGCACCGGCTGTGCGCAGCCCTGTCTTCCACTGTCCGTATTCTATGGCATCTGCGATCATGGTAAAGATCATGCCCAGAATAGGCGTCATTCCGATTCCCCTAAGCAGGCCGCCGAAGGTTACAACCGCAATGCTGGTAGGGTTGACCAGCAGAACCAGAGAACCGGCGATGATAAAGAGCGCGCCTACGATACACCAGTTTCTCTTGCTTGTCAGGTGCATAACCTTGCCTAAAAGCAGAGTTGCAACTATGGTGATACCGAAACAGGCTGTGTTTACATTTCCGATGATCTTTGTATCACCCACGATCCATTTGCAGTAATAGGTAGCCATGGTTCCCGCAAAGGTCTGGTACATGGCAAAGAATACAAAGAACAGGAACAACATAATGAAGTATTTATTCTTAAACAGAGCAGGCAGGGCCTTTTTCAGAGGAATCTGTTCGCCGCCCATCTCATCTTTTACCACGACTCTCTCACGGACTGTTGCAAAGCAGAACAGCATCAGGGCTGCAGCGCCGACTGCATAGATGGCTGTCAGGATGATCCAGTTCTTCTGAGAATCCATGCCGCCGCCGGACATCATATCCAGAATTCTTGTGAAGAGAAGCGTTACAAGAATATTTCCGATGGGGCTCATTGCCATACGGATAATATTGATTTTTGCCCTCTCATTCTGGTCACGTGTCATATAAGTCATGGTCGTGGCAAAGGGCAGCTGGAACAGTGTGTAAACAACTGTCAGCATCAGGTTGTATGTAATAAAAATGTAGATAGCCTGCGCCATTGCCCCGATCTGAGGCACGGTTATCAGAAGCACTGCTGCGATGGCATATGGAACGGACATGCGCAGCATCCACACACGGGCACGTCCGTATTTGGAACGTGTCCTGTCTATAATAAATCCGGCTGCTATGTCCGATACTCCGTTGAATACCTGGGAAATAGCAATGATCATGCCGATTACGGCTGCAGATACATGGGCCACGTCTGTATAGAACATGACGAGGAGACTTGTCGCTATGGTAAATACGATGTTTGTGGAGATTTCACCGCAGCCATATGCAAATTTTTCAAATCCTGTTACCCTGTCTTTCTGTACCAGTTTGTTAAATCCGTTGAGATTCATCCGGGCACCTCTTTCCTTATTTGCTTATTGTCTGATTCAGGGCGTCGATGGAGGTGTTCAGGCCTGCTTCCACACTCATAGTCAGGTCTTCCATTTCCAGAGAAACATATCCATCATATCCCATCATGTGACATACTGAGAAGAATTCTTTCCACCACTGCAGGTCTTTTCCGCATCCCACTGCCACATAGTTCCATGTTCTGTTCTCACAGTCTGTTACCGGTTTTGATTCAGGAAGCCCGTTCACATCGCACAGACCTCTCTCAATGCGGGCATCTTTGCCGTGAATGTGATACAGTGCGCCTTTTAAAGCTCTTGCTGCTGCGATGGGATCTGCTCCCATAACCATCAGGTGGGACGGGTCCAGATTCATTCCGATCATGGGGTCTACTGCATTTCTCAGCTTCCAGAGAGTCTCCGGGTTATAGACAAGCTGGCAGGGGAACTCTTCAATGGCAATCTGTTCCACACCGTTTTCCTTGCAGTGAGCCACGAATTTTTTCCACCAGGGGATTGCCACATCCTCCCACTGGTATCTTACGGTTTCCACCATATAATCCGGCCATGAAACAGTTGACGTGATCCAGTTAGGAGTTTTGTCCTCAGGTCCGCCTGCCGGGAGTCCTGACATCATGACAAGTTTCTTCACACCCAGTTTTCCTGCCAGCACTGCTGTATCGTAAATCGTCTTAGTGTGAAGTTCTCCCATCTCACCCGGACACAGAGGATTTCCGGAGCAGTTGAGAGCCGCGATTTCCATGCCCCTTTTCTCGATCTCAGCCTTATAGGATTTTAATTTGTTCTCATCTGCCAGGAGCTCCTGTGTGGGAACGTGTTTGCAGCCGCCCCAGCCTCCTGCTGTCATTTCCACTGCATCTATACCTAATGATTTTACCTTATCCAACATCTCCGTAAAAGACAAATCGCCTAAAACATCTGTACAAAGTGATAATTTCATGATCTTTTCCTCTCTCTTTCCTATTTTTATCTGCCTAAAAGTTCTCTTTCGATTCGTTCTCTGGCTTCCGGTGCCTGTTTATCCATTTTCTCCGGGAAACCAAACATGGAAACACAGGCAATATTGTCACCGCCCACTTTCGGGGCATTTTCCTGCAGCTGTTTATTTGCAAAATCCATGTCACGAAGGGTCTCAAAAATACCGTCAAAATCCACGTCTCCCTCACCCATTGCCAGATGCTGATGAATGGTCACATCCGCTTTTCCACGTCCGTTCAGCCACGGGGGATTGGCAATATAGCGGCAGTCCAGGGTCTGGTTAAAGGTATCCGCGAACAATACATGAGTCAGCTCGTCGCCTGCGTATCTCAACATGGAACGCACATCCCCTTTGCCCTCGTCATAGAAGAAGCCGTGAGGGGAAGAATATACATATCCAAGATTTTTGGAACGGAAGGATTTTACCAGATCACAGGTTTCGTTATTCAGCTCACAAAAATCATAAGGGTGGGACTGGATTTCCACACGGATGCCTTCTCTCTCTATGATAGGAAGAAGCTCCTCCATGGACTTGAACCACATGCCATTACAGATTTCCTGCTGATTAGGGTCTCCGGACAACTCGGTGTTGATGACCTGGACTCCCATGTCCACTGCAATCTCAATCATACGTTTCCAGTTGGCAACCGCGAACTGTCTCTGCTCCTCAGTAGGACCTGACCAGCGGTATACAACAATAAAGGATGAAATTTCTACACCGGTCTCTTTTAATGCCTGTCTGTATTCCTGCTCGCATTCTTTCGAGAATAACGGGTGTTTGTAAAAGGGATTAATCCTCGGGTGTGGGGACTGCTCAATGTATTTGTATCCCCAGTCAGCTACCTGATGGACCATGCGGTTGATGTCCATCTGCTTTGCCAGTACATCTACATCAAATGCTATTTTCATATTCTGTATCCTCCTATGGATTTAAGAGTTCGTGCTCTCTTCCAGGTAAAAATAAATGAGATTTCTTTTCCGCAATTGTCTTCCAAAATTCTCCCTGGCGGACTTTTTATTTTTTATAGAATTCAGGCATTTCGTCGAAGGTTATTTCCACTACTTTTTTCTCATCACGTGCTTTGGAAGCTGCTTTTGCAGTTACCTGTCCCACATATCCGTCCCAAGCTGTAGGGCCGTCTACTCTTCCTTCCTTTGTGGCATCGATCCATTCCTGGATTTCCGTGTTGTAGGCATCCACGAATCTGGTGGACCAGTCACTGTGGATTGCATGGCCTCTTGTGGCATTGGCACATACTTCAATATTGGAAGGCTCCGGCAGATTCAGGATGGCATCCTCGCAGACAACCTCACATTTAATATCATAGCAGTGACCTGTGTTGACAAAAGCCTCCACATCGATGCGGACACCTGATTTTGTTGTCAGGATCATGATCTGCGGGTCCATAAGGTTTGCATGGGTTCTGCGGGTGTTCTTGGCAAATACCACCTCTGCGGTTGCGTAATCTTCGTTCAGCAGCCAGCGGAGAACGTCGATTTCATGGATCATGGAGTTTTCTACTGCCATAGGTGTGTCATAACTCTCATCCACAGCCGGATTTCTATGTGCGCAGTGCAGCATCAGGGGTTCTCCGTAGGTGCGGTTCTCAATTGCTGCCTTTAACTGACGGTATCCGGTATCGTATCTTCTCATGAAGCCGACCTGTACAAGCTGTTTTCCGCCTGCAACCTCTGCCTCCACGATTCTCTTGCAGGCTTCTGCCTCAGGTGCCAGAGGTTTTTCACAGAATACATATTTTCCTGCTTTGATCGCTGCCATTACATACTGCTCATGATATGGGTCAATGGTGGTGACGATCACTGCATCAATATCGTCCGATGCAATCATCTCTTCTCCGTCTGCATAGAATTTGCAGTCATACTTTTCAGCTACGGATTTTCCAAAATCCACATTTACATCTGCACACGCAACTACTTTTGCGCCCTGCAGTTTGTTGTTAATTCTCTCAATGTGTGTTCTTCCGATTGCTCCTGTTCCTACAACACCAATTCTTAAATCTTTACCAGCCATAATCTTATCTCCTTTTCTTCATTCCTGAGAACATTGTTTTTTGTTGTTAAGAGCTCGTGCTCGTACTTTTGTAAAAAAGAGTGCGGCTTTCACCGCAGGTAAATTTTCTTTTGTTATATTGCTCATTATCTCTTGTTTTGCTCGCTTGCGAGCTCGTGCTCTCTTTGATGAGTTAATAATACAACTTTATTTCTTTTGTGTCCATTGACATTTTTACTTAATATCATATTTCATTTTTGTATAATTTTAACAATAATAGTTTTCAGGAGATTTGCTTCCGAATACAGGAAGAGCAGCGGGCTGTGCTCATCGAATTGAGGCCAAATATACAGCAAGGCGGCACGTGCACGCCTTTTTGCAAGGCATGCACGTTTATGTATTGAGCAGCAGCAGGCCGCCCAGACACAGCATGATTCCGCAGATTTGTTTTATACTTATCAGTTCTTTGTAAAAAATCACACCAACCAATATCAAAATAACTGCGAGGCCGATATTGGCGACCAAAGAACCGACGCTGACTTTCCATCCGGCCCTGTATATTGCAATATACCCAAATTCCAGCGCAACGACAGATGCCCCCAGGACAACAGATGCCCAGTTCAGTTTTTTTAACTCAACAAAATAATCCTTTCCGGCTGACGTCAGAAAAAACATGCCTATGGACAAAAGCGCACCTACCAGATATGTGATAGAAAGTGATACAAATGAATTTGCCTCTGCAGGCGTTGATTTGGCGCAGATGTTATAGACCGTGTTGGAGCCGATCACCAAAAGAATCGGCCAGATGTAATTCCACATACTTGTCTCCTCCTCTCTGATTCCTGAACACTATCATGTACCGTACCAAAGGCCGGCAATATACTGTATATAACAGGCGGTATATGCAGACCTTCACTGTAAATATCAGGCTTTTTCAAATAAAAAAACCGCAAACTAATGACCTTAGTTTGCGGTAGGTGTCCACCCAATTTTTATTTTACGTCAAATTCTCTTATCCGTCAAATGTTTTTATCTCAATCTTTTCTTCTCAGGCAAACCACAAGAACCTGATTCTGTTTTCTTCCTGCCCATCCTCTGTGTTTTACAGACTGATGGTCTGTTTCAATGCATCAATGGATGTGAGAACGCCTGCCTCGGTGCTCATAGTCAGGTCTTCCATTTCCAGGGAAACGTATCCGTCATATCCCATCATGCGGCATACAGAGAAGAATTCCTTCCACCACTGCAGGTCTTTTCCGCATCCCACTGCCACATAATTCCAGGTACGGTCTGCCACCTCTGTGACAGCTTTCCACTCAGGCAGTCCGTTGATCTCGGCAAGTCCTCTCTCAATTCTGGCATCCTTGCCGTGCAGATGGTAGATTGCCCCCTTCAGTGCCCTGGCAGAGGCAATGGGGTCTGCCCCCAGGGCGATCAGATGGGATGGGTCCAGGTTGATTCCGATAATAGGATCCACTGCATTTCTCAGTGTCCAGAGTGTTTCTGGATTGTACACCATCTGACAGGGGAATTCCTCTATGGCTACCTGCTCGATACCGTATTTTTTACAATGTACGGTAAATTCCTTCCACCAGGCAATGGTTGTTTTCCACTGGTACTCCACCGTGGGCTGCATATAAGCTGTCATTGTGACGCTGGAGGTGATCCAGTTCGGTGTAGTATCGTGTTCGCTGCCTGCAGGAAGTCCTGACATGCAGACAATTTTCTTTACGCCCAGTTTACTGGCAAGCACAACACAGTCATACATGGAATCAGAATATTCCCTTCCCAGTTCACAGGGCCAGAGCTGGTTGCAGGAGGTGTTCAGCGCTGCAATCTCCATTCCGCGTTTTTCCAATTCCGCTTTATAGGCAGCAAGTTTATTGTCATCCTCCAGCAGTTCTTTTGTGGGACAGTGTGTCCTGGCTCCCCACCCTCCGGCTGTCATCTCCACCGCATCAATCCCCAGGGATTTTACCTTATCCAACATTTCCGTGTAACTCAGTTCTGCAAATACATCTGTGCAAATAGAAAGTTTCATGTTCATTTCCTCCGTCTTAGATTACTTTTTATAAAATTCCGGCATTTCTTCGTATTCAATGTTCACCACGGTCTGTGTGTCGCGGGCTTTGGAAGCTGCCTTCGCTGTCACCTGTCCCACATAACCGTCCCAGGCGCTTGGACCGTCAACTCTTCCTTCCCGGCATGCATTGATCCATTCCTGGAATTCAATATTGTACGCGTCGATAAAACGCTCTGACCAGTCATGACAGATAGGTGTGATGCGGGAATCATTGCTTCTCACCATAGTGTTGGCCGGCTCAGGCAGGTTCAGGGAACCCTCCTCGCAGACAACCTCACACTTGATATCATATCCGTACCGGCAGTTTACAAAAGACTCCACGTCAATGCGAACCCCTGATTCCGTGGTCAGATACATGATCTGCGGGTCGCGCAGTTCTCCCTCCGCGTTGCGTGTTGTCTTTGGAAATACTACCTCTGCTGTTTTATAATTCTCTCCCAGCAGCCAGCGAAGCACGTCTATCTCATGGATCATGGAGTTCTCCACCGGCATGGATGTGGTGAATCCCGGTGCGTCGTAGTTCCTGTGTGCACAGTGCAGCATCAGAGGCAGACCGTATTTTCCGGAGTCGATCAGCGCTTTTAACTGGCGGTATCCCGGGTCATAGCGGCGCATAAAACCAACCTGCACCAATTGTTTTTTACCTGCCATCTCCGCTTCCACAATACGTCTGCAGGCATCCGCCTCCGGTGCCAGCGGCTTTTCACAGAACACGTATTTACCTGCTTTGATGGCCGCCGTCACATACTGCTCATGGAAGGGGTCAAGCGTGGTGACGATCACCGCGTCCACTGCATCAGATGCGATCATTTCCTCTCCGCTGTCATATGCCTGAATGCCGTATTTCTCAGCTACAGATCTGCAGAAGTCCATATTCACATCTGCACATGCCACAACCTTCGCTCCCTGGAGTCTGGTGTTGATCCGCTCAATGTGTGAGCGTCCGATCGCACCTGTTCCTACTAATCCAATTCTCAATTCTTCCATTTTTTTATTCTCCTTTATCTTTGATTGATTGAATTTGTTACATTTCTCCCCGCAGCTCCCGCTCTGCCAGTTCCTTCATAATTCGGGGATAAATCTTATCCAGTTTATAGAAAATAAGGACAACCACTGCAATGACCCAGATAAATGTGGTTCCGTATTTGTAAATACTCATGATCATGGCCTTTGCCGTTTCCGGCTGCACAGCGCCGCCTGTGGAGGAACTGATGTAGCCGCTGGCATTTAATAAGCCGCTGATGATAGCGCTTGTCAGGCCTACTCCCAGTTTGAATCCCAGAGATCCGCCGCCAAAGACAAGGCTTTCCTGGCGGATATGGCTCTTCCACTGTCCATACTCAATGACATCTCCCATCATGCCGAAGACAACCGCAGTAAGGGGTGCCTCCCCCAGCGCTCTTACAATGGTAGTTCCCATTGCCAGGCCAAAACTGTGAGGGTTCATAAAGAATACCATCTGTGCCGCCACTGCCAGAACGCATCCGGCCAGAGACAGATCCCTTTTGTTGAATTTCTTCAGAAGTACA
This sequence comes from Blautia caccae, assembly GCF_040095955.1. NCBI lineage: Bacteria > Bacillati > Bacillota > Clostridia > Lachnospirales > Lachnospiraceae > Blautia > Blautia caccae. The sequence goes on along the minus strand of NZ_JBBMFP010000003.1, from coordinate 194,247 downwards.
GGGCAGATCAGTGCCCCTGCGATCAGTGTGACGGCCTCTGCCATGTACAGTGTGCTGTACATCCAACTGTCATTTCCGAAAATATATTTGCAGTAATAAGGCAGTACAGCTCCCACAAGTGTCTGGTGCACACAGGTGATAGTCCAGAGGATCAGCGTTGCCCAGAAATAAATATTTCCCACAAGAGCCTTTACATTTTTACCGAAGGACGCCTTCGGTGTTTCTTTCTTTACTTCAATATGTACGTGTTCTTTACAATTTGCAAAACAGATAAGCAGCATGACAAACGCGATCACACACCACAGCATCATGGCTTTCACCCAGGCTGCCTGTGTATCTCCGAATAATTTCACCACCGGCATGGTGAAAGTTACTGCAATGAGCCTTCCCACCGGAGCCATGGACATGCGCACAATGGAAAGCAGGTCCCTCTCGTGAGATGACCTTGTCATCATGGTGGACAGTGTTCCGTATGGCACATTAATGGCTGTGTAGCACACCGTGGTGCACAGATTATATGTGACAAAAATGTACCAGAACTGTATCGTCTCGTTCGTCTGGGGGACCGTAAACATAGCTATGGCACAGAGCACATAGGGAACCGCCATCCACAAAAGCCACGGCCTTGATTTCCCCCATTTTGATTTTGTTTTCCCTACAATGACTCCCATGATAATGTCTGAGGAGCCGTCAAATACTCTTGATATCAGCATGACCAACCCCACTGTCGCTATGGGGATTCCCGCATAATCTGTGTAAAACAAAGTCAGCAGAGCATTGATCATGCCGCAGACGATATTACATGCTGTATCTCCGCATCCGTATGCTATCCTGTTTCCCCAATTTAGTTTGACAACTCCGCTCACTGCGGCTGTCTGTCTTTCTCCTGTTATTTCTCTGTTCATAATCACCTCTCCTGTTTTTCATTTTTTCACCGAAAATTATATAAAATTGCCTTCTGTTTTTTTCTGTTCCAACCTATCTTCAGGTTCTGATATCTGTGTCATAAGCTTTCTGCTACTTTGCCGTATTATAGCTCTTTTTTCATCACCTCCATGTCTATTATGACCAGTATTTCCCTGTTTTTGCTATATTTGCGTTGCCCGTTCATGAACTTTAACTATATTAATCATATCAAATCCGGCTAAAATCCGTTATTATTTTCTTGCTGTATTTCCTGCCTTTTTTCGCCCTCTATGAGATTTTGTTATAAAATCTTGCAAATATGTTAAAAAAAAGACATCCATTGCCCGCACCGGAATCATGATTCATGAAAATGATTCTGACACGGACAATGGATGTCCTGTTATTATAAACTGCTTTCATTTAAAATGGCTGCGAAACTCTTTTGGGGAGATTCCCACATATTTTTTGAACATAGCGCTGAAATGACAGCTGCTGCCAAACCCAAGCCGTTCCTCTATCATATGGATGGGAATGTGGGTATCCATCAGCAACGTCTGCGCCTCCCCGATCCTGCGGTGTATCACGTACTGCATGGGTGACACTCCTGTCTCTCTCTTATATATATGCGAAATGCTGGAGGGGCTGATGTAAAATCTGTCACTGAGTTCTTTCAAAGTCAGCGGTTCTGTGTAATGTCTGTCAATATAGTCTGTGATCTGCCGCACCAAAAATTCCTTTTTCTGGTCCTCCACCTCCCTGCCGCTGTCCTTGTACTGCTCCAGGCGTTCCTTTACAAGAAGGTACACCGCCTGGGCCAGATGCTGACAAACGTCTTTTTTATACATATTTTCTGTGAACAGCTCATGCATGGTACGCATGAGACATCCCATATGCCCTGCAGCGTTCCCCATAGCAAGTACCGGTTTATATCTGGAATCCATCAGACAATTTTCCGGAAGTCCGGGAATCATCACCTGCGAAAGCGCACAGCAGTATGTCTGGATCTCATGTTTTTGAAAAGGGGCCTCCCCGTGTATCATGCCGGCATTGCAGATCACTACATCCCCGGCAGATACCGCATATTCCCTTTTTCCCACAATATACCGCCCTTCCCCGCTGTCAATGTACAGAATTTCCAGTACATCGGGATGCTTGTGCAGCATATGAGCGTGATTCTGGCTGTAGTTTACATCTACAAAGTATGTTTGCATCAATTTTGGCATAGTGGTCATCCTTTACGCTTCTATATGTGTTAAGGTAAATATACTATGCCTCCAAAGCAAATACAAGTAAGAATCAGACTTCCCGGCTTCTGTTTTCCGACCCGAAAATCTTCATCTTCACCTTTGCCGCCGCTGCCACGGCTTCCACCTGATAGGGAATGATGTCTGTCAGGCAGGTTTTTCCCTCTTTCCATGCCTGCTCTGCCGCTTTTGCCGCCGCAATATTGATATCCGTGAAGATATTTACTTTGCTGATCCCGCAGCCAATTGATTTTTTAAAGTCCTCCTCCGACAGCCCGGAACCTCCGTGGAGCACCAGAGGGACATGCACCATATCCGCAATTGTCCGGATTCTTTCAAAATCCAGCTTTGGTTTGAATTTGTAAGCTCCGTGGGCCGTCCCAACGGCTATGGCAAGGGCATCCGCCTGTGTTTTCTCTATAAAATCCTTTGCCTGGGCCGGATCTGTATAGTATGCTTCCGGCATTTCCGCCTCCCGGCCTCCTGCCTCCTGGTTATCCCCCACATGCCCCAGTTCAGCCTCCACAGTTGCACCGAAGCAGTGGGCAATCTTTGCAAGCTCCGCAACCTTTCTCACATTTTCTTCATAGCTGTCCGTGGAGCAGTCATACATAACCGAAGTGAATCCCAGCTTCAGCGCCTCCATGCATTTCTCAAATGTAAGTCCGTGGTCATAATGGACCACAACAGGGACTGATGCTCTATCTGCCATGGAAACGATCAGTGGTGCCAGATCCTCCAGCGGCCCGCTGGGAAGCAGAATCTCCGCTGTACCGATGATAACCGGGGACCTGAGTTCCTCCGCAGCCCTCAGCACACCTCTTGCCAGTTCCAGATTCACGGTATTGAACAGACCCACCCCATAGCCATTCTGCCTGGCCGGAAGTAATACCTCATTTAAATTTTCTAACATTTTCCATGCTCCTTATCTTCTGAAATTCTGTTTTTTCCATCCCTTTTCAATCCTGGACGCCAGTTCCTTAAGCGGCCGGATTCCGCCCAGTGCGTCATAAGCCTCCACACAGGAGGCCCCTTCTGCCGCTGCCAGATGGATACACATTTCAAAAGGATACCCCTCAAGCATAGCTGTCAAAAATGCCGCAATGGTGGTGTCGCCCGCACCTGTACCTGACAGCACCCTCTCTGGCTGATAGCTGGCCTCAAATCCCTCTCTGTCCGACCAGTCCTCTGCAGAGATCCCAAGGGCTGTCTCCAGTCCTTCCAGACGTTTTACTTCTGTGGTCCTGTAATACAGGCCGGGAGCTCCGCATTTCAGCAGAAGGACCTTTGCCCCTAATTCCATGCACTTATCTGCCAGAGGCCTGATATCTCTCTGAACATCCAGGGAGAAAGAAATGTCTTCATCCCCTGCTTTGGTCTTCCAAGCCTCATATCTGTCCCGGTCCAGCATAAAGCAGAGTTCTTCGATACTGGGCACAAAAAAGTCTACATACGGCAGCACCCGGCTTAGAATCTCCTTCCAGTCCGCCGCTCCTGCATCTGACTCCCCGTCCACAAAAGCCAGATCAAGGGAAGTTGCCGTCCCCTGGGCTTTCATATATTTCATCATCCGCACCAGTTCGCTTCCGGTGTCCTCATACATTTTCTTCATCAGCGGGGGATAGCCGAAGTGGAACAGGTCTGTCCCCAAAAGCTTTTCCTTCGGCAGATCTTCAAAGGAAAAAGTGTGGTTGCACCCCGGGTCATGAAGAAATATCCTGTCTATACCCGGAAGTGCAAGGACCACCGAATAGGAGGTATTCTGCCCTTCCTGCACAATGATTCCGGAATCTGCGCCCTGTGCGGCATAAATATCGGAAATGATCTTTCCGAATTCATCGCTGCCTGTCTTTGCCATGAGACATACATCTGCCCCCAGCATTTTCATTGCCATACCCGTGTTGGATACCGCACCTCCTGCATGGATATCAACACCCTCCATCTGTATCAGCTTTCCCGGCGACAGGATATTTCCTAATTTCGCTGCCTGCTGATTCTGAGGAAAGAGAGGGGTAATATCCAGACAGGCATGTCCTGCTACAATTACTTTTTTACCCATACGATCACCCTTTTTCTGAACTGTCACGTTTACTTTTGCTCTCGCCGTAAAACGAAAAGTCTGCATTTTCTGCGCAGAAAATTTCTTTATAAACTATCTTCAGTTTAATCGTTTTTTCTCTGCGGGGCATTTCCATGTTTGTGAAAATACGGCGATTATCCTGCGCTGGTTGATTTCTTGGCTGCAAGGCTTATTTTATGGGAAGTTCAGCTAATTATCCGTTCCACAGGCTCGATTTATTTGCTGTTTATCAACGATTAGTTTGTTGTTTTCGTGAATATCTTGAGACAGTTCTTGCCTCTTTTCTGAAATGACATTAGAATAGAAAATAAGAAATTATGAGAAGGCAGTGACGGAAATGGATAAAGAATTTGAATTGATCGCACACCCGCAGATCCACGCGTTCAGTGCTATACTGGTACGCCTTTTTTCCCGTGCGCCGCACGCACACAGGGAGATGGAAATCGGGCTTGTTCTTGACGGAAAAGTGGAATTTACAGTAAACGGAAATGCAAACCAGCTTCACAGCGGTGACATGTATCTGCTGAACCCCATGGACCTCCATGAGATACGCGGACTGGATGGCAGCGCCCTGATCCTCGCCATTCAGATGTCCCGGCAGCTTGTCACATCCTATTTTCAGCACGATGAAAATACATGTTTTCTGGAGAACTGTGTGCGCCCCTTCTTCTCCCGGCATGAGACACGCTACGAAATTATGAATGGTCTGCTTATTGAGCTGGCCTACAATTATTTCGGGCAGTTTGCCAATTATGAATATAAATGCATGAGTCTGCTGAATATGATTCTGTACAGCCTCCACACCTATGTTCCCGAGAAAATATATACAGACGCAGAGATGACAGCCCGCAGGCACAGGCAGGAACGCATGAGCCGCATTACAGACTATATAGAAAAAAATTTCCGGCAGAAACTGCTGCTGAAGGACATTGCAGAGCACGAAAATCTGTCGCTGACCTATCTGTCACATCTGTTCCGCGATGAATTAAACCTGTCCTTTCAGGAATATCTGAATCTGAAACGTTTTGAATACGCCTGCCGTCTTCTGCAGAATACAGATAAAAAGGTGCTCACCGTGAGTATTGAGAGCGGTTTTTCTGATGTCAGATATTTAAATCAGCTCTGCCAGAAATATTACGGCTGCCCCGCCTCCGAACTGCGCCAGAAACGGCCGGGACCTGCCCGCGCGGACAGGCAGGCTGCTTCCAATACACAGAATATCTTTACAGCCGGGGACAGTATGCTGCTTCTGCATACGCTGCGGGAGAGCTGCAGGGAAAAATACGGGGATTATACGATATGGGAATTTTATGGGTAAGCGGATACTGTAATAGAACGGCGTTTCTATTACTCCTTGTAGATATTTTTTCCAAACTCATATGCCTTCTGCAGATGATCTGTTTTGTCAATCTGCGGCCTGCCGTTTGTATCTCCGCATCCGCCTGCAAGCAGCATGCCTTTGTCCTTGAAACCCATGTAATTGATGACGGCAAACTTATAGTATGACACAGCCTGCTCATATGTCCAGAAAAAATCATCTGCCGATGTCATCAGTAAAGCAGCATCTTTTACCGGATATCTTTCATACCGGCCATAGGGAGGATTCGGGTCCTCCTCTGCTATGCAGTAGAATCTTTCTATAAATGCCTTTAATTTAGAGGATATTGTCCAGAAAAAAAGCGGTGATGCGAAAACAAGCAGATCCGCTTCTTTTATTTTGGGGACTATTTTGTTGAAATCATCCTTTTGTATACAGGGTTTCCCGTAGCGGCATGCATTGCAGCCGATACAGCCTTTTACCTCGAACTTGTTCAAGGATATTTTTTCTGTTTTATGGCCTGCTTCTAAAGCTCCTTTTAGGAAGGCATCTGCCAGTTGGCTGGTATTTCCGTTCGGACGCCCGCCGCCCTGGATTACTAATATATTTTTCATAGATATCACCTCTTGATATTCTGATTCTGGTTCGTCTTTGTGTGTTGCCAGATACCGTAGACACAAGTCGGCGGTTTACCTGACTTTTCCACCATGGAAATAACATTCATATACTCTCTTGCTGCTATAAAAAATTTCTTCATATCCTTGAAACCATAGAAATTCTCCCTGAACTCTGCAATGATAACCATATTCCCCTTTTCTGTAAATATTCGGTCCCCTGTAAGGCATATTTGCATCTGCATGATACAATGCTTCTTTCAAAAAATCACCGCAAAATTCTTCTCCTAGAACCCTGCCTGTATAATTCATACACCACACAGGGACAGAACTTTTCCAGACTGCTTCCTCACCAGAAAAGCATTCACCGCCAATATATGAGTCATAATAAAAGAACTCTTTCTCACTGTATTCTAAGTCATGGGCAGCAGTTTTTGATGGCTCCACTTCTTTTCCGTTTCCGGCATATGTATTTTTCTTTGCCCTTATTAAAAACTCAATCAGGTTGTCTATATTCCTGTCTGTACTGTTAACCAGGGTAATATTGCAGTCATCATCCTCTTTCACAATTCTGTCAATTGGAATTCCATATAATCCGCTTAATAAAACCATCCCGGATATTTCCGGTATTACCTGTCCTGATTCCCATTTTCCAATTGTCTGTCTTGAAACACCTATTTTATAAGCCAGTTCTTCCTGTGAATATCCGTTTTTCTTTCGCAGTACCTGTAGTTTCTCATATAATTTCATACTTATCACCTCGTTTTTATTATAAAGGGATTGCCTATGGAAATCTACCAGCCCGCCTTTGCAAATATGACCATTAAAGTGTACATTCTCCGCATGCCCCTGGCGAAAATAAAAAAACAAGTGAATCTATGCCCATACTTCGTCCTCCATGCAAAAAAGTCCCCAAAGGTGGGTTTTCGCCTTTGAGAACCTTTTTCCGACTTTTATTTTTCTATATCTTAGACCCATTTTTCCTGTTGTCAACATTTTACTGCAGGCTCTTAGAAAATATCCGATTTTAGCCCTTAACTTGAAAACTATTCTCCTCTACCACAGGAACCTCTTTTGCTTCAACACCCTCAATCCTTATAAAATTCCCCATGGACAGGCGGTCCAGAAAATTGGCTATCTCTTCCTCTCCGCCCTGAAGCTCAAGCTCCACGCATCCGTCCCAGGTGTTCTTCACCCAGCCTGTCAGCTGCAGCAGCCTCGCCAAATGCTGTGCCCGGTATCTAAGCCCCACCCCCTGTACCATACCGGTCAGTATAAAATGCTTTCTAATCTTCATCTTTTACGCCCCATTTCTCCCTATTTCTTTCCATTGCCTTCCGGTTATTATAAAACCGGAATGGCTGCAGCACCTGCGCTGCCGTTTTATTCAAGGATTCTTCCATCCCTCTTTCATAGACGGGAAGAATTGTACAACTTGAATTATACCACTTTCTGTAATGTCTGCAACTGTCTTTTTTCATATACCTTTTTCTTTAAAAACCGCCCTGCGGCCGGACAATTTTGTCTGCCGCAGGGCGGTTCAAAGAGGGTGCTCTATCTGTATTTCAATGTGGTTCCGATTCCCATTTTTATAGCCTTTTCATATACTAACTGTCCCAGCGCAATATCATTTGTTGAGAGGCCCCTGTGCCAGAAAAGTATAGTCTCATCCTCTCTTTCTCTTCCCGGTTTTTTGCCTGCAACAATCTCACCCAGTTCGCCGTAGAGGGTGTCCTCACTGAGTTTTCCTGTCTCCACATGCCTGCGCAGGCTTCCCAGAATACCGCCTTTGCACTGTCCCCAGTCATCCACTACGATTTTGTCCATCACATCTGTCAGGGACAGCTCCACAGCACTGACGGTTCCGTAGGGAACCACAAAATTTCCCGGCTGTACCCACTCTGTTTTCAGCAGAGGTGTCGGCTCCATCAGGCGTGTGGCCTCCACCATAATGTCAGCTCCCTTCAGACACTCCTCACTGTTTTCCGTCACCTTCACCTGTTTTCCCAGCTTCTTTGTAAGACGCCCGGCGAAGTCTTCCATGGACTCCCTTCTTCTGCTGTTCACACGGATTTCCTCAAAATCATATATGGAATCCAAAAGCACCACATTCCACCAGGCCGTTCCCCTGGCCCCCAGATGCCCCAATACTTTGTTTTCTTTCTTTGCCAGATATTTCGCACCGATGGCTGTCAGGGCGCCTGTCCGCATGGATGTGATCTCAGTCGCATCGATCACAGCTCTCGGGGCACCGGTTTTAGGATCATACAGATTCAGGAGGGCCATCTCAGAGGGCAGATTCTGCTTATAATTATAGACATAATCTCCGACTACCTTCACGCCTGCCACGTCCATGGGTTCAATATATCCTCTCAACACGTTAAAATGTCCGTGATATTCCGGATTAGGAATCAGATGCACCCGAGGCTCTATGACTGTCTTTTTGTTTCCCTGGGCCTCCAGACTCCGTTCCACGGCTCCCAATATTTCCTCATTCGTCAATTCCAGTTTCTCTATATCCATTGCATTTATATATAATAAGTCCATACGCACCTCCAAATATTCATAAACTACTCTTTCTTATCCTTTTTTAAATCCACGAAGAATGTCTTGATAAATGCGATCAGCTGCAGCAGAAAGACAAATAAAACCAGAAAACCTCCCACTGAAGCAAGCTGTTTCACACCGTCAATGCCCCGCACACCGCCTGCAACCGCGCCCATGATGATCGAGATAGAGCCAATCAGAATACCCCAAATCAGTTTCTGGGATTTCGGCGGTTCCTCCTCCATATTCTGTCCTTTGGTACAGATGGATGCAATGGTGCTGGTCATGGAATCTGCCGCGGTGGAGAAGGACAGCATAAGTGTGATCATGACAACAGGGATAATGATCACGCCAAGGCCCAGAGGCAGATGCTGCAAGAATGCCCATACACCTGCAGTAGCTCCGCTCTCCTTAATGACGCCAACCATGTCAACGACATTGTTCATCTGCCAGTTAAGACCGGTTCCGCCCCAGACGGAAAACCAGACAATACCGAACACAGACGGCATTACCCAGTTGATGATCATAAATTCCCGAACGGTTCTTCCGTAAGCTATCTTCCCAAGGAAAATCCCCATGATAGGCGCATAGGCAATCCAGGAACACCAGTCAGCCAGCGTCCACCATCTTGTCAGAGCCTCACCACCAACATCACCGGAGTCCAGTCCCCAGATAAAGAAATTGTTCAGCCATTCACCAAGACCTGATACGGAATTGCTGAGGATGATGGCCATAGGTCCTGTAATAAACAGGAATATCAAAAGTCCGTAAAAAATCTTACTGTTTAAGGAAGCCAGCCTGCGGATTCCCCTGTCCACGCCCAGAATAGCGGAACTTGTGAAAATCAGTGTTGCAATACCTCCCAGCAGCACCCAGATAAATGTGCTGTTTGGAATCTTATACACAACATTCAGACCTGAGATAACCAGGGCCAGGCCCGTTCCGAGTCCGGAAGCCATTCCCAGTGTGATCGCCAGGGAACACAGCGTATCCACAGTGTTCATCACAACCGGATGCTCTGCCTTTTTGCCAAATAACGGCTTCAGTGTGGAAGTCACAGAAAGCTTTTCTTTCTTGTTAAAATACATATAAGCAATGAGCAGACCGGACACTGCGTAAATGGCATAGGGCACAAAGGTCCAGTTGTAAAAACATCTGCCCAGGGCAAACCTGGCGGCCTCCTGGGTACCAGCCTGAATTCCCAGATTATCCAGCTCACCATATACATTTCCGTAATAGATCAGGGGCTCGTTGATTCCCCAGTTCACTATTCCCACAGCGATTCCGCCGGTGAGCGTCATGGCAAACCAGGTTCCGAATGGATATTTCGGTTTTGCATCTGCCCCGCCGATACGGATATCTCCCAGCTTTGAAAATGTGACGATCGCTATCACCAGCACAGAAATCACTGCCACGAGCTGGTACAGCCATCCGAATTTTCCCAGGGAAAATCCGAAGAATGCCTTTGCTCCTTTTGCCAGGCCCTCGTTATTGACAAATCCCACGGTTACCACCACTGCCATCACTGCAAATGCAGGAATAAACACGCCCTTACGCACCCGGCCTGCAGGCTCTTTCTTGTCTTTTGCTTCTTTCATCTTCTACCTCCCGATTCTTCTCCTCTTCTGTATTTCTATGTTTCGTTTTCGCAGAAACTTTCCCTCTGTTATCAGCTCCGAGAATCAAACTGCCCCCCTTTTAAACAACGCCTTTCTCATCTCCTTTATATATTGATTATTGTAATAACATATTTTTTAAATCCGGCCGAATTTCAATCATTATGGTCATAATAGCACTTGATTTTACTCTTGTAAAATACTAAAATATGGTTATGTTATGAGTTTTTTCAATAGTTAAAGGAGGATTTCACATGACGCTCCGCCACATGACCATATTTCTGGAAGTTGCATCCTGCAACAACATGAGTATTGCAGCCCAGAACCTGTATATCTCCCAATCCACAGTAAGCCTTGCTGTCTCTGAGATTGAGAAGACCTATAATGTCCGTCTCTTTGACCGCCTGAGCAAGCACCTGAGGCTCACGGAAGCCGGTATGCTGCTTCTGGATTATGCTTCCCGGATCATAACTCTGTACAAAGAAATGGAGTCCGCACTTCTCGGACTCCATCTGAAACAAATTCATATTGGCAGCACACTTGTGGCCGCCTCCTGCCTGCTGCAGGATATCATCCGCGCATACCACATCACCTGTCCTGATGTCAGTACACGCTTTACCATTGATGACTCCTATTTTATGGAAAAAAAGCTGGCTGCCGGGGAATTGGATGTCATGCTTACGGAGACAAAAGGGAGTCACAGCAGTCTTGTCTATACCTCCTTCCTGGATGACACGTTTATGGCTATATGCAGTCCAAAGCATCCCTATGCAAAGCGGAAAAATCTGTCTATTGTAGATTTTGAAAATGAATTATTTCTGCTTCGTGAGGAGGGAAACAGCACCCGGGCGGCCCTGGAACGGGCGCTCAGCAAACAGGGGATCACCCTTACAAAAAGTCATATATATCACAACATTGATGCTTTAAAAGAAGCCGTAGCACAAAATGAAGGGATTTCCATTATCTCCAAAATGCTGATCCGGGAGGAGCTTTCGGGCGGCAGGCTCCATGCCTGCCCGGTCACAGATCTGCCCATGAAACGTGTCTTCTATATCGCACAGAGAAAAGACAGAACCACTCTGCCCTATGTCAGGGAATTCATACGCCTGTGCCGGGAAACTCCCGGCAGACAGCCGGAAAGCGTACCGGTACAGGAGCAAAAAAAGGGTTCTCAGGAATATTCCTGAAAACCCTTATCTATATCATCTTTCATACGAATGAAACGGTCCCGCAGCCTCTTTTATCTCACACTCGCATTTTCTTCCTGAAGCAGTGATTGATCAACAGCTTCACTTGGTACCTCTGTGCCTGAAGAATAGTCCTCTGCCTCTGCAAGGTTATTTTCATTCATATTCCGTGTTTCTCCGTTCACTGACGCTTCTGCTTCCGTTGTTTCTCTTAAAATTATATCTTCCGCTTCCCCATAAGCACTTACTTCCGGAATTTCCTGTGCTTCTCCATAAGCATTTTCTTCCGGAATTTCTGTTATCTCTTCCACTGCACCATTTTCGGGGATTTCCTGTGTTTCTTCCGCATTCGATTGGGCCTTATTCTCTTCAATTTCTCTGGCCTCTTCTATCACATTCAACTGCGGCTTTTCCCTACTCTCTTTTGACTCTTCACTGCTTTTTACAATGGTTTCACCGTCACGCATTCCCGCAAAAATCTGGTTTGAAAATCCCAGCAGCAGCGCAAAGGAAAATACAATGCTCCCCATGAATATCTTCCCGGCGATTCCTGTTCTTTTGTTTGATTTTTTATAATTCATTATAGCGATCACTCTCCTCTTCAGACTTCCTGCTGACAACTGGGATGTCATCCGGCTGAGACGGCAGTACAGGCCCGCAAAAGCCACAAGTGTACCTGCATAGGCTGCCCTTCCGTCCTCTCCTATGCGCCGAAGCACCTCCTCGTCACAGGATAATTCCACTTCTCTAAGAAACGTAAAATAAAAAAACCACAGATACGGATGCTGCCAATAGGCACATAAAAGAAAAAGCGCCAGGAATTTCCACAGGTTGTCCCTTCTCTTGGCATGGATGAATTCATGCAAAACAATCTGTGTATATTTTTCCTCCTCCTCATCCTTCAGATAAGAGGGAATCAGTATTTTGGGCATGAAAAATCCCCAGGTCACCGGCGCACTTATGCGGTCACTCAGCAGAATCCTTCTTCTGTCCAGGCCCAGTTCTTCAAAACTCAGCTCCCGTGCGGCCTCTCCCGGCACCGGAACAGCCTCTCTTAAAATCCTGCTCTCACGGCAGTAGCGGATAAACAGTATAAAAAATATCGCACAGCCCACAGCGAATGCGGCCGCCATTCCCCACTTTACAAAGTGATAACTCTCTGCCACTTTCTGCGGAGACATCCTGGAAACGATTCCCATGGTCTGTGCTGAAACAGCACGCACCGGATATCTCTCCACCGCAAGCATCAAAGGCAGTGCCAGGATACCGATGCAGATGAAGATCCGGTCCATCCTGTACTTATCGCTGCTTCCGAACTTTTTTGAAGCCAGACGGAAAATGCTGAAGACAAGGCACATTACCGCAAGAACCACATTGATCTTTATAAATACCATGCTACCTCCGCTTCCTTTGAATCAGCGATTCAATCTCCTCCAGGTCTTCCTTCGTCAAATCCTGCTCCGCAAAGAACGCTGAGATAAAATTTTTCTTGGAACCTTTAAAGGTCCTGGAGATCAATTCGTTCACTTCATAGGATTCAAATTCATGCCTGTCGATCAGGGGCCTGCACCGAAATCCCGGCTCTGACCGCTGAACGGCTCCTTTTTCTATACATTTCTTGATGACTGTGTAAGTTGTATTCTTGTTCCAGCCGACTCTCTCACTCAGCACTTCAACGACTCTTTTTGCCGGTATCTCACCTTCTTCCCACAGGACTTCCATTACTTTCTGTTCTGATTCAAATAATTTCATAAGCATAACTCCTTTGGACTATTGCAATCGTCTACATATAGACTATTACAATAGTCCACATTTGTCAATGGTTTCTTTTAATCTTTTTTCTCTTCTATGATATCCAGCAGGATTTCTTCCCACACGCCTCTGTTCTCCCGGAGGATTCTCCGGTAGGCAGACTGCGGCAGGGGAGAATCCGCTCTGCCGATCTCTATAGTTAGACTGGGAATCCCCATCTTAAGCAGCGCCCAGTCCTTGTATCCCGCCGGGTCCAGTTCTTCATAATTGCCGTCCGGTTCATAGCCCGTGACAGCGGCAATGCGTTTTGCAAAGGTCTGGGTCCTTGATGCCAGCTCTCCCTGCTGTCCAAATGCCCAGTATATGACACCGCCGGAGGAGTGATAGCTGACTGTGCGGCAGAACAGTTCCTTTTTTGTAAGATTTACCAGTGCCTGCGCCTCTTTGGTGCTCTCCGGCGCAGTTCCCTTGTATTTTTCCCTGGAAGGCCTGCCGATCCCATCCACATACTCTTCCCACAGGGCATCAAAGTTCCGGTTCACATCCACGCCCTCCGCATTGGACTTCCAGCGGCGGAAATAAGATTTCCAGGGCATTCTGGCGCCGTCCTCGTCCGCAATCTCCCACACCTGTTCCCGGATTCCGGGAGACCGCATACCCTCGGCTCCGAACTGGCTCACTGTCACACCGTCCGGATTCGCCATGGGGATAATATGCAGAGCTCGGTCTCTCAACAGCTCGCTGTAAGAGTATCCCTTGTAGGTTCTGTCCTCATGAAGCAGATTCTCCACAAATTCCCCCAGCTGTTCCATGACAAGCTGAGTGGTCATATATTCTCTTCCATGGATTCCCGCAAAGATCAGAACCTTGTCAGCCGCGTTTTCATCCCCCATACGCACGTGATATAGTTTCCTGCCGTCCACCGTATCACCAACTGTTTTAACTTCCATAATTCCTTTGAAAATTTTGGAAAATATGTGCAAATCATTCTCCATTTCTCGGTAAGTGTAGCCTGAAAATTGGACAAATTGTCGATTTTCTCTTTGATTTCGGGCATTTATGCACATTGACGGATACCTCAAAACTCATTATAATTAAAGATATTCTATGGGAGGGAGAATAAGAAGTGAAGAAGCTGAAACAAATTGCTGCACTGGTTGGAGCCGTACTGCTGCTTGGCATGTACGTCCTGGCTTTTATTTTTTCTCTTTCGCACAGCCCAAATGCCGGTAATATGCTGCTGGCCGCAATCTACTGCACGGTACTTGTTCCCGTGTTTTTGTATGCCTGCCTGCTCGTATACCGCTACACAAGGCAGAAAAACGGTATTCCTAGGATAGATGCCAATTCCTCTGTGGATACCTTTATCTTTGACCTTGGAAATGTGCTGGTCCGTTATGACTGGAAATCATTTTTAAAAAGCATGAAGTACAGTGGGGAAACGATTCAGGCTGTGGGCGATGCTGTGTTTGACAGCCCTGACTGGGTGGATGCTGACCGTGGTGTGCGGAATGAAGAGGAAATTCTCCAGGCCTTTATTGATAATGACCCGGAATACGAAAAAGAAATACGCGAGACATTTGCCAAAATGAGCGGTGTCATACATACCTACTCTTACACAGTGGACTGGCTGAAATATCTGAAAAAAAGAGGGTACAAAATTTATTACCTGTCCAACTTTTCACAGCCGCTCTATGAACGCTGCAGGGAGGAAATGGCCTTTCTGGATCTGATGGACGGCGGCTACATGTCCTGGCAGGTAAAAATGCTGAAGCCGGAACCTGAATTCTATCAGAAACTGCTGAAAGATTTTCATATTAAACCTGAAAAAGCTGTATTTATTGACGATGTCCTGGAAAATGTGGCGGAAGCCCGCTCCCAGGGAATTAATGCTGTCCATTTTAAAGGTCGGAAAGAGACAATCCAAAAATTATTGGAAGAATACGATGTGCAGTAAAAATAAGTGCACCCAAAATAAGACAACGCTCCATTATAAAAACCAATGGAGCGTTGTCTTATTGTTTTATTTATTGCGGTAGATAATATCCTCACGGCTCGGACCATTGGAAACCATGGTGATGGGGAAGCCAATCTTCTCTTCCACAAATTCAATATATCTGCGGCAGTTTACGGGAAGGTCATCGTAGTTTTTGATGCCGCGGATGTCACAGTTCCAGCCCGGAAGCGTCTCCAGAACCGGTTTTGCCTTTTCCAGCCTGCCGGTTGTGGGGAATTCTGTTGTAATCTCACCGTCAATATCGTATGCCACGCACACCGGAATCTCCTCCAGATATCCAAGTACATCCAGGACCGTGAAAGCTACATCCGTAGTTCCCTGCATACGGCAGCCGTATTTAGATGCCACACAGTCAAACCATCCCATACGTCTCGGGCGTCCTGTGGTAGCACCGAACTCTCCGCCGTCTCCGCCGCGTCTTCTCAATTCATCTGCCTCATCGCCGAAGATTTCAGATACAAATGCGCCTGCACCTACTGCACTGGAGTATGCCTTGCAGACTGTGATGATCTTTTTGATCTCATATGGCGGAATCCCTGCACCAACTGCACCGTAGGCAGCCAGTGTGGAGGAAGAGGTTACCATGGGATAGATACCGTGATCCGGATCTTTCAGGGAACCTAACTGTCCTTCCAGAAGCACTTCCTTACCTTCTTTCAGAGCGTTCCACAGATACAGAGAAACGTCACACACATAAGGAGCAATCATCTCTTTATATTCCGCCAGCTCTTTCATGATGTCATCCGGGTTCAGAAGCGGTTTGTGGTATAAATGCTCCAAAGTCACATTCTTTGTCTCGCATACACGCTCCACTTTATCTCTCAGTGCCGCGTCATCATCGAAAAGCTCGCTGACCTGGAAACCGATCTTTGCATATTTATCAGAATAAAACGGTGCGATTCCAGACTTGGTGGAACCAAAAGATTTTCCTGCCAGGCGCTCTTCTTCATACTCATCGAACTTGATATGATAGGACATTACCATCTGCGCACGGTCAGAGACTTTGATCTTCGGTGCTGGTACACCCTTGTCCACAATAGACTGAATCTCTTTAAACAGTACCGGGATATTAAGCGCAACACCGTTTCCGATGACACTGGTTGTGTGGTCGTAGAACACACCGGACGGAAGAGTATGGAGCGCAAATTTTCCGTAATTGTTTACAATTGTGTGGCCCGCATTGGCACCGCCCTGGAATCTTACGATGATATCGGATTCCTGTGCGAGCATGTCAGTGATTTTGCCCTTACCTTCATCTCCCCAGTTAGCCCCTACTACTGCTTTTACCATTTTTCATTCCTCCTAATGAACTTTTTGTACCCATGTATCATACTACATTTCTTTTAAGAAATAAAGTTCTAATTTGTAAATTCGGACGAAAAATTGCGGATTTTCATGGGAAAGGAGCCGTTTTCCCCGCGTTTTGGCGACTGAAAACGGCTCCTGCATCCGGGCAGAATAAAAATTCCGATTCTCATTCTGCCGTTTTTTATCAAAAACTGTTAGTCAAAATGCACTTCTGCGGCAAATTTTGCCCTTTCATCCATCAATGTCTTGAATCCATCCTCATTTCTGGACCCCTTCAGCTCATCCATATATTCATCATAATCGCATAAATAAACATAGACGGTAGATGTGTCATGGTTTTTCACGGATACGGTATTTACACTTCCCCCTGTGACATCCATAACATTACCCTGGGCATCCAGGATCACCGGGAAATAATCTGCTCTTTTCGTTTTATCATCATATGACTCATTGACTGTGATCTCAAATGGAGTTTTGACAACAGATGCAATGCCTGCGCCATCCTCATTCATCTCATTCACTTCGGCAGTCTGTGTTCTGGAGTAGTCTGCGTTGATATCAAGCTCAAACTGCCAGGAGCCATCCATCCACCAGTTTTCATGGCTGTTGGGGAAGCTGTCCCAGCCGCCTTCGTCTTCCGCTTCTGTCATGACCCGGTTCCACTCTTCATCGGACATGGCTTCCAGTTCCTCCGCCGTGTACCCTGTACTGAAGGTATCGGGATCAGCCAAATCCCCTATGATCTGGCTGATGTCCAGATTCAGGGTGAACTGTTCCGGTATCTCTATTTTGGTGCTGTACTGATCCAGTACTTCCGCGTCAACTATAAATTCTTCCCCGTTTGCCTCAGCCTCTGCCTGCTTTGCCTGCAGCCCGCTGTCATCTGTATTCTTCATGTTCAGGTCTATACGCATAACCCCTGTGTAGGTATTTTTATCCAAAAACTCGCCTTCCAGATAGACAAGATCATTCTGTTCCTGAGGATTAAAGCTGTAATTTTCCTTCGTTTTCACACTGATCGATGGCTGTCCGTTCCCATCCAGACGGGTATCCTGAAATGGCTCTTCTGATTCTATGATAAGGGAAAGGTACAGGGCCGAGCCGCTGCAATAACTCTCAGACATGGTAACTGTAGTGCCGCCAACCGTTTGACGGAAGGCTCCCGCACCGGTATTTCCCTCATCGCCGCTGTCCTGCCCGCCGCCTTCCCGGTTTTGTGCTGCTTCCTTATCCAGTGGTTCTGCATAATCCTTGTAATCTTCCCCAAAAGAAAGCTGTCCTTCCATGCGCTCAAATATGTGCCCGATCAGCGGCAGATTGGAAGCCCATACCGGATTCTGATAGCAGGCTCCGATAAAGACTGCCATAGCGGCTGCGGCGGCTGTACAACCCACAACTGCTTTCTTCAGATGTCTGCCCCTGCGCTTTGTCTTCCTGTTCATTCGGATGATCTCGGCACCTGCCGGTGCCTTCTCCCCTACTTTTTTCTCTATCAGTTTCAAACTCTCCTCAAATCTGTCATGAAATTCCTTTGAAGGTACCGGTGCCCCGTCTTTCCATTTTCCCTGTTCTAACATAATGCTTCCTCCTTATCACCAAGACTTTTTCTTAGCTGATTTCTTCCCCTGTAAAGCCGTGTTTTCACTGTATTTTCCCTGGTCTCCAGCATCTCCGCGATCTCCGCAATGGAGAAACCTTCTATATAAAATAAGGTAACCGCAATGCGGAGGTCCTCCGGCAGATCATCTATGGCTGCATAGAGGTCTGTATACAGCTTGTCCTCCTTCCCCGGTGCGTTCTCCACATACTCCTCGTAGGGAACCAGACGTTTACTTCTGCGTTTCATTTGGTAGCACTCATGGATAAGAATACGTATCAGCCATGTTTTAAAGTATTTTTTTTCCTTCAGGGTATCTAATTTTTCAAAAGCCTTCAAAAGCGCTTCCTGTACCGCATCCGCACTGTCCGCATCATTCCTTAAAATGGACATTGCAACATGGTACAGGGTAGCTTCTGCGTCCCTGACGGCCTGTATAAATTCCTGCTGCTGCATGGGCTCCTCCTTTTTCTGTTTTATCTCTTTTGTTATCTATTAGATACCCGGGGTGATAAAAAGGTTCTGATAAAAATATTATAAATTGTTTGGGGGAAGGGCTGCAATATGAAAATCCACTTTTCTGTTTACTTCAGTGCCGGAACATGCTAAGATAATAAGCAAGTTAATAAGCAAGTTAATTTGGAGGTGAAAATATATGAACCGTTATCAACCGCCGTTTACCATTAATAATACCATGCTGATATATGTCTCATCCATATCGGAAAAACTCGGCAGGATCAGTATGCTGCAGAAGATGGAATCCCGCCCCTATCTAAGGCGTAACAACAGAATCAAGTCCATTCATTCTTCCCTGAAAATTGAGGCTAATTCCTTGTCACTTGGACAGGTCAGGGATGTGCTTGCCGGGCACATGGTTCTGGGTGAGCAAAAGGAAATTCAGGAAGTAAAAAACGCTTACGCTGCTTACGAAAAATTGCCTGAGATCAATCCATATAGTTTGAAAGACTTAAAAAAGCTGCATGGAGTCATGACCCAATATACGGTAGATGAGTCCGGCGTATTCCGTAAAGGAGAAGAAGGTGTGTTTAATGGGGATAAATGTATTTTCATCGCACCTCCGGCAAGATTGGTACCGGGGCTTATGGAAGAATTGTTCGACTGGATGTCTCGAGAACAGGCATCCGTACACCCTCTTATCCTGTCCTCAGTCTTTCATTATGAATTTGTATTCATTCACCCTTTTTCAGACGGAAACGGCAGGATGGCAAGGCTGTGGCATACGGCGATTCTTTCCAAATGGAAACCGATTTTTGAGTACATCCCGATTGAAAGTCAGATTGAAAAATTTCAGGATGGTTACTATCAGGCAATTGCCCAATGTCATTCAGAAGGGACTTCCAATATCTTCATTGAATTTATGCTCAAACAGGTTGATATGGTTCTTGATGATATCTCCAAACAGATATCGGATGATACAGAACAGATGACAGAATATGTAAAGAAGCTTTTGTCCGCAATGGAAATGGATACTTCATATACAGCAACCTGCCTTATGAAGAAACTGGGATTAAAATCAAAGGAAACCTTTCGTAAAAATTACTTAAATCCGGCAATGGAACTTAATCTGGTCGAAATGACTGTACCGGAAAAACCAAGAAGCAGAAATCAAAGATATATTCGGAGATAATAGAAAAAGGCAGCTATATTCCCCAAAGAATACAGCTGCCTCATCCATATTTTTTATTCCGCCACTTCTCTCCTGCGGAAAATTATAAATATAATTGCCGATACCCCCATCAAAATAGGATAGAACAGATACGGCATGATCGCTATAGGCGTAAGCCCGGACAGACTGGCCGCGGCCAGAAGCTGGGCACCGTAGGGAATCATTCCCTGGCCTACGGATGCGAAGATATCCAAAAGGGACGCGCTCCTTTTGGGGCTTACCCGGAATTCCTCGCTGATCTCTTTTGCAATGGGGCCTGCCATAACGATAGCCACCGTATTGTTGGCTGTACAGCAGTCCACGAGCAGGGCCAGAACGGAGATGCCGAACTCTCCGCCGCGCTCCCCGTTGATCTTCTTCTTGATCACATTCAGAATATACTCAATCCCTCCGTGTTCCTTCACCAGGGCCACAATGGCTGCAACAATAATGGAGATCACTGTGATATCATACATTCCGGTGATACCGTCTCCCATCTTCTGGAACATCTCACTGACAGCAAACGCCCCTGTGCCTACTCCCACAATGAGGGACAGTACAGTACCGGTTATAAGAACAATGAACACATTGATGCCGATGAGCGCGCCGATCAGGACCACCAGGTATGGAATCACCTTGATGATCTGGAACTTCAGGTCATCATCAATGACTCCTGCATTTCCCCTGGCGATCACGAAGAAGATCACAGCCGTGATGATAGCTGCAGGCAGAACAATAAAAAAGTTCTCCCTGAATTTGTCCTTCATCTCACACCCCTGTGTCCTCACCGCCGCAATCGTGGTATCGGAAATCATGGACAGGTTGTCACCGAACATGGCGCCGCACACAATGGCTCCCATGCAGATCGGGAGAGGAATGCCTGTCTTCTCGGCAATTCCCACGCCGATGGGTGCCATAGCGGTAATAGTGCCCACACTGGTTCCCATGGAAATGGAAATAAAACAGCCGATGATAAACAGCCCCACCACTGCAATGGAGGACGGCATAATGGAAAGCCCCAGATTGACCGTGCTCTCCACCCCGCCTGCCGCCTTTATGGAACCGGAAAAGGCTCCGGCTGCCAGGAAGATCAGGCACATGGTTACAATATTTTCCTCACCGATGCCCTTTGAGATAATTGCCACCTTTTCCTGAAACCCTACTTTCCGGTTCTGAAAAAATGCCACGGTAAGCGCGATCAAAAATCCCACAATGGCAGGCATGGTATAAAAGTCATGGAACAGGATACCCGCTCCGATAAAAATGATCAGAAACACCCCAATCGGCAAAAGCGCTATGGGATTCCCCCTCTTTTGCTCCTTCATGTAAAAACCTCCGAACTGTATTTTTATTATACGTTGATCTCTGCAGTCATTCCCAGGATTTCTTTATTTTCATCCAGTACCGGCTGTACCACATTTTTCAGGAACGCCTCCACCTGTACCTGGGCACGTCCTGTGTAGCGGGACGGCTCCATGGTCTTCTGCAGGTCTTCCAGACTCATGTTAAATGCGGGATCAGCGGCAATAAGCTCCAGAAGGTTGTTCTCTTTGCCTTCCACCTTCACGTTCCTGCCTGCCCCCATGGACAGCTCACGGATTCTTTCGTGCAGCTCCTGGCGGTCCCCGCCTGCCTTCACGGCATCCATCATGATATTCTCTGTAGCCATGAACGGAAGCTCGCTTCTCAGACGTTTCTCTATAACCTTAGGATACACAACAAGCCCGTCCACCACGTTCAGGCACAGGTCCAGGATACCGTCAATAGCCAGGAAACCTTCCGGAACGGAGAGACGTTTGTTCGCAGAGTCATCCAGTGTTCTCTCAAACCACTGGGTAGCGGAAGTGATGGCCGGATTCAGGGCATCCACCATGACGAAACGTGACAGGGACGCAATACGCTCACTTCTCATCGGGTTTCTCTTGTATGCCATAGCCGAGGAACCGATCTGGCTCTTCTCAAACGGCTCTTCCACTTCTTTTAAGTGCTGCAGAAGCCTGATGTCATTGGAGAACTTGTGGGCACTGGCTGCAATGCCTGCCAGTACGTTCAGCACTCTGGTGTCCACTTTTCTGGAATAGGTCTGTCCGGATACCGGATAGCACTCCTTAAATCCCATCTTCTCCGCAATCATGGGATCAATCTTGTCAATGGTCTCCTGGTCCCCGTCAAACAGTTCCAGGAAGCTGGCCTGTGTACCTGTTGTACCCTTGGAACCAAGCAGTTTCATAGTGCTGATCACATAATCCAGGTCTTCCAGGTCCAGCATGAACTCCTGCATCCACAGGGTTGCTCTTTTTCCCACTGTAGTAGGCTGCGCTGGCTGGAAATGTGTGAACGCCAGGGTTGGAAGCGCTTTATGCTCATCTGCAAATTTGGAAAGCTCTGCGATGACGTTGACCAGTTTTTTCTTCACAAGCTTCAGGGCCTCTGTCATCACAATAATGTCTGTATTGTCGCCCACATAACAGGAGGTAGCACCCAGATGGATGATTCCCTTTGCCTTCGGACACTGCACGCCGTATGCGTATACATGGGACATTACATCATGGCGCACCTGTTTTTCTCTCTCTTTTGCCACGTCATAATTGATGTCTTCTGCGTGGGCTTTCAGCTCGTCGATCTGTTCCTGGGTAATATTTAATCCCAGCTCTTTCTCTGTCTCTGCCAGGGCGATCCACAGTTTTCTCCATGTGCGGAATTTCATGTCCGGGGAGAAAATATACTGCATCTCTTTGCTGGCATAGCGCTCAGATAATGGACTTTGATATCTGTCTGTACTCATTTGAATTCTCCTTTTTATTTTATATTGAAGTAAACACAAAAAAGGGCGCCGCGAGGCGCCTTCCGAGCCGGAAGGTGTCCCGGGCACCCCTCTGATTTAAGCCAGGCCCAGACGTTTGAACACTTCGTTATATGCCTCTTCTACGTTGCCCATGTCTCTTCTGAAACGGTCTTTGTCCAGCTTCTCATTTGTCTCTACATCCCACAGACGGCAGGTATCCGGTGATATCTCATCAGCCAGGATGATGGTTCCGTCTGCCAATTTACCGAATTCGATTTTGAAGTCGATCAACTTCATTCCTGCGTTCAGGAAATATTTGATCAAAAATTCGTTGATTTTTCTTGTATAATTTTTAATGGTGTCGATTTCTTCCTGTGTAGCCAGTCCTAATGCAAGTGCATAGTCATCATTGATGAAGGGGTCGCCCAGGTCATCATCTTTGTAGCTGAACTCTAAAATCGGGCAGAGAAGCTGTTTTCCTTCTTCTACTCCCATTCTCTTGGAGAAGCTTCCTGCAGCCACGTTACGAACAATTACCTCTAAAGGAACGATGCTCACTTTTTTTACGGCTGTCTCGCGGTCGCTCAGTTCTTCTACGAAGTGAGTCGGAACGCCTTCCTTTTCCAGCTGCTGGAAAACATAGTTTGTCATGCGGTTGTTGATAGCGCCTTTACCTGTGATCGTGCCTTTTTTCTCGCCGTTGAATGCTGTGGCATCATCTTTGTAATCCACGATCACTACGCCGTCTACATCTGTTGCAAATACTTTCTTTGCTTTTCCTTCATAAAGCTGCTCTAACTTCTTCACCTTCGTACACCTGTCCTTTTTCCATAATATTGAGTTCTCTCAAAAGAGAAACGTTACGATACACAAGGAATTATATAACATCGGTTTTCAAAACACAAGCCTAAAATCCGGTACTTCTGTGATATTCTTTTGTGTATTTTTCCAAAAGAGCCCCCATGTCTTCCTGTTTTTCCCGGGAAGCATCCGGCTTTTTGGCTTCCATCTCTTTCTGGATCTCTCTGCAGGTATCCAGATCCGCACCCATTCTGGCACATTCTCCCTGCCACTGGGCTTCCTCCATCAGCATCCTGCAGGCACACAGGTAATGCTTCAGGATCAGCTTGGTGTGAAGCTTTTCATATGCCTTTTCAAAGCATTCCTTAGCCTCCTCTATCTGGAAGAGGTGCAGATAGGCACAGCCCATATTGTGGAAGATCTCCCCCTCATACTGTCCGCCAAGACCTCCGGTATCCACACTTCTTAGGGCATCCTCGTAAATGCGGATGGCATTCACATACATCCGGTTGTCCACCAGATAGTCGCCCTTTTTCTTCTTGCGGGCCACTTCGGGAAGCTGTTCCAGGACCACAAGCTCCTCATTTAATTTTTTAAACTGCTCATGGGTCAGGTAATTGATCTCCCTGAAAACAGCCAGGATGAAATCCCCTGCCCCCCGCTCTTCCTCCAGAATCCGGTACAGCTTCTGGTAGAGCTTTAATAGTCCCAGCTCGTTTTTTATCCAGTCACAGAGATGTTCATTGATGATCGTCTCGTCCAGAAGATAGATGTTGTGGTAGAGATAATAACATAATTCTTCTATACTGTAGATATTCGTGCTGATGTTTTCAATATAAAACGGAAGGGAAGCCCGTTTTATCTGACATAATATGTATCCGCTCATCTGTTTCCTCCTACCACGCTGCTCTCTCGGTCCACATCAGGCCGCTTGAGGGGAACATCTCCCCGAATCCCAGATCCTGTACCAGAATAATGCAGGTATCCGCTGATTCATACATGATGTGCACACGAAGCCTCGTGGTCCTGTCAGGCCTTTTCGGAAGCCCCGGCAGCTTCATGCAGTAATGTCTTACTTCCCCGCCGTCCATGGGCTTCACCATGAATTCCAGGTTCTCCCTGCCGTCCAGAAGCAGTTCAAATTCATGCTCTGTCTCATACCAGTTTCTTCCGGCCTCAGCAACGGTATAGTTCTTCTTTTTCCCCTGGATGAGCATTTCCATGCTCACATGGTTCTGGACCAGGGCATTTCCCACATACAGATATGTGCCCAGAAGCTTCTCCTCGGTCCGCTCCCTGGCCGCATAGCAGGCCCCTTTCACATACATGTTGTTTCCATAGTATACATGGCGCTGATTCTTGCACAGAAGCGGTACACTCCTTACAGCCCAGTCCTTGGAAAATCCATCCCCTACCAAGTAAATCCCCGCGTATGTGTCATTTCCGCAGGAATCTGCAATCAACTGATAAAAGTCTACGTCCTTCTGGTCCGGGTCTTCCGGCAGGGTTATGGTCTTGCCGTGTTCCACTGTGACCAGCATGGGCTTTTTCTGGCTGTCCACCACCATGCGGGAAAAAGATACTTTTCCTTTATCAAATGTGAAGAGTCCTGTCATACGGTTCCAGTTATCCAGTCTCTTGCTCATCACATAATAGTAAAAGCTCTCCTCGTAATCCTGCAGAAGCACCTGCCCGGAAGTAAATTTCAGGCGGGTGCACACTCTCTGCAGCTTGCGCACCAGCACTCGGTTCAGGTCCGGAACCGTGATCATCAGGGTCTTGATCTGTCTCGCCGGCTCTGCCACGCCAAGCACGGACAGACAGCCTTTTAAGTAGATCTCCAGCAGCTCCTCCGGCCTGTACCAGCCGCCGTCAATCTCCACCGGTTCCCCCTGGCCCCAGATCTCCAGCAGGTTATCCACCGGGATCTCCCCCTCGTGCATGGAGAAATAATCCGCCTCCATACCGAAGTGCCACACTTCTGTCCTGGGCCTTTTGGAAAGCCTGGTGGAAAATGTATACTGATTGCTCCCTGTCTTCACGGAAAGAGAGACCGGTTCTTTTTCTTTTCTGTCATAATAGCAGATCTGGGAAAACTCCTTCCCCAGTTCCAGGCCCGCGATAATATTTCTTGTCTCATTCATGCCCTTGTCTGCCTCCTTATTCTATCAGTTCAAAGAGAGAGGAAACCCAGGCTTCCTGCTGTCTGTACTGTCCCAGCAGTTCCATAAGCTCCTGTTCTCTTCCCTGCTGTTTCGCCGCCAGCATACGGTTGATCATCTGGTATTTTGTAGTCCCCTCCAGCTTTGCCTCGGGAACGGTGAGCCTACTCTTTTCCGTCTGCTGTATCTCCCCGCGGCCTGCGACAGTGAAATAATACTCCAGTACCTCCCCGTAAAACAGGATAAATTCTTTATTGTAAATACCCTGATACAGATTTTTCAGCGGTTCGCTTTTGAACTCTCCCGGCTCCCTGTCCGGCTGCAGCATTCGGTAGTGAATCGTCACATCCGCCCTGGGACTGGCCTGGCACTGGACAAACACCTTGTCCTCAAGCTGCATACTCTGCAGAAGGGTTCTGGGAAGCTCCTGGAAAAAGGCAAATTTAAGCCCTGTCCTGGCACATACGGATAAGATGGCGCGGGCCGTCTCCAGCCTGTTTTCCTCCCATTTCTTTTCCTGTGCATAATATTTGAGAAGGGCCAGGTCACAGATAATATCATACTCCCATCCTTTTTTCCTCACGTGCTCCAGCGAGCGGAAAATAAACGTCTCCGCCTCTTTCCCCCCGATAAAATACTGAAAGGATGCAAAGGTCAGGTAAGCCAGTATCACCTGTTCCTTACCGCTTAATTTTACATAGTCCTTCAGAACCGCCGCATCCCCCGGATGGTAGATTCTTGTGAACATGCTGTAGGTCAGGATGTCCTCCTCCAGCTCGTAGGCCTCTATGGAAAATCCCATGGAGCGCTCCCACACCCGGATCATCTCATCCACAGGTCCCTCAAAATACTTGGTCAGATATTCGAGAACCACCTCATCATAGGTGTTCTCCTTAAATATATGGTGAGCCAGAAGAAGAAGCTCCTCCTCATATTCAAACTCCAGATTGAGGATCATGCGGCTGCACAGCCTTAACAGGTCTCTTGGGTCGATCTCCTCATAGCCGTACTCACACAGCAGGTCATAGGCCCCCACATACATGCCCTGTTTGATCAAAATGGTGATGAGAAGGCTCTTGTTGACTTTTGCAAAGCTGTGAAAATCCATCTCCCGAAGGTAATCCTTCAGATTGTCATTATCCATATGCTCCTCATAGTAGAGAAGCAGGCGCCTGCGCACCCTCTGCCTGTAATCCTCAGAAAAGCAGTCCTCCCCGGACACATCCTGGATACAGGAGATATTTTCTCTTGTTATGGGGTTCTCATGGTTCAGTTCCCCGCAGGTATAGAGGAGAAGCCCCGGTGTCCGGATTCCCTCCGCCAGAAGCTGCCTTGCCAGCTCTTTTCTCTCCAAAAGCGGCTGGATATTGTAATCTATGGTCTGGATATAGCGCCTCTGCCTGTCATCCTCAAAGACAATCCTGGCGTCCGGTGTGTAAATGGACACATAGGCCACTTTATCCGTACAGGTATACGTCTGTTCTTCACAAAATGCCGCATGGCGGACGATCACCCGCCGTATCTTGGGATCATCACAGTAAAGCCTGTGGGTGAAAAGCACCTTCGCAAGGGCTCTCTTAACTGCAGGATCATGGGAGCTTAAGCAGAACTCCTGGTACACCACAGCAAAGTCCTCATTCATCCTGCCTTCCTTGAGCTTCTCACAGGCGAACTGTTCCATACTGCTTTTATAGCTTAAATAAGTAGTTTTATCCACTTCCTTGTTGCGTATCACATTGCTGTACACAAATGCCTTTTTCGCGTCGCTCAGCGTATTGTTATAACTGAAATACATGCGTATCATGCGTGGCAGCATTTTCTGGTAATTGCGGCTCATGGTCTCAATATAATACTCGTACAGCCTTGTGATCTTCAGCTCTTTCTCCACTGCCAGCTCATACCACCGGAAATATTCCTTCTTCCTGGGGTCGCCCTTCATGATCAGCATACAGATGGAGCGCACCACAGCTGTGGAGGGATATTTTTCGTAGATGTATTCCAGTATCTCATATACCTTCTGGCTGAAATCCTTCATCTGCCCCGCCAGGTCTGTGGCGCGGAAGGCCATCTCCTCAGTCATAATATCATGCCGCATGGCAAAGAGCAGCACCTGAATGGTGAAGGGACTGATCCTCCTGAGCAGCGCTCCGTCCGCTGCCGCTATCCGGCATGCTTCCAGATACAGAAACGGGCTTCTGCAGCCGGTTCTGTACTGCTCCTCCAGCAGATAGATCTTCTTTGACTGGGTACGCACCTGCTCGGAATCTGTTTTCAGGAGAATATATAACAGAAGGAAGCTGTCCTCCCTGCGCTGGTAAAGCTGATGGAGACGCACCACCATCTTCTCCCGGATCTCCTGACCGCATCCCAGCACATCCTCCAGGTAGAGATATACGCCCTCCAGCTCCTCCTCCGCCTGAATCCGGCTGTTGTCTTTTAACTTATCCAGGGCGTCCTTTGCTCTGCTGTCCTCCCCGCATTCATGGTAGAACCAGACCTCAAACAACTGGTGCTCCGTGGTGTAATGCCCGGTCTCCCGCAGTTCTGTGAGAAGTCCCAGTGTCCTGCTCTCCCACTGGCTCTTTGACAGCTTCTCCAGGCTGTAGTCCAGGTAATCTCTCAAAAGCTCCAGTTTCTTTTTCTTCTCGTATGCCGCGACATTTACCTGGATCTTACCGCTTTTGGAGGCCATCACTTCATAAACAAGGGTCTGGTAAACGGTTTTGATACAGATTCTTCCGTAATTTCTGCCTTTTCCCAGATTCTCTCTGCGGATAATATACTGCAGCTCATATACACTGCCGATGAAATCCTCGTCCCGTATGGACTTTTTCTCTACTTCCAGGAAATCGCCCTCCACGGTCACGCTTGCTTTCAGATAGCCCCAGCCGCTTCTGCGCACCCGGACGGTATCCATAAGGGAACTCTGCACCTCATAGATCTCCAGATTCTCCTGTTCCAGATGCAGCTTCACAGGGTCCTTTTTTCCCGTGCCGATGAGAAATTCCTCCAGATGCTGCCAGGTCACAGGATTTTTCGCCATGGCATAATAATAGGGCAGTACCTCCTGTTCTTCTTTCAGAAGCTCCGGAAAGGAATCATCCAGAAACAGATGGTACGCCTCCTTAAAATCTTTTTTCGCCAGCTCCGCAAAGGCATCCAAATCCCTGATGGAGCCTGCAGATGTCTTGATCCGGCACGGTTCCACCTGTATGGCAAAGGGAACCCTGTACTCTCCGATGCTGGTGCTGAGAACCAGCTCTCCCTCAAAGGAATCTCCGGGGTTCAGGCCCTTTACATCTGCCCCGTAGGGAATCTCTATCTTCTCCCCGGTAAAACGCTCTTTTCCCAGAAGAAAACGGCGATGGGAGGAATAGGCGATCCCTTTTATCCGGCTCCCATTCTCTGCTGCTATGATCAGCTCTCCCCTGATATTTTCCCCGGCCTTTGTGCTCTCCCTGATATCTTCCCTGGACAGCAAAAGACCCGGAACCTCGTATTCAAATCTTCCATTTATCAGTTGTTCTATTCTTCTCTTCAATGTATTCTACCCCGTTATCTCTAAACCATATGGCCCGGAGAATCTCCGACTGATTATTATTTATCTTGTTGAACTATTTTCTATATCCCGCTATAATATGTGTTAGTATATATTATTTCAGGACAGAGTCCTGAATAGTACAATTATACACTACAAATGCAAGGGGTGCAACCTCTGCCGCCCCTTCAACAACTCTATAAATAGGAAAATCAAAGGAAACGGAGGCATTTTCATGCTGAAACATAAAGACCATTTTCACGGCAGCGACCTGGAAAAAATCGAAGAAATCTACGGAATCAAAAAAGAAGACATCACCAGTTTTTCCGCAAATGTAAACCCCCTCGGCATCTCTCCTCTCCTGCGGGAGACACTGGCAAGCCACGTGGACGCCATCACCACCTACCCGGACAGAGACTACACAAAGCTGCGCAAAAGTATCTGTGCATACACCGGCGCCCAGTTCGAGAACATCATTGTGGGCAATGGCTCCACTGAGCTTATTTCCCTGTTCATACAGACCACACACCCGGAAAAAGCGCTGATCCTGGGCCCCACCTATTCAGAATATGAGCGCGAGATTGCCCTGGAAGGAGGCCACACGCTCTATTACCCCCTGAAGGAGGAAAATAACTTCCAGATGGATGTAAACGACCTGTGTGCTCAGATGAAAGACGGCCTGGACCTGCTGGTACTCTGCAACCCCAACAATCCCACAGCTTCTGCCATCTCCAGAAAAGACATGCGCAAGATTCTGGACGCTGCCCTGCAGTTCGGCATTGCTGTCATGGTGGACGAGACCTATGCAGAGTTTGCCCCTGATGACAGGAAGATTTCTTCCATTCCCCTTACCAACAATTACAACAACCTGATCGTCCTGCGCGGTATCTCCAAATTTTTTGCCGCTCCCGGTCTCAGGCTGGGCTATGCAGTCACCGGAAACCCTGATCTTTTGAAATACATCAACACCAAAAAGAACCCCTGGACGATCAACAGCCTGGCCGAGATTGCGGGCTGTATCATGTTCTCCGACAAAGAATACATTGAAAAGACCCGCACCCTCATCACTACGGAGCGGGAACGTCTTCTCAAAATACTTTCTGCCTGGGATACTGTGAAGGTGTATCCTTCCTGTACGAACTTTATCCTTATGAAAATATTGAAGGAGGATGTGACATCGGATATGCTGTTTGACTGCTGCATCCGGAAGGGACTAATGATACGTGACTGCTCTACGTTTCCGTTTTTGGATTCTTCTTATGTGAGATTTTGTGTTATGAGTCCTGAGAAAAATGATGCGCTGATAGAGGCGTTTGGAGAATTGCTGGGGTAAAAGACAGATGACGGGAGGGGGATAAAAAATGAACGGGTTGTGGGGGCTGTGCTCCCGCCCCCCCCCCCACACACAACCCTGGTTTTCTCTGCCACTGCGTTTTTGAGAAATAGAGGTGGAATGGCCCGTCCATCCGCTTTCGCTTATTTGAGTTCAGCCTCCAGCTCTTTTATGGTTTTCAGAAGCACCGGATGCCTTTTCCATGGCGCGATCTGCGCCAGCGGCTTCAGCACAAAATCCCGCAGATGCATTTCCACATGAGGCACGATCAGTTCCTCTGTATCTATGATCTCATCGTCAAATAACAGCAGATCCAGATCCAGCGTTCTGGGCCCCCAGTGTACCAGGCGTTCTCTTTTGGCGGCCTGCTCGATCTCGTGCATGCGCTCCAGAAGCTCGTGAGGATTGTACAGAGTCCGCATACTGAGGCAGGCGTTCAGGAAGTCATCCTGTTCCACACCGCCGTAGGGCGCTGTCACCAGGTAATCTGAGACTTTTAAGACCTTGCAGCCTGTCGTCTTGTCAAGCTCCTCCACTGCCATGTCCAGGTATGCCTTTTTGTCTCCCAGATTGGAGCCGAGAGCGATGTAAGCGGTATGCCATCCCCTTGTTATCTTTACGGATACGGTTTTCAGCGGGAGGCCTACCGGCGCCCAGGGTTTCTTGATCTCCAGGGTGACTGCTTCCAGATGGGCAATGCTGCAAAGCATTTCCTCTGCCAGATGCTCCGCAGCAGCCTCCAGAAGCTTGAAGGTGTGTTTCTGCATATAAGAAGTTATGAAATGACTCACAGCCCCGTAGTCTATGGACGCTGCCAGCTCATCGGTCCTGCCGGCGTGTACGGTATCTGTGTACAGTGTGGCTGATACCATGAACTTCTGACCCAGTTTGTTTTCCTCCGGAAATACGCCGTGGTTTGCGAATATTTCCAGATCTTCTATGTTTATCTTATCGTATTTTTCCAGATTCATATGCTATTATCCCTTTCTCTCGCAAAGAATGGCCTGTGTCATGCGGATGGCACGGAGGTTTTCTTTTACGTCGTGGACTCTCACAAATGCCACTCCCTTTTCTACACCCATGACTGTGGTTACAAGTGTTCCCTCCACTCTCTGGTCAGCGGGCAAATCCAGGGTATTGCCGATCACGGATTTCCTGGAAGTTGCAAGAAGAACAGGGTATCCGATCTCCTTCAGCATTTCCAGGTGGTTTATGGCAGTCAGGTTTTGTTCATAGGTCTTTCCGAAGCCCACACCCGGATCCAGGATAATTTTGTCGTCTGCAACGCCTGCTTCTTTTGCGATGGCGGCACATTCTCTTAAATCCTCACACATTTCCTGCATGAAATCTGTGTACTCTGCCTTGTCTCTGTTATGCATAAGACAGCAGGGTACCTGATAGCGGGCGGTGAGTTCTGCTGTTTTTTTGTCGTATTTGAAGCCCCAGATATCATTTACCATGTCAGCGCCTGCCTTCAGGGCGGCTTCCACTACCTGGCTTTTGTAGCTGTCTATGGATACGGGGATATCAAAGTTCTGTTTCAGCATTTCGATGACAGGCACTACCCGGTCGATTTCCTCCTGTACGGTGATCTGCTGATGTCCCGGGCGGGTGGATTCTCCTCCCACGTCAATGATGGCTGCCCCTTCGGCGATCATTTGGGCTGCATGCTGTTTTGCACGCTCCACGTCGTTCCATTTTCCGCCGTCTGAAAAGGAGTCCGGGGTTACATTTAAAATAGCCATTATGTAACAGTCATGTTCTGTGTCAAAAATTCTGTTTCCGATTTTCATTTCCTGTTGTCTCCTTTTTCCTGTATTTTTGTCTGCCGCTGCGGTCTGTATGCCGGTTCATACGGTCAGATACATATTTTTCTTCTCTGCACTCCAGCTGCACTGCGCCTGGGCAGGGCAGGAAAAGCAGCAGCGGGAACCTTTATCAGCCCGGTAAAGGATGCCTGCCAGGTTCCTTTTCCCTTTGGCCGACGTGTCGCGGTGGCCGCCGATGGCTTCCAGAATCTCCTCTGACTCCGCATCTGTAAAGCCGCAGTCCTTCAGTATGGGAGCGGCAAGTTTTACTCCGCCCTCATGGTGGGGAATGCCCTCTGTGTATTGCAGGCCCCTGCCGATGTCGTGCAGAAGAGCTGCCGCATAGATCATTTCTTTGGAAATTCCCAGATTCAACTCCAGGTTCTCAATATAAGCCAGTCTGGCGGTATCCAGCAGATGCTGTGCATTGTGGCCGCAGAAGATGCGTTCCTGCTCCAGCTTTTCTATATTATGTAAACTTTCCCGGTAAAGCGGATGGTTCCGGATCCGGTTTACCCTTGTCATATCCTGCCTGTTGTCTTCCACTTTTCTTGTCCTCTTTTATCAGCCGCCGCGGCAATTTTGTCAGGCAAATTCCTATACATGGTCAGTACGGGAAATGCGCAGGCCCGGCGGAACCCTTGTCAGCACTCCAGCATTCTGTAGAAAGAATTCTGCAGGCTCTCATTGTCGTCAAAGATACCTCTGGTCACTACAGATACGGTTCTGGTTCCCGGTTTTTTGATGCCGCGCATGGTCATGCACATATGCTCTGCCTGGACCAGCACCATCACACCCTTTGGCTTCAGTTCCTCCATAAAGGCATCCGCGATCTGGGCGGTCAGTCTCTCCTGAAGCTGGAACCGTTTTGCGAACACCTCCACAGTCCTGGCAATCTTGCTCAGACCCACCACTTCCCCGTTGGGAATGTAGGCGATAGCCGCGTTTCCGTAGAAAGGGAGCATGTGATGCTCGCAGAAGGAATAGAAATGAATATCCTTTTCCATCACCATATCATTATTATCCACATGAAAACGTTTCTTCAGATGTACTGCCGCATCGTCGGTATAACCGGCAGCCAGCTCCTCATACATACGGGCAATCCTGTCCGGTGTCTCCAAAAGCCCCTCTCTGTTTATATCCTCCCCGATTCCTTCCAGAATCAGGCGTACTCCCTCTTTTATCTTATCCTGGTTCATGTATTACTCTCCCTCCATGGCCTGTACTTCCCGGTCCAGCTCCCCTAAAAAGGACAGAGAGCCAAACGCTACGATCACGTCATCCTTCTGTGCATTTTCCATACTCTTCCTCACAGCTTCCCGTATGCTTCCCGCTGCCTCTACGCTGGGATTCACCTTTGCCACAGCGTCTCTTAACTGTTCTGCCGGAAGTGCTCTTTGGTTGTCCGGTGTCTGTATGGTGATGATGTGTTTTGCCAGAGGCGCTGTCATGCTGATCACGCTCTGATAATCCTTGTCCGCAAACACACCGAAAATAAAATGCAGGTCTTTGCCCTGAAAATATGTCTCAAGTGAATCCTTCAGCACCTTAGCCGCCGCCGGATTATGGGCACCGTCTATGACTACCACAGGATTTTTGTGGATAACAGAAAAACGCCCTCTCCAGAAAGCCTCCTTCATTCCTTTTCTCACCTGTTCCTCTGTCAGGGAATATCCCAGATTTCGCAGGGCCTCCACAGCCTCCAGTGCCAGTGCCGCGTTGATGACCTGGTAAGTGCCTGCCAGGGTGATCTCCACGTCCTTCCAGTCCTTGTAAGAAAAAGTCTGCCTGTCATACCCGTAATGCACATCCTGAAAAGCATCCGGGTCCACCACTGAAAGCCTGCACTCCTTCTCACGGCAGACGCGCCTGATCACCGCTGCCGCCTGAGGGTCCTGCTCCGCGCTTACCACCCATGTGCGGGGTTTGATGATACCTGCTTTATTCTCCGCGATCTCCTGAAGGGTACCGCCCAGAAACTCCATGTGGTCCATGCCTATGGAAGATATCATTTCCATCACTGTCGTCTTCACAACATTGGTGGCGTCTAATGTTCCTCCGAGTCCTGTCTCTAATACCACGATGTCGCATTTCTTCTCTTTAAAATACAAAAAGGACAGGGCGGTCTCCACTTCAAATACTGTGGGACTTCCCTTCTTCTCCGCCTCCATGGCATCCACTGCCTCTTTGACAACCGTCACCAGAGCAGCCAGGGATTCCCTGTCTATCATTTCCCCGTCCACCTGAATCCGTTCCCGGTAGGCATATAGGGTTGGAGATATGTACCGGCCTGTCCGCAAGCCCGCACCGGAAAGGATTGTGGACATATATGAGAGTGCTGACCCCTTTCCATTGGTACCGGAAATATGGATAAACTTCAAATCATCCTGGGGATTTCCAAGCCGCTCAAGCAGCTCTCTCATGTTATCCAGACCAAGTACACTTCCGTATTTGGACACTTCGTCCAAATATACTCTTGCTTCTTTGTAATTCATGTTTCTCCTATCCGAGGCGGCCCTCTTTTTTGTCCGTCTCTATATCGTTCCCATTATATTACTTTTCCCCTGTGTGTTCAAGAAATATATCTATTGTATGGAATATTATGCCAGATGCAAAAGTACCGCACTCACTGTTTGCCAAACAGTGCTGCGGTACTTCCAAACTCCTGAACCATATTCATACACACGCTAATATTTTTTCAGGTCGTCCTCATCTTCATGGTCAATCTCCTTCAGTCTGATAAAGAGCACTGCCACCAGGACGCCCACGCCCCCGATCCCCGCCAGCAAAAACAGCAATCCGGCTGAGGAAAATCCATCCAGGCCTGCCGTCTCCCGCAGCCCCGTACAGGCCCACAGAATGATCAGCAGGCTTACTACAATTGTTATGATCACAGGTGCTATCTTTTTCTTCATGGCATACCCCTCCCGGCTTTGCTTTTACTGAAAGTCAAACAGTGACATCTGGTTGGAATCCGGCAGATCCCCGAACAGACCCAGATCATCCATCAGATCGATCACTGTCTTGCTGACCTTGGTTCTGTTTCGGAAATCGTCTTTTGACAGGAACTCCCCTTCCTCCGCGGCCAGCACCACGGCGTCGGCTGCCCTGTCCCCCAGTCCCTCTATGGTATCCAGGGCGGGCATCAGCTTATCCTCCATGATCTGGAAGGTATGGGCATTGGCTTTATACAGGTCAATGGGTACAAACTCAAATCCTCTCGCGTACATCTCCTGCACGATTTTCATGTCTCTGTAAGTATCCTGCTCCTTCTTGCTCAGTGTATCCTTGCGCTTTTCATAGTCATCCATGAAATATTCCAGCTTCTCTTTTCCCTGGCACATCAGTTCATAGGAAAAAGCCGTTGCGCGGATACTGAAAAACGCCGCATAATATGCCAGCGGATAATAGATCTTACAGTAGGCGATTCTCCATCCCATCATTACATAAGCGGCCGCATGGGCCTTTGGGAACATGTACTTGATCTTCTTACAGGAATCAATATACCAGTCCGGCACATCATGTGCCTTCATATCGTCAATCCACTCCGGTTTCAGGCCCTTTCCCTTACGCACGCTCTCCATGATGGTGAACGCCTGCCCGTGCTCCAGGCCCTTGTTGATCAGGTAGATCATAATATCATCACGGGTACAGATACATGTAGTAATGGTTGCCGTCCCTGATTTGATCAGATCCTGCGCGTTTCCAAGCCACACGTCTGTACCATGGGACAGGCCGGAAATACGCACCAGGTCAGAAAAAGATGTGGGATTAGCGTCAATCAACATCTGCATGGCAAAATCCGTTCCGAACTCCGGTACCCCCAGGCAGCCTAACGGACAGCCCCTGATATCATCCGGTGTGACACCCAATGCATCCGTATTTTTGAAAAGAGACATAACCTCTTTGCTGTCCAGAGGGATCTCCCTGGCATTGATGCCGGTCAAATCCTCCAGCATACGGATCATTGTGGGATCATCGTGTCCCAGAATATCCAGCTTTAACAGGTTGGAGTCAATGGAATGGTAATCAAAGTGTGTGGTGATAATATCGCTGCTCATATCATTGGCCGGATGCTGCACCGGGGTAAATTCCTCGATATCCCAGCCGATGGGAAGAACGATGATACCTCCGGGATGCTGTCCCGTGGTTCTGCGGACGCCTGTGCAGCCCTGCACGATTCTGTTTATCTCGCAGTAACGCTTGCGGCTTCCCCGCTCTTCAAAGTAATTCTTCACGTATCCGAACGCCGTCTTCTCCGCAAGCGTACCGATCGTGCCTGCCTTGAAAGTCTGCCCGGCGCCGAATATAACCTCCACATACCGGTGTGCCTTTCCCTGGTAATCACCGGAAAAGTTAAGGTCAATATCAGGCTCCTTGTCCCCCTTGAATCCCAGGAAGGTTTCAAAGGGAATGTCAAATCCTTCTTTTGTCAACGGCTTTCCGCACACCGGACAGTTCTTATCCGGCATATCACAGCCTGCCCTGCCGGAGTACGCCCGCACTTCATCGGAGTCAAAATCACAGTAGTGGCAGGAGGGACAGTAATAATGGGGACTTAAAGGGTTTACCTCCGTGATACCCGACATAGTGGCCGCAAAGGAGGAACCTACCGAACCTCGTGACCCTACCAGGTAACCGTCACTGTTGCTCTTCCATACCAGTTTCTGGGCAATCATGTACATAACCGCATAACCGTTGGAGATAATGGAATTCAGCTCCCTCTCCAGGCGCTCCTCAACCACTTTCGGCAGCTTCTCTCCGTATATCTCATGGGCCTTGCTGTAGCAGATCTCCCTCAGCATTTCATCTGAATTTTCAATGACCGGGGGACATTTCCCCTTGTGGATGGGAGATATCTTCTCAACCATATCCGCGATCCTGTTGGGGTTGGTGATGACCACCTCCTCGGCCTTCTCGCTGCCCAGATAGGAAAATTCCTCCAGCATTTCCTCCGTTGTGTGGAGGAACAGGGGCGGCTGCAGATCCGCGTCGTCAAAGCCTTTTCCCGCCATGATGATCCTTCGGTAGACCTCGTCCGACGGGTCCAGAAAATGCACATCGCAGGTGGCAACCACCGGCTTATTGAACATTTCCCCCAGCTTCACGATCTTCCGGTTGACTTCCCGCAGATCGTCCTCTGTCTGAATATCCGTCCTGTCCTCATCCCGCAGCATGAAGGCATTGTTGCCAATCGGCTGAATTTCCAGATAGTCATAGAAGTTCACCAGTCTGGCGATCTCCGGCTCGGGCCTGCCGTTTAAAACAGCCTGGTACAGCTCTCCGGCCTCACAGGCGGAACCGATCATAAGACCCTCCTGATATTTCAGATACAGGCTCTTTGGTATTCTCGGCCTTCTGTGATAATAGATCAGATGGGAATCTGACACCAGATGATAGAGATTAACCCTGCCCGTATCGTTTTTAGCCAGAATAATGGCATGGTAAGTGGGCATCTTCTGCACTGCGTTTACAGAGACAGCGCCCTTCTCATTCAGCTCATCCAGGGTGCTGATCTCCCTCTCCTCACACATGGTAATGAACTTCTGGAAAATCTGAGCCGTACACTCCGCGTCATCCACAGCCCTGTGGTGATGCTCCAGGGAAACGCCCACCGCCTTTGCGACGGTATCCAGCTTAAAACGGTTTAGCTGGGGAAGCAGAAAGCGGGCCATTCCCACAGTGTCCACAGATGTGTAATCTGTCTCGATCCCCAGATCCCCGCAGTTTTTCTCGATAAAGCTCATATCAAATTCCGCGTTGTGGGCAACCATGACTGCCCCTCTGCAGAACTCCACAAACCGCGGCAGGATCACATCTATACTATCAGCGCCTGCCACCATACTGTCATTGATGCTGGTAAGCTTTTCAATCCTGAAGGGAATGGGTATCCTGGGGTTTACGAACTCGGAGAAACGCCCCACGATCTTACCGTCCTCCACCCGGACCGCTCCGATCTCGATGATCTTATCCCTGAGAGCGGAAAATCCTGTTGTCTCAATATCAAATACCACAAAGGTTCCGCGCATGGACTGCACTTTGCTGTTCTGCACGATTCCTTTCATGTCATCCACCAGATAAGCTTCCACACCGTAGATCACCTTAAAATCCGCATCCGGCGGTACAACACCGCCCCAGGAATCAAAGCAGTGGTTGGCCTCCGGGAAAGCCTGCACCACACCGTGGTCTGTAATAGCAATGGCCCGGTGTCCCCACTCATAGGCCCGTTTAATGATGTCCTTCGCATCAGACACACCGTCCATGTCACTCATCTTGGTATGGCAGTGAAGCTCCACCCTCTTCTCCGGGCTGGTGTCTGCCCTGGAACTGGTAAAGGGGGCAATCTTCTTGATTCCCACCACACTTCCGATGGTCAGCTCACTGTCATACCGGTCAATGGTGGTCACACCCTTCAGTTTCAGAAAGGCTTTCTCCTTCACGCCCTCCAGGATCTCACTCACCTGGTCATTTCTGGCGAACATCTTCACTGTGATGGAATCCGTAAAATCCGTGATGGCAAAAATGATGATGGTCTTCTCATTTCTGATCTCCCTGGTCTCCAGTGTCATGATCTGACCGCGGATGCAGACCTCTCCCATCTCCGTCTGGATGCTTTCCAGGGGAATGGTCTCATCTTCAAAATCTCTGCCGTAGATCACATCCGGATTGTCGGAGCGCTTGATGCTGCGCTTATAATCGCCGAAACCGCGGTCTCCTTTTCCGAAACTCTTTCTGCCCTTTCCGTCCTTCCCTTTGTCTTCCTTCCGGTCTTTCGGGGCTTTCTTCTCCTCCCCGGATGTTTTTCCTGCAGGAGCGTCTGCCTTTTTCTCTTCCTTTGAAGTCTCCCCGGCAGAAACGGCTTCCTCCTCCGGAACTTCTCCGCCCTCCTCCTGCTGCCCGAAAGAAGACTGCTCAATTACGTGAGCAGCCTCCTGCATAATACGGATCTCACTGTTTTTACGGACTTTACTCTCACTGGCCTCCACATATTCCGGCTCCACGATCAGGGAGAAGGGACAGCGCTCGCAGAATACCTTCTCGATATAGGAGACCAGCTCCTCCTCCCGGCTCTTTGCCAGCACGGAGGACTGCATCTTAAGCTCCATCTTCTGCTCCTCCGGGAAGGTTATCTGGGCTGTGCGGAACATGTTATACACCAGAATGCTGTAGTTTTTCAGTTCCATGGACATGGAAGTGCGGTATGCGTCAAAAAACAGTTTTGGAGTGTACTGCCCGGTCAGAGTGAACTTCTCAATGATCTTCACCGACATGGGCACACCGGGAAAGAACTGGTTTCGTATGGTCTCCTCCAGGGAATAGATGTATTTCTTATGGATCCACTGCCTGCTCCGGATATAGATTCTGATATGGTCTTTTTCCGGATTGACGGCAACTTTTGTCACCACCACCTCTTCCAGCAGGGCGGCAAGTTCCTGCCCCATTTCCAGATTGGGGAAGACATCCAGAAAATTCTTTTCCATCTTTAAGCTTCCTTTCCGTAAAACACTATTTCTCCCAGTTTTCCAGTTCCAGCCGAAGGACATCTAAAAGCTCCGCCTCCGGAACTTTTCTGATGATCTCGCCTTTTTTGATCAGCAGACCCACACCTTTGCCGCCTGCAATGCCGATATCCGCCTCTTTTGCCTCTCCCGGACCGTTGACCACACAGCCCATGACAGCTACCTTGATGTCCAGCGGGAACTTCTGCACCATGGTCTCCACCTGGTTTGCCAGTCCGATCAGATCGATCTGCGTCCTTCCGCAGGTCGGACAGGAAACCACCTCGATACCGCCTTTTCTCAGATTCAGTGTCTTTAAGATCCTCTTAGCGGACTTGATCTCCTCCACCGGGTCTCCGGTGAGGGATACACGGATGGTATCGCCAATCCCCTGGTATAAGATAATGCCCAGGCCAACAGCGGATTTGATATTGCCGGAATACAGGGTGCCTGCCTCTGTGATGCCCACATGAAGGGGATATGCTGTCTTCTCTGCCAGAAGTTCATGGGCTTTGACGCACATAAGGACATCTGAGGATTTTATGCTGATGACCAGGTTGTCATAGTCAAAGTCCTCTATGATCTTCACCTTGTCAAGCGCGCTCTCCACAAGTCCCTCCGCGGTCACGCCGTGATACTTTTCCACCAGCTCTTTTTCCAGGGAGCCGGAGTTGACGCCCACACGGATGGGGATATTCCTCTCCTTCGCTGTGTCCACCACTGCTTTTATCTTCTCAGGACCACCGATGTTTCCGGGATTGATACGAATTTTATCTGCCCCGTTCTCCATGGCTGCCACAGCCATTCTATAGTCAAAATGAATGTCCGCTACCAGAGGGATATGAATCTGTTTCTTGATTTCCCCCAGCGCCTCTGCCGCCTCTTTCGTGGGAACCGTACAGCGAATGATCTCACACCCTGCCGCCTCAAGAGCATGGATCTGTGCCACTGTGGCTTTCACATCCTCTGTTTTCGTGTTGGTCATGGACTGGATCAGGATCGGATTGCCCCCGCCTATTTTTTTATCACCTATCTGTACCACTTTTGTATGGTCACGATACATTTCACTGCCTCCTGTATAAAAAGCGTGTTCAGGCTTTTCTGACCTAAACACGCCCGTTCTGCATTTACCGGTTAATCTCTAAAAGCTTATTCTTCAGTTCGCCTTCCAGACGGTTCATCTCCACCTCAGCTTCCATACGCTTCTGATGGCCCTCTTTCTGGATGTTCATGATCTCATCAAAAGTGCTGATCAGAGACTCGTTTGTCTTCTTCAGCGTTTCAATATCCACAATGCCCCGCTCGGATTCCTTCGCGGCCTCGATGGTGGCCATCTTAAGTGTCTCCGCATTTTTCTGGAGAAGAGCGTTTGTCATATCGGTCACCTGTCTCTGTGCCCTTGCCGCCTCAGAGGAATGGGCAACGCCCAGTGCCAGAACCATCTGGCTCTTCCAAAGAGGAATGGTATTGACCAAAGTGGACTGGATCTTCTCTGCCATCAGGGTGTCATTGCCCTGTACCAGACGGATCTGGGGTGCTGTCTGGATGGAGATCATGCGGGTCAGTTCCAGGTCATGGATCTTCTTCTCAAATCTCTGGCACATGGAATCCAGGTCCTTGGCTGCCTGGGCATCCTCCGGAAGACCGCTTCTCTGGGCTTTCTCCATAAGCTGGGGAAGGTCTGTGCTGCGCACTTCCTGGAGTTTCTTCTTTCCGGCCAGAATGTACATGGAAAGCTCTTTAAAATAATTCAGGTTCAGCGCATACATCTTGTCCATGGTGGCAGCGTCCTTCATAAGCTGAATCTGGTGCTGCTCCAGGGTCTGTACGATCTTCGCGATATTTGTCTCCGCCTTGGCATATTTTGTCTTCATAGCTTCTATTTTATTGGAGCCGCGTTTGAACAGGCCGCGCAGTCCCTTTTCCTCCTCGGCTGCATCGAAGCTTTTGAGCTGTGTCACCACATCGCCCAGAAGATCTCCCACTTCACCCAGGTCCTTTGTCTTTACCTTTTCCAGAGCCTCCTCGGAAAAATCCGCCATCTTTTTCTGGGTTCCTGCCCCGTACTGCAGAATGGCTGCGGAATTGCGGATATCAATCTGTTTTGAAAAATCATCCACCATTTTCCGCTCCGCATCGGAGAGCACACTCTCGTCAAGCTGCGGTTCCACCGGCTCTTCCTTTTTTATTTCCACAACCGGCGCCGCCTCCTGGGGCGCGTCAAATGTCAATGTGGGTGTTACCGTAAAATCTTTGAATTCGTCACTCATCTCTTACTCCTTCTTCGGTTCATTTCCATTCACAGCCCGGATCTCACTTATCCTGCTGAAAATCCTTGCCGCCTGTGAGGCCTTCCTGTGCCAGCATGGTCTTCAGGACCGAAATATCTGTGGCTACATCCCACGCCGTATCCCTGAAAAAGCTGTCCAGAAGATTCTCAAATGCTTCATTAATAGTGTCCAGTGTATTTTCAATTTCTTTCTTTGCCATTATGATGTTGTCGCCTTCCACATCCTGTTTGTCCAGCTCTTCATAGGCCTGCAGAAGCTTCACTGTGGTGGGCAGGTAATAATCCATGAATTTGTGCAGGTCATCGATCAGTTCCGGATGCTGTTCCACGCGCTTGAAGATACGCTTGATCACATTTTCCAGATGATACATCTTGTTGGATATCTCCACGCCCGGGATGGCGTCATTGCTTTTTCTTATCTGCTCAATGTAGGCATTGCCCTCCTCTATGACCTGACGGGCCTCCTTGGACAAATTCTCATCGCTGTCTGTTTCTTTTTCCTGCCGGATCTCCTGCTCTTTTTCTTTCTGCTGGATCTCCGCCTGTCTCTTTGTCTCCAGATATTGTTTATAAGACTCATCACTGGTGATCAGGCAGGTGCCCGACTCATCCAGATGTCCCTCCAGAAACATATATTTCTTGATCATCCGCTTCAAATCCCTGCGGACAAATTTCTCCGGCTTTCTCACACCCTTTGCCAGCTCCGAAATCTCCGCATACGTCCTGCCGTTCAGGGTGTGTATGTAGGAACGGAAACGGTTTATTTTCTTTCTGAGCTTATTCCCGCAGATTCCCATAATTCCGCTGATGCCGATAGCCGGACCGAACACGGACAGAAAGATTCCCATCTTATCAGCCAGGGAACCGATGAACAGCGAACAGATTCCCAGCACCGTCAGCGTGACGCCGAACATGGCGAACAGCGCAAAGCCCAGGGTGGTAAAGAGTATGCCCATGGCTCTCGGCCCGCTGGTATTAATATAGAGGGCAAATTTTTCCCTTGCCTCTTTTACACGCTTTGTCTCGGGGTACCGGTATCTTGGTCTTGACTGAAACCCATCCGGGGAATAGGTCCTGTCATTCCACGAAGAGCTGCCTGTGTAAGTCCTGCGGGAGCCTGCCCCGCTGTTTGGTCTTCGGATCCTGTCCCGCCCGCCGCAGCACGAACCCTGGTTCATACTGTTTTTTGCCTGGTCCATGCCGCTTTTTGCCGCGTCTTTCACGCTGTTGGCCACATTGCCCAGCGCATCCTCCAGCGTGGCTCCCAGGTCTCGGTTCAACCGGTTAAAATTTCCTGTATCCAGGGCATCCTGTACGATATCTTTAATATCCCTGCCCAGATTATTCCAATCATTATTTGCCATCTTTTATCTCTCCAGTTTTGAATAAAACTATTAGCTATCAGACATACTTGTCCGTTTGATTACGATTATATATGAAATAAGAGAAAAAAGCAATGCGGCATCTCTTGCAATTCATACGTTAAAGTTTTATAATGATAAAAAATTATGATTACATACCGTATCTATCGGCAGAATGGAGGAACTACTATGGAAAAGAAGAACATTGACTGGTCTAATCTCGGATTTTCATACCTGAAAACCGACTACCGCTATGTTTCTAATTATAAGGACGGAGCCTGGGACGAGGGCGCAATGATCACAGATGACACAGTGACCATCAGCGAGTGCGCAGGTGTCCTGCAGTACGCACAGACGGTTTTTGAGGGACTGAAGGCCTACACAACGGAAGACGGACGCATCGTCACCTTCCGCCCTGACTTAAACGGTGAGCGCATGGAGAATTCTGCCCGCCGCCTGGAAATGCCTGTGTTCTCAAAAGAGCGCTTCATACAGGCAGTGAAGGAAACTGTAAAGGCAAATGCTGCCTATGTACCGCCCTACGGCTCAGGAGCCACATTGTATATCCGTCCCTATATGTTCGGAAGCAACCCGGTTATCGGCGTAAAACCAGCCGATGAATACCAGTTCCGTGTATTCACCACTCCTGTTGGCCCTTACTTCAAAGGCGGCGTAAAGCCTCTGACCATCCGCGTCAGCGATTTTGACCGTGCAGCACCAAACGGCACGGGCCATATCAAAGCAGGCCTGAATTACGCCATGAGCCTTCACGCCATCGTGGATGCCCACAACCAGGGCTTTGATGAAAATATGTATCTGGACCCGGGCACAAGAACCAAGGTGGAGGAGACAGGCGGCGCCAACTTCCTTTTTGTCACCAAAGACAACACCGTAGTAACACCAAAATCCAGCAGTATTCTGCCGTCCATCACCAGACGTTCCCTGATTTATGTTGCGGAACATTATCTGGGCCTGAAGGTTGAGGAGAGGGAGGTTCTCTTCGAGGAAGTAAAAGATTTTGCCGAGTGCGGTCTCTGCGGCACAGCTGCAGTTATCTCCCCGGTAGGAAAGATCGTTGACCACGGCAAAGAGATCATACTGCCGGCAGGCATGGA
Organism: Blautia caccae; assembly: GCF_040095955.1. Taxonomy (NCBI): domain Bacteria; kingdom Bacillati; phylum Bacillota; class Clostridia; order Lachnospirales; family Lachnospiraceae; genus Blautia; species Blautia caccae. The sequence goes on along the minus strand of NZ_JBBMFP010000003.1, from coordinate 149,703 downwards.
ACAGATGGGCCCTGTAACCCAGAAACTGTATGACACACTCACAGGCATCCAGATGGGTAGACTGGAAGCTCCTGAGGGATGGATTCAGGTTATTGAATAATTATTGAATAAATCAGAGGCCTCCGGCGGGAATTTTTCCTCCGGAGGCCTGTTTTGTGTCCGCGGCAGAGCCGCAGGTATTATTTGCCGTTTTTCTTATATTTTACGAACTGGTATTCCAGGTCAAAATAGGTCTGCTCCTCGCTGGCCTCAGCTGCTGACCAGTCCTTTCTCTCATCCAGATTGGGGAACCAGGTATCTGCCTCATAGGCGAAGTCGATCTTCGTTACATAAGCGGTATCACAGTAGTCCAGCAGGGCGCTGTATACGCTGTCACCGCCGATGACATAAACCTCTTCGCTGTCATATTGTTTCAGTTCTTCCATAAGCGCATCCACACTGTGCACGATCACAGCGTCTTTTACCTTGTAATTTTCATCCCTTGTGAGCACAATGTTCGTGCGGTTTTTCAAGGGCTGTCCGCCCGGAAAGCTCTCCAGAGTCTTTCTTCCCATAACAACCACTTTGCCGGTGGTTGTGGTGCGGAAAAATTTCATGTCAGCCGGAATGCTCACAAGCAGACGGTTGTCTTTGCCGATTCCCCAGTTCTTATCTACAGCTACGATTATATTCATCTTGTCTCTCTCCTTTGTCATGCAGATTCTCGGACTGCCGCCTCAAACTGCTATGGGTATATTCCTGATCTGCGGCCCCGCCTGGTAATCCTTCACGATCAGATCCTTTGTGGTAAAGTCATAAAAATCCTTTATCTCCGGATTCAGGGTTACCTTTGGCGCCGCATAAGGTGTCCTGGAAATCAGTTCCCTGACAGCCGGCACGTGGCGGTCATAGATATGGGCATCCGCGATCACATGCACCAATTCCCCGGGGATCATGTCATTTACCTGGGCCACCATCATAAGAAGGATGGAATACTGGCACACATTCCAGTTGTTTGCCGCCAGAACATCCTGGGAGCGCTGGTTCAAAACACCGTTCAGTACCAGCCTGTCCTCTGCCGCGTCCTTTGTCACATTATAAGTCATGCTGTAACAGCAGGGGTCCAGCGCACCGCTGTGCAGATATTCAAACTGGTACAGATTGGTCATGATCCTGCGGCTGTACGGGTTTTCTTTTAGCTGCCGCAGTACATAATCCATCTGGTCTGTCTCCTCCCCCTTGTAGATGAACTTCCTCCCCACCACATCGCCGTAACAGGTTCCGATGGAGCCGTCCGCATCCGCCCAGGCATCCCAGATATGGGAATTCAGGTCGTGGATGTTGTTGGACTTTTTCTGGTATATCCAGAGGATCTCATCCATGCAGCTTTTAAGAGCTGTCTTCCGCAGTGTCAGCGCGGGAAACTCTTTTCTCAAATCATAGCGGTTCACAACTCCGAAACGTTTGATCGTGTACGCGCTCTCCCCGGTATCCTCCCATTTTGGGCGGACCTTTTCGCCTTTTGTGTCCGTGCCGTTCTCCAGAATATCGCGGCACATATCCATAAAAATATGATCTGCCAGACTCATGCCTTGTCCTCGCTTTTCTATAATAGGTTTCTAATCATCTTTTGTCCTATACAGAATATCATTAATTATTGAAATTGACAATAGAAGAAAAACCGCCCGGATGCGGCTCTGCTGCCATGCATCCGGACGGTTCCTGTCCCGTTTTTACTTAAACAGATTGCCAAACAGATCTTCAAACAGTTTTTTTATCCATTGGTTGGAGGTTATAAAGATAATAAAGATCACAACCGGCAGTACAAACTTCACCAGCACTGACCAGGCGGAAACCAGCTTAAAGCTGATCTTTCCATCATTCGTAACTTCCTTCTCTGCATTTTTCCTCTTCCATACCCATCCGATAAAGATACAGGCCAGAATCCCGCCAATCGGCAGAGATACATTGGACACCAGATAATCTCCCAGGTCAAAGAAGGTTCTTCCGGCGATCTTAATATCGCTCCAGATACCGAAGCTGAGCGCGCAGGGGATTCCCAGACAGGTGATGAGTGCCGCGGAAATGACGGATGCCTTTGCACGGCTTACCTTGAACGTGTTCACAGCAAAGGAGACCACTACCTCTAAAAACGCAATACTTGTGGAAACCGCGGCAAACAGCACCAGCACAAAGAACACCACTCCGAAAATCTTTCCGCCTGCCATCTCATCAAACACTGCAGGCAGCGTCTGGAACATAAGACTCGGTCCGCTCTCCGGTGAAAATCCAAATGCGAACACAGCAGGAAGAATGGCAAATCCCGCGATCATGGCCACCATGGTATCGAAAAACGCAATGCTTGCGGCACTCTTGGGAATATTCTGATTTTTCCCCAGATAGGCCCCGTATGTGATCGTGGCCCCTGTACCCAGTGACAGGGAGAAAAATACCTGTCCAAGTGCTGACAGGAAGGCTCCCGGCGTCAATTTTGAGAAATCCGGTTTCAGAAAGAATTTGATTCCCTCCCCGGCACCCGGAAGTGTACAGGAACGAATGACAATGACGATCAGGCAGACGATCAGAAGCGGCATCATGATCTTGCATGACTTCTCAATCCCCTTCTGGATTCCCATTACAACAATAGCCACTGTGATGACCATAAACACCAGATAATAGATGATCTGGCTGCCCGTATTGCTTGTAAACGATGTAAAAAAGGCTTCACTGCTCTTTGGCAGCCCTGTCACGGAGACAAAAATATACCGGATCACCCAGCCGCCCAGCACGGCGTAGTAAGAAAGGCCGATGAAGCTTGTGATCACCGCCAGAATACCCACACCGCCCCATTTGGAATTCAGGGCCTTATAGCTTCCGAAGGCGTCTTTTCCTCCGGCGCGGCCAATACTGATCTCGGCAATGATCAGCGGAATCCCCACCAGAAAGATGCAGATGAGGTACACAAGAACAAAGGCTCCGCCTCCGCTCTCCCCCACAAGCATGGGGAAACGCCATAAGTTTCCCATTCCCACAGCAGAACCCGCTGCTGCCATAATAAATCCGAAGCTGCCCGACCATTTGGGCGCTCCTCCTGTTTCCTGTGTCTGTTTACTCATAATCTCCTCCTTTTCCGGCAAAAAAAATCTCCCGTCCATAATTGACATACAATCAGGACGAGAGCATTATGCTTCGTGGTACCACCTTGATTCATCCGCGCCTCACGGCACAGACCTTTGCAAGTACGGGAAATCCAAACCACTCCATGGATATCCTTATACTCCGGCGCTGTAATGGGCGCTCCCATCGTAGCCTATACTTCTGTAGTCGGTACGCGGCTCCAAGACCATCTTCCATCCAGCCTGCTGCACTTCTTCCCACCGATCGAAGCTCTCTTTGCCAGTCTGCAGAATGTACTCTTCTTTTCTTTGCCTTTTTCTTTATATTTTAATAATAGTATAAAGCGGTTCTTTTTCCTTGTCAAACGGTTTTTGGGTAATCCAAGGGGGTTTTCTCTCCCGATCCGCCTGTCCCCGGCACTTTACACATTTCCTGAAACGTGATATAGTCACCAGGAAGCAACCTATAACCTGATAAGACGAAAGAGGAACCCAACATGAAGAAATTTTTCATATTGCTGCTGAAGCCCTTTTCTTTTCTGCCGGCACTTCTGGTGATGTATTTGATATTCTCCTTTTCCAGCCAGACGGGAACCGAATCGGGAAATCTCAGCTATAAAATAAGCCATAAGATCATAGTGACCGCAGATACTGTACTGGATAAAAATATGAGCGAAGAACAGATCGCCTATTACACGGACAAGATCCACACACCTGTCAGGAAGCTGGCGCACATGAGTGAATACTTTGTGCTGGCTGTCTGTGTCTCCTTCCCCCTGTACGTATACGGCCTGCGCGGGATTCTGCTGATCCTCTTTGCAGGATTCATCAGTGTGGGTTTTGCCTGTACGGATGAGTTCCACCAGTCCTTTGTGGCGGGCAGAGGCCCTTCCAAACGCGATGTGATGATAGACAGCATCGGCGCTTTTGCCGGCATCCTGCTGGTCCAGTTTGTCTGCTGGAATACCCTGCGCAGAAGCCGAAAGAAAAATCGTTAATGCAGATTCAGGGACACATCGCCGCAGGGGAGGATTTCCTCCTCTCCCTGCTCATTTTTAACAAGCAGCCTGCCGTCCGGCAGGATTTTTTCTGCCTCCACACTTCTGACCCGGGTCCCGTATGCCACCCGCACACGTCTGCCCGGCACGATATTCCTGGAAATATACGCTTCCGGGATTCCCTCCTTCTCCGCCTCTTCGAGGAGATAATTGATAATGCCTGCAGTCAGCAGGTTCCTGTCCACATACACATCATCCCCCAATATAGCTCCGGCAACCTCTGAAAGCTCCCCGGGAAAACCGCCGGCCGGCATACGGAGATTCAGTCCTATTCCCACCACCACCAGCTCAATATCTCCTGTCTCAAAGTCTGTCACAGCCTCCGTAAGGATTCCGCAGACCTTCCGCTCCCCCAGATACAGATCGTTGACCCACTTGATTCCCAGAGATACCCCGCAGACTTCCTCCACAGCGCGGCAGACAGCCACCGCAGCGGCGGCTGTCAGGGTCAGACTCTCCTGCGCTGTCCTTTTCGGCCGCATGAGTACGCTCAAATAAAGACCGCTGCCGGCCGGTGAGTAAAAGGTACGCCCCCGCCTGCCCTTTCCCTCAGTCTGAGCCTCCGCTGCCACAAAGGAGCCATGGGGCAGATTTTCCTCAATCCCCTTCTTTTTCAGATACTGGTTCGTGGAAGAGATTTCCTTTTCCACCTGCATAAACACATTCCGATGTTCCAGATGCATTTTCACTGCCTCCACGGACAGAATATCATTATCCGTCTCCAGGGCATACCCTCTGTTATTCACAGCCAGAATCCGGTATCCCTCCTGGCGCAGGTTTTTCATGGCTTTCCACACCGCTGTCCTGGAATATCCAAGCCTTGATGCCAGTTCCTCCCCTGAAAGGTATTCCCCTCTGTGACTCTCAAGCAGCTTCAAAAGCTCTGATTTTGTTGACATTTTCCCGCCTCCTATCCACTGATTTTGCACATTGGCGAAAAGCCAGACTCCCATCCGGGAATCTGGCTTTTCTTTCGTATCTTGTAACGATTCTATCTCTCCTCACGGAAATAGTTCACACCGCAGGACTGCGGCTGGGAATTCTCCTTTGAGGAACGGATGGAAGTGATGATCAGCACAAGTATTGTCATGAAGAACGGCACCATATCGAAAATGGAATCCGGTATCCTGATGACTGACTTCGGTACATAGTATTTCAACACGCTGAACGCACCGAAAACCAGTGCCGCGAAAATAGCCTTATTGGGATTCCAGGTGGCGAATATTACCAGAGCCACAGCGATCCATCCAAGACCGTTTACACAATTGCTGATCCATACACCGTTACAGATGATCATGGAACAGTACGCACCGCCAATCCCGCAGATGCCTCCGCCAAGCATCAGATTGATATATTTCAGCCTTGTGACGGGAAGGCCCGCGGCATCCGCAGCCGCCGGATTCTCCCCCACTGCCCGGATATTCAGTCCTGCCTTGGTCCTGTGCAGATAAATGCCGCACAGAATGGCAGCCACGATTCCGAGATACACAAAAATATTATAATTAAAGAACAGTTTTCCCAGTACCGGAATATCGGACAGCAGCGGAATCTCCACTTTGCCAAGGCTGTCTAAAATGCCGGACGGCAGTTTCAGAGAGGTGGCCCCTGACTTCTCCCGTACAAAATCACCGAAGAAGTTGCTCAGGCCGATACCGAAAATAGTGAGCGTCAATCCGGTAACATTCTGGTCTGCCATAAAGGTAACGGTGAGCACAGCATAGATGAGTGCGCCCAGCATACCTGCCGCAAATGCGGCGATCAGTGCCAGAAGCAGATTATCTGTCTTATATCCCATCATGAAGCCTGCGCATGCACCGATGGACATCATGCCCTCCACGCCCAGATTCAGATGTCCTGACTTTTCATTGATGATCTCACCTAAGATCCCGAACAAAAGCGGAGTACCGGCAAGAACTGCCGCCACAAAAAAGTTAGTAAAAAAATTCATTACGCCTTTCCTCCCTTCTTACGGGTCACAAAACGGTATCTGACGAAAAATTCACATCCCAGCACGAAAAACAGGATGATCCCCTGCAGCACATCTGCCGAGTAGGCGGACAGCCCATAGGAGGACTGCATAACCGTACTTCCCTTTTCCAGCACACTGAACAGCAGGGAAACCACCAGGATTCCCACCGGATTAAGCTGGGCCAGCCATGCCACGATGATAGCTGTAAATCCCACGCCGCCTGCCACTGAAGTGGTAAGGGTCAGGTCCGAACCGCTGGCCTGTACCATGCCTGCGATACCACAGATGGCACCTGAAAATGCCATGGTGCGCAGCACGATCTTCTTATAGTTCATGCCCGCATACTGGGCTGTGGCGCGGCTCTCGCCTACCACGCTGATCTCGTAGCCCTGTTTTGTGTATTTCAGATAGATATACACAATGACTACCAGAACAAGCCCGATCAGCCATCCCACATGCACGCCGAACAGCTTGTCAAGCTGCGCATTCTCCCCAAACCTGGCGATTTTAGGAAATCCCGAAGAGTTGGGGTCCTGCCACGGACCATCCCTTAAGAAGGAAATCAGATACAGCGCAATATAGTTCAGCATCAATGTGAAAAGTGTCTCATTGGTACCGAATTTTGCCTTAAAAAACGCGGGAATGATTCCCCACAGAGCGCCTCCCAGCATACCTGCCAAAAACATGCAGATCATGAGAAGCCAATGAGGGAAATCCCAGCAGAACAGGGCAAAAAATGTGGCAAACACAGCGCCCATGATGATCTGCCCCTCAGCTCCGATATTCCAGAAACGCATCTTAAATGCCAGGGTAAGTCCCAGCGCCGGTATGAGCAGCGGCACCATAAGTTTGATCGTCGCCTGGAATGCCATGCTGCTTCTGAATGCACCTGATACAATGGTAGCATACACAGAAAACGGATTATATCCGATACAGAGGATAAAGAGGCCGCCGGCAACAATGGCAAGCAGCACTGAGGCCAGACGCAGCAGCCGAACCTGTTTTGCGGGGCGCTCTTTTCTCTTCTCAACACGAATCAGAGGCTCTTTCTTTCTTGTCTCATCCATCAGCCTTCACCCCTTCCCTTTTTGATCCTGTCATCATCAGTCCCAGTTCTTCCTTTGTAGTAACGGCAGCATCCACGATTCCGGTCGCCTCTCCATGGCAGAGCACCATGATCCTGTCAGAGATTTCCAGAAGCACGTCCAAATCCTCACCGATAAACATAACGGCAACACCCTTTTTCTTCTGCTCATTCAGCAGGTCATAGATCGTGTAGGAAGAGTTAATATCCAGACCTCTGACCGGGTAAGCGGTGATCAGCACTGACGGCTCTGATTCGATTTCCCGCCCAAGCAGAACCTTCTGCACATTACCGCCCGAGAGCAGGCGCACAGGCGTCTCCACATTGGGGGTCATGATCTCCAGGCGTTCTACCAGCTCCTCAGCCAGTTTTTTGGCGGGCTTTCTGTCCACAAAGATGCCCTTTGCCTTGTCATAGGATTTCAGCAGCATGTTGTCCACCATACCCATGGACGCCACAAGCCCCATGCCCAGCCTGTCCTCAGGCACAAAGCCCAGGCTGATTCCCAGGTTGTTGATCTGCTTCGGCGTCTTGCCGATGATATTTTCTTTATTGTGCAGGACTGCACCTGTCTCCACAGGCACAAGACCCGCAATGGCCTCGCACAGCTCCTTCTGTCCGCTGCCGGCGATCCCTGCTACGCCCAGGATCTCTCCCGCCTTAATCTCAAAGGACAGATCCTTAAGGGCCATGGTCCCGTCCGCTTTCTTCACAGACAGATCCACCACTTTTAACCTGGTGTGCACATTCTCACATTTCGGCCGGTCTATCTCCAGGGTGACCGGACGGCCCACCATCAGCTCGGTGAGCTGCTTTTCATTGGTCTCGGCTGTGTTTACCGTGTCTATACTTTTTCCTTTTCTGAGGATCGTCACCCGGTCGCTGATCTCCATAACCTCGTTCAGCTTGTGGGTGATAATGATAATGGCGCTTCCCTGCTCTTTCATTCTGCGCAGAATGGCAAAAAGCTTCTGGGTCTCCTGGGGCGTGAGCACTGCTGTAGGCTCGTCTAAGATTAAAATATCCGCATTTCTGTACAGTACCTTCAGAATTTCCACGGTCTGCTTCTCACTGACGGACATATTGTATATCTTCTTCTCCGGGTCAACCTCAAGACCGAATTTTTTGGTCAGCTCCTGGATTTTCTCTTTCAGCTCCCTGGGCTTAATCCTTTTTCCCTCTGCACCGATCACCACATTATCCATGGCTGAAAATACATCCACCAGCTTAAAATGCTGATGGATCATGCCGATTCCCAGCTTCTTGGCATCCATGGGGGAATTGATCACCACTTCCCTGCCATTTACATGGATGCTGCCCTCATCGGGGTGGTAAATGCCTGAAATCATATTCATCAATGTGGTTTTTCCGGACCCGTTCTCACCAAGAAGCGCTAAGATCTCTCCCCTTCTCACATCCAGGTCAATATGGTCGTTCGCCACAACACTGCCAAATGTCTTTGTGATACCTCTCAGCTCAATGGCATTCTCTACCTTGTCTAAAGCCAACTGTGTCACCTCTCGTTTCTTTCTGTTTTGGTAACGCATACACCATCCGTTACAATTTTAGACACAAACATACAGGATAATTGTATCATAAGAAAAGAGGGAATACAAAATGATTTTTCACATTTTGTATTCCCTCTTTGTATTTTTCACTAAACAAGAAATATGGATCAATCTACGATTACATTCTTATAATACCAGTTGATTCCTCCGGTAATGGTCGCATCATCCAGTGTGCCGCCTTCTGTTCCCACAGCTTTGCCGTCGTTTGTCTCCAGAACTCCGTCAAATACATTGAAGCCTTCTTCCATGATCTTTCTTCTGGCTTCTTCCACTTTCTCTTTTGTTCCCGGTGCGCACAGCTCCTCATTGATAGGAGTGATATCTACCAGACCGTCATCCATTCCGCCGAAGTAGATCTCCGGTGTCCAGGTTCCGTCAATGACTTTCTGCACTGCCTGTGTATAATATACGCCCCAGTTCCAGATAACAGAGGTAAGTGTAGCATCCGGAGCATCCTTGCTCATATCAGAATTGTATCCTACGCCCCATACGCCTGCGGATTCTGCCTCAGTCTGCGGGTTGGGTGTGTCACAGTGCTGTCCGATCACGTCACAGCCCTCTGCGATCAGAGCTTTTGCCGCGTTGGTCTCCTCTGTGGGTGAGAACCAGCTGTTCGTTACTTTTACGTGGATCTCCGCATCCGGGTTCACCTCTGCAACACCGATGGCAAATGCGTCGATACCGCCGGTAACCTCTGAGTTCTCAGAACCCATGGCTGCCACATAGCCGATCTTGTTGCTCTCTGTCTTCATACCTGCAACGATACCGGATAAATATCTTGCCTGGTAAATTCTTCCGAAGTAGTTGTTAAAGTTTGTATCATTGGACTTATATCCTGTGCCGTGAGAGAAGATCACATCCGGGAATTCCTGCGCAAGCTGCTCACAGGTGTCCATGTAGTTAAAGCTGGTGGCGAAAATGATCTGGCATCCGTCCTCGATACATTCCCTGATCGCCTGTTCTGTCATGGTTGGGTCTGTATCCGGGATATTGTTCTTACGGATGATCTGGCTGTCTTCCAGTCCCAGTTCCTTCTGCATCTCAACGATGCCCTGGTCATGTGTGTAAGTGTATCCGGAACCCTCTGCCGGATCGGAAATATGGATAACGCCCACCTTCAGGTCTTCTTTTGCAACCGGAGCGAATTTACCGCTGGCTTCCGTCTTGCTGTCGTCAGCAGCATCTTCTTTTTTGTCCGTATCATCCGCTTTTTCGGCGTCGTCCGCATTGGTATCTTCTTTGCTCGTATCTTCTGTCTTGGTTTCTTCCTTCTTGTCCTCAGCTCCCTGCTGCTGTCCGCAGCCTGCCAGCATGGCACCGACCATTGTCAGAGATAACACGATACCTAAAATTTTCTTCTTCATGCTCGTCCTCCTTTTATAACACCTGTACTTTCTTTTTATTTATGAGTACAAATTAACTATAACATTATATTTTTTGTTTTTCAACCGGCATATTGGAGATAATTTCAAAATAATCGCCTTATTTTTCCAGATATTGATAAATATTCCGATATACTGTCAGTTTATCTTTTTCATTTAAAATCTCATGGCGCATGCCCGGATAGAGCTTTCCCGTCACGTGGCGGTAGCCCACCTGCCTCATGTACTGAAGCTCTTTCACAAACTTTCTGCCGTTTCCGATACAGGGGTCCTCTTCGCCCCCCAGAAACAGAATGGGCAGCTGGGGATTCTGCAGCCTCCAGCCCTCTTTCCTGTAGGTTTCCTTCAGGAGCATCAAAAGCCCCTCAAACCCATCCGCCGTAAAAGTGAAACCGCACAGTGGTGATTCCTCATACGCCTTCACCACTTCCTCATCGGAACAGATCCAGGCAAACCGGCTCTTCTCCCCTGCAAAACGGCTGGCAAAGGTACCAAAGGACATGGTCTCTAAAAGTTTGCTGCGATAGCGGCCTCCTCTGTGCCTTTTCTGTGTTCTGGCTATGAGCAGGCCCAGATCCACTGCCGGATTCTCACATGGCGGCCCGGTAAGGATCAGTTTTTCCAGCTCATTGTCAAAATATTTCAGGTAATTCCTGGCTACCAGTGTGCCCATGCTGTGCCCCAGAAGATACACCGGAAGATCCGGAAATATCTCTTTGATCCATATGGTGATCTGATGAAGATCCTCCACCATGGCTTTATTTTTACCGCCGTAGAGATATCCCAGCTCCTCCCGGTTATGTACACTGCCGCCATGCCCGCGATGGTCATGGATCACACAGATGTATCCCCGTTCGGCCAGGTATTCCATAAATGGCAGATACCGCTCCTTGTTCTCGCTCATGCCGTGGGATATCTGTACCACACCTTTTGTCCCTTCATTTGGCACGACCCATAAGACGGACAGCCCCAGGCCGTCGTATTCTGATTTCAGTACCGCTGTACCGTGTACCATGCAAAAACCCCCTTTTCTTCCAATATCTCCCGGTATCCAAAAACACAAAAGGCCGCCGCATGATTCACGCGGCAGCCCCGTTACATATGCTTAGCTCTCTACAACTTCCAGTACGTCCATCGGACATGCTTTCGCACAGATACCGCAAGCGATACATTTGCTGCTTGTCGGTGAATCCTCTGCCTTCACCATTACATGGAAAGGACATGCCTCAACACATTTGCCGCATCCGGTACATTTTTTCTTGTTGATCATGTAAACGCCCTTTGCATTCTGTGTGATCGCACCTTCTGGACAGGCCTCTGCGCACTTTCCGCACTGTACGCAGACCATCGGTTTTGCATCGCCCTTTTTGTCAATGATCTGGATACAGGATTTGTCCGGGTCAAACTCCTTGTAAAAGCTTGTTGAACAGGCTCTTACACATTCCAGACATGCCATACACTTTGCGCCTTTTGTCACTTTCAGTTTTTTCATCTTGAATTCCTCCGCTTTTTTCCTGAAATTTTCGTATGCCCAAGAAGCATACACAAGCATATGCTTATGTGACAATTTTAACATTATATATTATGTTTCACAAGTGCATTTTACAAAAAAGGACATTCCCGCCCATGCGAAAACGTCCTTTTTGTCAGATTTCGTCAGAGGCTTTTCTCCTCCGCAAAATCTGTCCTGTCTATTTTGCTGCTTCGTTGTAAATGAGAGCCATCATTTCAAAATCTTCGTCTGTATTATTCTCCATGCTATGGCTCTGTCCCGGCTCAATGACACATACATCTCCGGGATGCACTTCTGTACGGCTGCCGTCATTGTCCACGAAAACTCCTGTTCCCTTCAGCACAAAATATGGCTCTGTGTTGCCCACATGCTGATGCATACCGATGGAGCTGTGCGGCTTTAACACTACTTTGGCATATAACTTGCCGTGTCCGTAAAGCTCTTCCTCCTTCAGGATATGATGGAATTCCACGGTGCCTTCTCCGCCCCGCACATTCTGCTGTTCCACTACATTTGTCTTTCTGACCACGATGTTGATCCCCTTTCTTCTGTCGTATGGCATCCATCCCTTATGACCGGGGTTTGGATTTTCTGTTTATAAAAATGATTTGACGATAAAGAACACTGCGGGAACCAGAAATGCGGGAAGCATATTCATGGTTCTGAAATTCTTGATTCCCAGGATGCTGAGGCCTGAGCTGAAGATCAGGATACCTCCGATAATGGAAATCTCCGCCATGATCGCCGGACTCATGACACCGGCCAGCAGCAGTGCCAGGCAGTAGAAAAATCCCTGCCAGAAAAACAAGACAATGGCTGCCAGTGCGATACCGAATCCAAAGGTGGATGCCAGCACAGAGGATGTGACAAAATCCAGCATGGCATTGGTGAACAGGTAAGTATTGTCCCCTCTCAATGCGCTCTCCATGGGCCCCAGAATGGACAGGGTTCCCACGCAGAACAGTAATATCGCCGTGGATAAGCCCTGAGCCAGATTCCCATTGGAAAACCCGGTGACAAACTTCTTAAACTTGTCCTCCAGATGTATCTTCTCTCCGAGAAGCCCGCCAAGTGCCAGACTCACAATAAACAGAACCGGGTATTCACTCTGGGGCATGTACTTGACTATGGCATTGATTCCCAGCGCTGTGGCTGCCAGCCCCATGGCCTGCATCATGATCTCCTGATGCTCCTCCCGTATTCCTTTTTTCAATCTGCTGCCGATAAAGCTCCCTGTCAAAATCGTAGCGCAGTTTACCAGTGTTCCTATCATCTCTCGTATCCGCCTTTACAGTTTCAAGTATTGTTCCACATTCACAATAAATACTGTAGCGCCGCCCACATCAATGGTGACCGGCGGTGCGGAATATCCCAGCACCGGACCTTTTGTCCCGGCGGAATAAGTTGGATTGATGAGCATCTCTTTTCTTCTGGAACACTCTTCCTTGATGACCTGGAGCACCATTTCCACCTTGTCGTCCTCAGTTCCTATCATCAGCGTGGCATTTCCTTTTCTCAAAAATCCGCCTGTACTGGCAAGTTTTGTCACACTGATGCGTTCCTTATTCAGACGTTCTACCACGAATCCTTCATCTTCCTTGTGCACGATCGCAAAAATCATTTTCATAATGAAGCACCTCCTAATGCAGTGCTGCTCTCTGCCCCCGTCTGGTCTTATCACAGACCCCAGGCGCCGGTGGGCGTCTGACCAGCTTTTCGTCTATTATAGCATAAATTGAGCATAATGGAAAATTATTTTCTCCTTTCACAAAACATTCAAATTCCATTCACAATTCTTTTAATATTTCACCACAGTTTCATCACATTTGTGCTTTATTATTAGATACATAGAAAGGCAATCACCTTTATATAAAAATTTTCTTTTTCATACGCCGGGCTTTATAAAAAGCCCGGCCCTCCTTTTTTTACATGGTAAATACCCCAGAAATATTTTTTAATTTTTTTCAAAAAACGTGTTGACATTTGACGAAAGATATAGTATATTATGTTTTGTCGTTAAGACATGCGCGAGTGGCTCAGTTGGTGGAGCGCGACCTTGCCAAGGTCGAGGCCGCGGGTTCGAGTCCCGTCTCGCGCTCTTTTTATTTCTTGAAAAGGACGGACATCTCAAAAAGATGTCCGTCCTTTTGCGTTCTGCATTTATCTATGCATAAACACTCCCCGCTTTTCTCACAAGTTCCTCCAGCAGCTCCTGCATCTTCCCAACCACCGGATGACTGCCCAGTCCATATTCTCCTGCCAGCCGTTCCATTCTTGGAAATGCCAGCCAGGTACTGCCCGTCTCATCCTCCCAGAGGGCAATCCTGAGCGGAAGTTCCAGGGAAATGCTCTGATCCTCCTGCATCAGCCCGGTTCCCACTTTTGGAGCACCAAAGACGACCACTGTGGTCGGCCGCAGGGACAGACCTGCCTCCTCTGCATTTTTCGCATGGTCAAATTCTGCAAATACCGGAATTTTCTTTTCTTCCAGAACGTTTTTCAATCGTCTGACCATATCCTTTACCGGAAACTGCCCTTCAAAGAGATACAATTTATTATCATCATAATTGGTGGACAGCAGATCTCCGAACGCCCCCGCAATTCTTCTTCCCAGATTCGTAAAGTCAATACCTTCCTTATTTGCCAGCAGCGTAACGCACACCAGTTCATCCGGATGGGTAAACCTGCTCAGGAAAGAAGAATACCCGGGAACAGAACCTTTGATATCCATCAGTCCTCTGTGCTTATAAAACTGCCAGCCTGCCACTCCCGGCACCTCTCTGCCGTCCGGCAGGTTCCACGGGGCGTAGACAAGCTTTCTGTGCTCAGGCTCATGGATCAGCACTCCTCCTGCCAGCCCGATATCCCAGAAGGAAATATCCTGCGCGGACGCCCAGACATCCCCCACTCCCCTGAGGGCTGAAGACGCTGCCCGCCCTGTCCTTCTGCCGAGTTCGTCATAACTTGCGGCCGGTTCTGTGGGGTCAATGTATGTCCCGTCTTTTTTAAACAACTGATGGATGTTCTCCGTCAGGGATACATCCTCATGCCTGAAGTTTTCCAGGTCCTCCGCAAATCCTGTCCTCTTCAGTCCAAGGAAATGGATCTGCCTTTCTGTCACAAAATCATGATATGTCTCACCGCTTACACGTTCCACGATCTCTGTCAGCATCAGGAAATTTGACGCACTCCATTCCACCTCTGTACCCGGAGTAAAATGCAGGGCTTCTTTGCTTATTAAATCAAGAACCTCTTTAAACTCCCATTCTCTGTAAATGTCAAATCCATCCGTCTGGCAGTCAGGCAGACCCGACGCATGGCGGAGCATCTGCAGAATCTCAATATCATACCATTCCTCCGGTACCTCCGGTATATGATCACCCAGTTTATCTTCCAGCCCCAGTTTTCCATCCTCAAAAAGCTGCATGACTGCCACAGCCGCAAACGCCTGGGAAATGGGGCCTGCCGGCCACATTGTATTGGCTGAAGCCAGCCTTCTCTCACCTGTATCTGACAACCCATACCCCACTACTCTCGGAATATAGGGGGCCTGAACAATTGCCAGGGTAAGTCCCGGAATCCCCTTTTCCTTCATAAACTCCCATATCATGGAGTCTACGCTCTGCCCAAGATATGATACATCTGCACTGCCTCTCATTTTCATAACTTCGTGTTCTTTCGTATTCATAACTGCTCCTTTCTGAGCCCATGACTCAGAATATAAATCCTCATCACGCTACTGTAACTTTTTTTGTTACTCTTATACTGTAACTATATCAGTTACATTTTCACTTGTCAAGAAACATTTATCGATTGACCGGAACTTTTCACCATCTTATGATAAAAGAAAATACTTTCGCTCAAAAAGGAACAAGTGCCCTCCAATCAAAGTATAAAAAACAGGAGGAGAAAACCTGATATACAGATTTTCTCCCCCGTATGGTTTAAAGCTTATTCCTTGTAAATAATTACTTTGTGATACTTTCGGCCTTGCAGGTGGAGATAAAGGTCGGATCACTGTTATTGGCGCCGACAAGAACCACTACGCCATATTCGTTTCTCAGCACACTGCCCTGTCCGACGGTCTGACCGCCTGCCTTGACAGCGGCTCCTGTTGTACCCACCGGCAGATAAGAACGGACAGCAGCCTCACAGTTTGCGCAGCAGCCTGTAGGTGCCGGAGCAGGTGCCGGAAGATACGTGATTCCGTTATTATAGGCAGCACTGGTGATTCTGACGGCTGCGATTCTGCAGATTGATACCGCCTCCTGTGCTGCGCCCTGACTGTTTACTATCTGGAAAAGACCGGCATTTGGATTTGTGTTCGGGGCAGGAAGAAGGCTTCCCGGACGGCCGCTCACATTGTTGCCGCTTTCCATGGATATCACAAGATTTTCTGTTGGATAAAGCGTGATGATCTGCTGAAGGATGTTTCTCATCTGCGCAACACATGCACAACATGCCGTATCTCCTGCAGGACCTGTCGCGCCTGTAGCTCCGGTATTCCCTGTGGCTCCGGTGGCCCCGGTAGCGCCGGTTGCTCCTGTAGCTCCCATTACTCCATTGGCTCCGGTCGGGCCGGTTGCTCCTGTCGGACCCGTAGCTCCGGTGGCCCCGGTAGCGCCGGTTGCTCCTGTAGCTCCCATTACTCCATTGGCTCCGGTCGGGCCGGTTGCTCCTGTCGGACCCGTAGCTCCGTTGGCCCCGGTAGCTCCTGTGGCTCCCATAGGTCCTGGTGCTCCGGTGGCTCCTGTATTTCCGGTGGCTCCTGTGGCTCCCGCTGCTCCATTCATACCTGTAGGCCCTGTGGCTCCGGTCGGACCGGTTGGGCCTGCAGCTCCGGTAGCTCCGACGGCTCCATTGGCTCCGGTGGGACCCGTAGGGCCTGCGGCACCTGTCGGGCCGGTTGCTCCATTGGCTCCGGTATCACCTTTTGCTCCCATTGGCCCAGTGGGGCCTGTGGCCCCGGCTGCCCCTGTGGCTCCGGTTGGGCCGGTTGCTCCGTTGGCTCCTGTATTTCCCGTAGCTCCGGTGGCTCCCGCGGCTCCATTGGCTCCGGTGGGACCCGTAGGGCCTATGAGCCCGGTCGGACCCGTTGGACCGGCAGCTCCGGTCGGACCCGTAGCTCCGGTGGGACCTGTAGGACCTGTGGGACCGGCAGCGCCTTCCGAACCGGTTGCCCCTGTAGCCCCGGTAACTCCTGCCGCTCCTGCTGCTCCGGTCGGACCTGTGGGACCAGCCGGAATCGTATAGAACAACTCAGCGCCATCCGGTGTAAACGTTTCATCAACAGACGCCTCTGTGCCGGGTTCTCCCGTCACTGTACCTGCCACGGTAATCACAGGAGTCTTTCCTGCAGGCCCTGTGGCCCCCGTTACACCTGCAATTCCAGGGGCTCCGGTTGGGCCTGTGGCACCACGCATTCCGTTAGCGCCTGTAGCTCCGCTTGGCCCTGTAGGTCCTGTGGCTCCCCGCATTCCCGGAACTCCCGCAGCACCGGTAGCACCTCTTGGGCCGATGGGCCCTCTCGGACCTATGGGCCCCATGGGTCCCATGGGACCTGTAGGCCCCGGGCAGCAGCATCTTCTCTCATGACAAACCGGACAACATCTTGTGTCCTGGCATCCTGCTGCATGCACATCATTATTTCTCTCTGCCGCAGCACTCTCTTCTTTTCCATATCTACAATTATCTTTCATATTATCACATCCATTTCTATTAGCAGTTCAAGACTGCTAATACATTGTATGTTGCTGTCCAATGGATGTTAAGAATTTTGGGAATTTATGTTTTTTCCACGAAAGTATTCCCTATTGTATAAGTAAGCCGCGGAATCCGGTTTATATTTCCCGCCCCTCTCGTTATATGCCTCCGCCTCCGCGTATTTTCCCAGTTTATCACAGCAGACACAGAGCTGCATTGCCGGAATATACCCATAGCAGTCTGGGAGGACAAAACCCCCTCTTTCGATATCCGGCCTGCATTCCAGAGCTGTTTTATACCAGAAGACAGCCGTTTCGTACTGATCCTCTTCCATAAAATGCTTCCCGATGTCACAGCAGATCTCTGCTCTCGGCACATCATATTCCAGGCTCCTTAAGAGCGCCTGCAGAGATGCTGCCCTGTTTCCTTTTTTTTCATAACACTGCGCCATGACCTGGCATGCCTCTATCTTATTTTCCAGCCAGGCATCCGGCTGCCTTAAAAAGCTGCCGAATGCTTCGACAGCTTCCCCGTAAGCCCCATGGTAATATAGTTCCCGGGCATAATAATAGAGTTCTCTTGCATTCAGGACCTTCCCCTGTGCCAGCATCTTCTTATATATATTGAGGTTCCTGTCCGGGTCCCCTGCACAGATCTTTTTATGTGAAACAGCAGCCTCTGAGTATACAATATTTCCGCCGGGCGTTATGACCTCATGTACTGCGCCCTGCCATAAAAATCCACGTCCGTTCCGAATCAGACGCTCTCTGTAATACCAGAATACTGCATTTCCTTTCTCATCAAATGCCGTATGATAACGCATCATCACAATATCCGTGTCCAAAGACAAATCACGTTTCATTGTCAAAAAAGCCATTCTGTCCCTCTCGAGCAGCACATCATCCGCGTCCATCCACATACAGTATTCCATAGATGCTTTGGAAAAAGAAAAGTTCCTGGCAGCCGAAAAATCATCTGTCCATTCAAATGTAAATACTTTGTCAGTATACCGTCCTGCAATCTCCTTTGTCCTGTCCTTTGATCCTGTATCCACAATGATCATTTCATCCACCAGGTCTTTCATCCCTGAAAGACAGCGATCCAGAACCTCCTCCTCATCCTTAACGATCATACATAAACTCACAGTTATCATGCATTCCCTCTTCCTTCACACGCATGTCTCATTACACAATATGCCGCGGCGCGCATAATTGTACGTGAATTCAGAAAAAAAGGACGTGACTCTTCATCACGTCCTTAAAATAGCACTCAATATATACTGGCTGTTGGGGAAATTCTTATGTGTGATATCCTCCAGGCGTATCAAATCCACGTCCAGCCACAATTCTTCTGCAACGATCATAAGATGAGAAAACATGATACCAAAATTAAACTCCTCATACCTGCCCAGGTGATTCATATTATGCTTCTTGGCAAATACGTGAATTCTGTTATCGTAAACCACAAACCGCCATGGCTGGCTGTTCATACTGGACGGCGCCAGGCGTGCGGAATCCAGAAGCTGCTTCATCCACTGTCTCGGAACCTCCTTGTACACACAAAGCTCCTGCAGATCCATGCGCTTTGCCTCCACAGCCTTTCTTGTATGGCTGCCCCGGCTGTATCCGAAAGCCATGAGAATCACAAATTTCAGATTCCCCTTGTGAGGGTTTCCTGCCTTTGGCTTCACACCGCTTAAAAAACATGTCCCCAGCCCTTTTGCACACATAAAGAGCGCAAGCTGCTCCATAATATATCCCGCGTTCATCATAGCGCGGTCTTTATCCTCTGAGTAAAAGGCAATGTAATAAGGTGCCTTCGCTCCCAGCAGATGTATTCTTTTATTTTGTCCCTTAGTATTATCTATAATAGAAATCTCCGTATGGATACCCGGATTCAACCCTTCAATCTGGCTGTAATACTCTCTGATCTCACTCAGCAGAGCCGCCTTTACCGGTTCCATCTCATAGCTTCGGACAGATTTTCTTGAAAATATCGCTTCGTATAAGTTCATACTCTCACCTTTTAATTTTTCCGTAACAATATTGTAACATATAATCGGGGAATTGCAATGCCTAAATGGATGGTTTTTCAAATTCTTTTGTATTTTTTTAAAAACCTATTGACAAAGTACCTGTAAATGCGTATTATTGTATTAAGCAATTAGTACAGTAATACAGGAGGTGTTACATTATATGTCGTGGAAACTGAATCCTGATCGGCCTGTCTATGTACAGCTGATCGAGCGTATCACAACAGATATCATCGCTGGCATCTATCCGCCGGGAAGCAAACTTCCATCTGTGCGGGATTTGGCGCAGACAGCAGGCGTCAATCCCAACACTATGCAGAAAGCCCTGTCAGAGATGGAGCGTACCAATCTGGTATACAGCCAGAGAACCAGCGGAAGATTCATTACGGAGGACCTTAGTATGATAGATGATCTGAAAACAGAACTTGCATCTGAACAAATCAAGGAGTTTCTTGAAAAAATGGAAAAAATAGGCCTGTCTAAAGAGGACATCATAGGGCTGATCAATAAAGTGAGCGAGGAGGAGAAAAAATGAGTACGATTCTGGACTGCCGGGGCCTGACAAAACGTTATGGCAATAAACTGGCACTTGACCACATCGACTTATCACTGGACCGTGGTAAGATCATCGGTCTGCTGGGCCCAAACGGCAGCGGCAAAACCACATTAATCAAACTGCTGAACGGCCTTTTGGTTCCCACTGAGGGAGAGATCTTTGTTGACGGCAAGGCACCCGGTGTGGAGACAAAAAGGATTGTATCCTATCTGCCGGAACGCACCTATCTGAACCGCTGGATGCGGGTTTTAGATCTTATATCCTATTTCTGTGACTTTTATGAAGACTTCGACAGGTCACGGGCCTATGACATGCTGCAGAAGCTGAATATCAACCCCAACGACCGTCTAAGCACCATGTCAAAGGGTACAAAGGAAAAAGTACAGCTCATTCTGGTCATGAGCCGCAGAGCCAGTCTGTACTGCCTGGATGAACCGATTGCAGGTGTTGACCCTGCTGCCAGGGATTATATCCTTTCCACGATCATCAACAACTATGATGAAAATGCTACCATCCTCATTTCCACCCATTTGATCTCAGATGTGGAAAACATTCTGGATGATGTGATTTTTATTCAGAACGGGCATATCCGCATGCAGGACAGCGTGGACAATATCCGCATGGCCAAAGGAGTATCTGTGGACAGTCTGTTCCGGGAGGTGTTCAAATGTTAAAGAAACTATTCAAATATGAGTGGAAATCTGTTTCCACACTACTATTAATTGTACACGGAGCGCTTTTAGTTTATGCACTCATCGGGCGCATTGGATATCAAATTTATTTTTCAAAATTTCTTTCTGACTCATCCAATACCGTTATGGGCATAACAACCATGTTTTATGTGGTCGTCTACGTATTCGGGATCATGGCAGTCCTGCTTATGACCATGCTGTATCTGGCAATACACATACAGAAAAGTTTCTTTTCAGATGAAGGCTACCTGACGCACACGCTTCCGGTATCTCCCACACAGCTTTTGTTGTCCAAAATATTTATTTACTGGGTATGGACAATACTTGACCTGATCTTTGTTGCTGCATCCATTGCCATCCTTCTGGTGAACAAAGAGACCTGGCCCGCCATCGTTTACGGATTCCGGGAGATGTGGCACACACTGACCTCCCTGAGCGGACTGTCGGATATCCTGAACAATATTGTATATCTGCTGTCCCTCTGTATAGAATTTTTCATCTTCTCCACAGGGCTTTTGATCTTCGCTGTCTGCCTCGGAAGCCAGTTCAAGACCCACAAAGTTATGGGGTCCGTGTTATCTTTCTTTGGTATTATAATTTTATGCAATATCGTAGACCTTATTATTACAAGTATTACCCTTCCGGGCGGATTCGGAACCGTAATGATGATCACACGTGCCGGTGAAAGAGTCACTAATTATTCCTATATCATAGAAACCCTCTGGTATCTGGCAGCCGGTATTTTCTTCTTTCTTCTTTGGAAGCAGATATATCTTGTCAAAAAGACTGAACCTGGAGTAGAATAAAGACATATGATCACACTTTTATAATCAAAAGGGGGAAATGCTTATGCTGATAGTCACAACAGATCACATAACCGGAAAAAATGTTGAAATGCTTGGCCTGGTAAAAGGCAGCACCATCCAGACCGTGCACATGGGCAAAGATATCATGAACGGATTCAAGACTCTGGTGGGCGGCGAACTGACCTCATATAATGAGATGATGAATGAGGCCAGAGCCCTGGCAACCAAACGCATGGCGGAGGAAGCCCAGTCCATGGGAGCAGATGCCATTGTATGCGTACGCTACTCATCTGCCTCTGTTGCCCAGGCCGCAGCTGAGATCATGGCTTACGGCACTGCAGTAAAATTTGTTTAAAGAAATGGCGCAGGAACCGTTTTTTCCGGTACTGCGCCATCTTTTTATTTTCTTTTATACTTTCTTATACCATTTTAAACTTCTGTCCGCCAAGGCTCTTTACCGTATAATTATCGTTTCCGCCTTCAATATGTACAAGAATCTCTCCGTCCCTGCATTCTGCATGGGCTTTCATCACAATTTTGCCTCTGCAGTCCGGTATCTCCACATCTGCTTCTTTTCCATCGGCAAATACAGACAACAGAAGTGTCACACCGTCCGCAAAGTCATATTCCGCTTCCCGGTCATTCTTTCCGACAGGCAGAATCGTATTTTCCTTCACCATAAGCGGCATGGAATGGTAATCGTAAACTTCCCTGTACCAGGTTCCGCCCTCTCTTGTCTCCCCGGTGATCAGATTCACCCAGGTTCCCTTCGGCAGATAATAATCCACCTCATCGGATTCTTTAAATACAGGCGCCGCGAGCAGGGAAGAACCGAACATATACTGACGGTCCAGGGTATCACAGGCTCTGTCCTCAGGGAAATCCAGGAACATGGGCCGCAGAACCGGTGTGCCGTATTCATGGGCACGGACAGCCTGTCCGTACAGATACGGCATCAGGCGGCATTTCAGATTCACAAACTCTTTCAGCACTACACAGGCTTCCTCATCAAATAGCCACGGCACGCGGTAGGAAGAAGACCCATGCAGACGGCTGTGTGAGCTCAAAAGCCCGAACTGGCACCAGCGTTTGTAAATATCTGCCGGAGCTGTCTGTTCAAATCCGCTGATGTCATGGCTCCAGAATCCAAATCCACTGAGGGAAAGAGACAATCCGCCCCGCAGCGTCTCAGCCATGGAAACATACGTAGCGGAGCAGTCGCCGCCCCAGTGAGCCGGGAACTTCTGCCCGCCAACCGTTGCGGAACGTGCAAAGAGTACGGCATCCCCCTCACCTCTGACTTCCTCCAAAAGCCGGAATACGGTCTGATTATATAAATAGGTATAATAATTATGCATTTTAACCGGATCTGAGCCGTCAAAATAAGCGATATCCTTCACAGGAACCCTCTCACCGAAGTCTGTCTTAAAACAGTCCACACCCATGTCCAGAAGTGTCCTTAATTTGCTCTGGTACCAGACGCAGGCATCAGGATTCGTAAAGTCCACAAGTCCCATCCCCGGCTGCCACAGATCTGTCTGCCATACGCTTCCGTCCGTGCGTTTCAGCAGATAGCCTTTCTCGCTGCCCTCCTCAAACAGGCAGGATTTCTGACCGATATAAGGGTTGATCCATACACAGATCTTCAGGCCCTTGTCGTGGTATCTCTGCAGCATGGATTTGGGATCCGTGGTCACATTGGGGTCCCATTTGAAGTTACACCACTCAAAAGCCTCCATCCAGTAACAATCAAAATGGAACACATGCAGCGGGATATCCCTGTCTGCCATTCCCTGTATAAAACCGGACGTAGTATTCTCATCATAATCCGTCGTAAAGGATGTGGTGAGCCAGAGGCCGAAGGACCAGGCAGGAGGCAGCGCAGGCTTCCCTGTCAGTTCTGTGTATTTCTCCACAGTTCCCATTGGGCTTTGACCGCTGATGAAATAATAGTCCAGACGCTCCCCTTCCACGGAGAACTGGATTCTCTCCACTTTCTCACTGGCGATTTCATAGGCCACGTCGCCCTCATTATCCACCAGGACACCGTACCCCTTGTTGGTAATATAAAACGGAATGTTTTTGTAGGCAATCTCACTGGCTGTGCCGCCGTCTTCATTCCACATTTCCACAGTCTGTCCGTTTTTCACGAAAGGTGTAAACCGTTCGCCAAGACCGTAAACATACTCATCCACATCAATGAGAAGCTGTTCCACCATATAGTTCTTTCCGGTTTCCCTGTTGTGCATATGTGCCAGGTTGCGGAAGCTGGACTCTGTCAGGAACTTGTCCCCCTCATAAAAAGCCAGCTTATACGCATTCGGCGTCTTGTCGATCACTGCCCTTAAACTTCCGCTGGCGAAGGTCAGACATTCCTCTGTCTCTGTGATCTGAGCATGGGGATGATCATTTGTAATCTCCGCAAAAGGCCCTTTATAAAGTGCTCCTGCGTGGTGGACGGCTGACACCTTGATCACGCCCTCCATAGGTGTGGAAAGTTTGACCGTCAGCATGGGAATGTTCAAGGCATCCCCTCTGCCTGCAATATGTTTTCCGGGCAGATAAACAGTCAGTTCATCTCCCTTTACGGTATGACCGCCGTACTCTACAGCATAGGCGGGGGTCATTTCGTCTTTTAACAGCCAATATCCATTGGTAAATTTCATAGCTGTGGTTCCTCCAGTTCTTCTATTTTTGGTTCATGCTTCTTCAATACCCGTTCCATAAATTCAGAGCAGAGCAGGGATGCAGCTCCGGGCACAACTATCATGGTATAGGGTATCCATGCCACTATCGCAGCAGAGGACACTAAAATAAACAGCAGCATAACAGTTGTCAGGAAATAACGTCCTGTCATGAACATGGACAGCTTTAAAATCCATCCCATAGGCATTTCAAATCTGGAAAGCGCAGGGAATACATAGCAGAGCATTCCTGCCGCGTAGATACTGACTCCATAGTAAAGGCAGATAAAAAATAATCCCACGTTTCCTGAAGTCTTCGCCTGTAATATCCCCACGTTTAACTGCAGGATAAACAAAACCACGGCGAAGAGTATTTCAAGAAGAATACCGTCTTTCAAATTTCTCCGGTATGATTTCAGAAACTGCTCCAGCACATATCCCTCTTCATTTTTAATAACCTTCACTGCAGTATAGTACATAGCAGTTGTAGATACACCAATCGTTATGATGGGGAGGCATCCAATCAGCCAAAATAAACTCACTACTATTGTATTGAATATCTTATCAATCACCTTTACATACTTACCGTCATAACCAAATATTGTACCATTGCCCATATGTCATCCCTGCTTTCCTTTTCAATCACTGTTTAAAAAATCTCTTCCAGTTCCCCTGCTTTTACAAATACAGGAATACTCTCATACGGCGCGTCACATACATATTCTGCACCGCCTTCATATAACCTGTTGTCGTTGATATTTTTCCATTTTCCTTCCGGCAGATATACCTTACGTTCCCGAACACCTTCATACAATACCGGGCAGACAAGTACCTTGCTGCCGAACATGTACTGATCTTCAATTTCCCAGGCTTTTTTGTCTTCCGGAAAATCATAGAACAGGGGACGCATGATCGGTGTTCCTTTTTCGTGGGCATCCTGCATCAGAGTCTTCACATAAGGACGCATCTTTTCGCGAAGCTCCATATACTTCCTGCAGATCTCATATACTTCTTCACCGTAGCTCCATACCTCGTTTTCTGCTCCGCTTATGTGTTTCCCTCCACCTGTAGTGCCGAGAGGTTCTTTGAATGGTTCACGGAATCCATGCAGCCTCATAACCGGACAGAATGCACCGAAAGCAAACCATCTGACAAAACATTCTTTAAATGCATCATCATGGATATTACCGCCGTGGAAACCGCCGATATCGGTTGTCCACCACGGAATACCGGAAATGCCCATATTCAATCCTGCTGCCAACTGGTTTCTCAGGGCACGGAAAGAAGAGTCAATATCACCGGACCATACCAACGCACCGTATTTCTGGCTGCCTGCCCATGCACAGCGAAGAAGATTGACAATATTTTTCTGTCCCTCTGCTTCCATTCCCTCATATGCCATACGGGCATAATATTTCGGATATAAATTTCCCACTTCCATATCAGCTCCCAGGAAATAGCGGTAATGTTCAAATTCGTATCCGGTAAACTCAGGCTCCGCCTCATCTAACCAGAAAATCTTAATGCCCAGGTCATAATAATTTTTCTTTATCTTCTCCCACACATAATTTCTTCCGTCAGGATTGGTCACATCTATAATGCAGGCATCTCCAAGCTGTCCGATCCGTTTCCCGTACTCAGAACGGGTCAGGTATCCCAGCTCTGTCATCTCCTCATAATTCTCACTCTCCGCGTCAACGGTAGGCCAGATGGATACCATCAGTTCAATGCCCATCTCCTTTAATTCCCTCACCATTGCTGCAGGGTCCGGCCAATAATCTTTATCGAACTTCCAGTCGCCTTGATGGGGCCAGTGGAAGAAATCCACTACAATGACATCAATGGGAAGACCTCTTCTCTTATACTCCCTGGCAACTTCCAGAATCTCATCCTGTGTCTGGTAACGCAGCTTACACTGCCAGAATCCCATTCCGTAATCCGGCATCATGGGAACCTTACCCGTGGCATCTGCATAGGCTTCTTCGATCTCAGCCGGGGTATCTCCCGCTGTGATCCAGTAATCCATCTGTTTTGTTGACTCAGCGATCCACTCTGTAACGTTCTTTCCAAATGTCACCTGACCGATTGCCGGATTATTCCACAGAATACCGTACCCTCTGTCTGACAAGGCAAACGGAACACTTGCCTGGGAATTTCTATGGGCCAGCTCAATGATACAGCCTTTCACATCCAGATACGGCTGCTGATACTGTCCCATACCGAAAATCTTCTCATCTTTATATGCCTCAAACCGGACTGTCAATTTGAAATTATCAGAGCACTGCCGTGGGGTAAAGGTACGCGGCACGATCTCCAATGCGCTTGCGAACTTATCACTTCCCTCATACATATCTCTGGTGCGGTCATACTCCTCCAAAAGAAGCTTTCCATTCTGATTATAATATTGGAGTACCCCGTTGTCCATGATTTTACAGGTTAATTTCCCATTGGTGATAACTGCTTTTTTCCCTTCAATGGTGATCTGTACCTCTGTATCTTCCGGTTCTAAAAGCGCGCTGTCCGTATCCGGGATAAACTCACTGCGCTGTGTTGCGCGCACGCGCAGGCTGTTTTTCCCCCATGGTTCGATGAGGAGCAGTTCCTTGTCCTGTCTCCTGTATAACTTGTTGCCCACTTGTTTCAGCATTCAAATACCTCCTCCTGATTGACTTTCTTATTTTATGAAAGGGCTGCCCCAGTTTTACGTGCAGCAACCCTTTTCGTTTAGAAGTTCAGTTCAAATTCATTTTTTGTAAACAGTGGAATCTGTTCGATAGGTGCAGCCGCAGTTACTGTCTGCCCGCCTTTAAAGCACTCGCCCGTCCACACATTTTTCCATTCCGCCCCTGCGGGAAGATAGACCTCTCTTTCCTCCTGTCCTTTTTCCATAACAGGAGCGACTAAAATTTCAGGTCCGAACATGTACTGTGTCTCATTCTCCCAGCATGTCTTATCCTCCGGGAAATCATAAAACAGAGGTCTCATGACCGGTGTACCTTTTTCATGCGCTTCTTCCATCAGCCTGCGCACATAAGGACGCATGGCCTCACGCATTTCAATGTATTTCTTACAGATTTCATAAACCTTATCTCCGTAAGACCAGATTTCATTCGGCGCTCCGGATACGCACTCCGCGCCTCCGGTTGTTCCGTACTGAGGCTGATACGGCATGCGATAGCCATGCAGTCTCATAACAGGACAGAACGTACCGTATTCAAACCATCTGATCAGAACCTCATGGAAATCCTCATCATAGATATTAGCCCCGAAAAATCCTCCGATATCTGTTGTCCACCAGGGAATCCCTGCGATTCCCATATTGAGGCCTGCTGCAAACTGGTTCTGAAGACTTTCAAAGGAAGAATGGATATCACCTGACCACACAAGTGCCCCGTATCTCTGGCTTCCGGCCCATGCACAGCGCAGCAGATTCACGATGTTTTCCTGTCCTTCTTTTTTCATGCCTTCAAAGAAGGTCTGTGCATACATTACCGGATAGACATTTCCGATCTGGACATTCGGTCCCAGATGATAACGATAATTTTCAAAATCATACACCGTATATTCCGGTTCCGCTTCATCCAGCCAGAAAATCTTCACACCCTTGTCATAATAATTCTGTTTTGCCTTGTTCCACACATACTCTCTGGCTTCCGGATTCGTCGGGTCATACTGGATGGTATTGCCCATATAAGTGTTGTCAATACGGACACCTTTTTCCACCCGTGTCAGGAGACCTTTTGCCTTCATCTCCTCAAAATTCTCACTCTTATAATCCACCATAGGCCAGATGGATACCATAAGTTCAATACCCATCTCCTTCAGTTCCGCGATCATGGCATCCGGGTCCGGCCAGTATGTCTCGTCAAATCGCCAGTCACCCTGCTTCGGCCAGTGGAAGAAATCCACTACAATGACATCAATAGGAATCTGACGGCGTTTGTATTCTCTTGCCACCTCCAGAAGCTCTTCCTGTGTCTGATATCTGAGTTTACACTGCCAGAATCCCATTCCGTATTCCGGCATCATGGGAACTTTTCCCGCTGCATCTGCGTAAGCTTCCTCAATTTCAGCCGGTGTATCGCCTGCAGTGATCCAATAATCCAATTTCTTTGTGGATTTTGCTTCCCATGTGGTAATATTTTTATTGAAGCTGACACGCCCGATTGCAGGATTGTTCCACAAAAATCCATATCCAAGGGAAGACAATGCAAAAGGAACACTTGCCTGGGAATTTCTGTGTGCCAGTTCCAGTTCTGCACCTTTGACATTTAGGAACTTCTGCTGATACTGGCCCATACCGTAAATCTTCTCGTTTGGATTGGATTCAAAACGCATGGTGAGCTGATAATCGCCCCCGATGATCGGTTTGAATTCCCTTGCTTCAACCTCCAGGGAGCTGCAGGTATCCGCAAACATATCCTCTCTGTTGCGGACATATTCCTCAAGCAGTACTTCCCCCTTTTGGTTGTAAAAAGTAAGCTTACCGATATTGTTCACTACTGCCCTGATCTTTCCGTTTGTAATTTCTGCGGAAAAATCATGTATTGCAATACTTGCCTCTTCGCGTCCCTCCGGTTTTCCATCTAATGCCCAGAGCTCATCCGGCATCTCGGGCATCTTGGAGGCGCGGACCCGGAGACTGTTCTTTCCCCAGGGTTCCACGATCACGCGCTCCGCATCATAACGGTAATACAATGCATGATCCTTTTCCTCAAAATATCCCAGTAAAAAATGATTGTCCGAACGGAAATCTCCGGTGGATGCACCTTCTTTTTTTATAATATCCGTCATTTTTTGTCCTCACTGTCCTATACTTCTTATTCTTTTACTGCACCTGCCGTCAGGCCGCCTACAATGTATTTCTGCAGGAATACAAACAACAGGATAACAGGCAGTACCAAAATTGCTCCGTATGCCATAATACAGTTCCACTTGGTTCCGTATTTACTCTGGAATTTATAGATATTTGCTGTCAATGGACGCATATCCGGTTTTACGTTAAATGTCATGGAATATGCCAGGTCATTCCAGCCGCCCAGGAAGGAGATAACTACTACTGTGATAACACCTGTCTTGATCGCCGGAATCATGATCTTGAAGAAGGAACGGAACACGCCGCAGCCGTCAATTCTGGCAGCATCATCCAGGGATGTGGGCACGCTCTTAAAATAAGGTCTCAAAGTTACGACGATAAACGGAACAGATCCTGAAGCAATTGCCAGGGATGGTCCTAAATATGTTCCTAATAAATGCAGCTTGTTAAAGATCAGATACATAGGAGTCAGCATCAGGGATGCAGGAAGCATCTGGGTTACCAGGAAGGTAAGCAGGAATACTTTTCTGCCCGGTACTTTATAACGTCCCATGCCGTAAGCTGCCGGAATACCAAATACCAGTGAGATCACCATGGATAAGAAAGCGATACAGATACTGTTCTTCAGGGAAGACAGGAATTCTGCATCCTGGAAGTTCTTGATCCAGGGCTCTAAGGTAAAATTGTGCGGATAATATGTCACAAGTTTGCCGAATGATTCCGCATCTGATTTAAAGGACATTGCAAGAATCCAGTAAATCGGAAACAGGAACAGAATGGCAACGATAACTGCGATAACACAGTTGATCAAATTTCTTCTTTTTTCTTTGGAGCTTGTTATTTTCACTTTTCCTGCCATTCTAATCATCCTCCTTTGATATGAGACGCAAGTAGAATAGTCCGACAATGAACAGGCATGCGAACAAGATGATCGCCGCTGTAGAACCTAAGGAGAATTCATACTGTTTGAAGGACAATGTATAAGCGTAAGTACCAAGAACATCAGTAGAGTTCAGAGGACCGCCGCTTGTCATAACAAACATCAAATCGAATGCTTTGAAGGTATAAATAAAACCTAACATAAGCACAGATAAAATAGCCGGTTTCATAAGCGGAAGTGTGATATAGAGGAATCTCTGGAACGGATTAGCGCCGTCAACCTCCGCACTCTCATAAATCTCCGTGGAAATTCCTGTCAGGCCGGAAGTCAGCAGCAGCATATTGAACGGGATTCCAACCCAGCAGTTCACTGCAATGATCGCGATCATGGCTGTACTTCCGTTCAGCAACCATTCCACCGGAGCGTTGATCAGCCCAATCTTCATAAACAGGTCATTGATCACACCACTGGATACATCGAACATATTCTTGCCCAGCAAAGCCGTAACAGACATGGGCATCATATAACCTACCAAGATCATACCACGGATGGGTCCGGCAAGTGTAAACTTCTTTGAGAAAAACAGTGCAAATATAAATCCTATAGTAAACTGTACAACCAAACATCCAATGGTAAATATAAATGTATTTTTAAATACCATCAAAAATGTTTCATTGTGGAATAACTCTATGTAGTTGGACAAACCTACAAAGACATCGGTTCCGCCTTTGAACGTTTTAACATTTACATTCCTGAAACTGAGCACAAAGTTATAAATCAGCGGATACCCAAGAACCACCAGCATATAAATGAATCCTGGAAGGATAAAGGTATAGCCTTCTCTTCTTTTTTTTGCCGCCATCGACATTTTCATGGATTTCACCCCTCTTCCAAATTCCTATCTGTTTCTTTTAAAAAGGTTTAAGATGTATCGCCGGGATACACCTTAAACCTTGTTTTACAGTCAGCATCCAGACTTATTCTGTATTACTTCTGTACTGCAATAGGTGTTTCTTCCAAAATAGGTGAAATCGTTGCCTGGGCTTCTTTCAAAGCTTCTGCCGGGTCTTTGTCACCCAGTAAAGCTGCCTGCTCTGCTTTGTACAGGGCTTCGGAAATGGTCGGCCAGGACTCGTGAGGTCCCCTTGCTACTGCAAATTCCATGGAATCGTTGAATACTTTGTATCTTTCATCTGCTGTCCAGAAGTCTTTCAGTTCAACTGCATCTGCACGAACCGGTAATTTTCCTGCGATTTCACACCAGTCTGCCGTGTTCTGTGCGGACTGCATATATTTCAGGAATTCTGCACACTCTTCTACATTTTCAGAACCGCTGCATACACCGAAGTTTTCGCCGCCGATAACGGTTGCCTGCTGCTCGCCTTTTGGCATTGGAGTATATTTGTATTCCCATGTTACATCGTCTTTATTATCGGTATCTAATGTAGCAATCTGCCATGTACCGGATTCCAGCATTGCCGCTTTACCTGCGATCCAGGCATTGTAAGCATCGCCCTGTCCCCAGTTTACAGCTTCTTTACTCATATATCCGTCTTTTACCAGATCACTTAAGAATGTCAGCGCATTTACTGCCTTGTCACTGGAAACATCTGTGATGTCTGCTCCTGCTCCATACAGCCACGGAATGAACTGGAAGGTTCCCTCTTCATTGGCGATTGCTGACATGGCAAATCCATAGACACCATTTGCCTCATCTGTGGTCTTCTCGCATGCTTCTTTGAATTCATCCCATGTTGTCGGCGGATTTTCAATTCCTGCAGCTTTTAAAAGGTCCATGTTGCAGAGTAATGCCAGACAGTTTGAGTTGTTCGGCAGTCCGTAGTATTTGCCGTCAGCATCCATACAACTGCTCAGAGGTCCTTCATAGAACTGGTCCAGATCAGACCATCCCTCCAGATATTCGGTGATGTCCGCAAATACTCCCAAGGAAATGTAGGAAGCCATATCCGGTGAATCTACCATACCAATGTCAGGAAGCTCTCCTGATACAGCACCGATCGTATACTGTTTCATCAATTCATCACGTGATACAAAAGTAGGTACAATGTAGATATCACTCTGCTCTTCGTTGTATTTCTTTACAACTGCATTTAATGCGTCAGCCTCATGCTCAAAATAATGCCAGAGGGTAACTTCTTTTCCGCCATTGGGCTCACCTATGTCTGCTGCAGTAGCTTTTGTTCCTGTTTCAGTCTCTGTGGAACCGGTGTCCGCATCATCTGCGGTATCCTCTGTACCGGTATCTGTACTGTCATTCTTAGTGTCGCTGCCTCCCGAACTGCCGCAGCCTGCTGTCATGGTCAATACCATCGCAGATGTCATGGTCAGTGCCAATGTCTTAACAACTTTCCTCTTCATTTTGTTTCCTCCTTTTGTTTTTTTGTTTCTTAGGATGTCCTTATTATAGCGTTTAAATGATATTTCAAAAACCGCCGCTTTTAAGATTTGGATTAATTTTTTAGGGTATTTTTTTAATATTGGAGTAAAAAATTAATATTTTTTATTTTTCATTGTATATATTGTACATTTACAGCATATATTGACAGCATTTTATACACAAAAAAGCGAGACACTAACGTCTCGCCTTTATAAACTCCGTCACATTGACTCCAGTCTCTTCTTTGAAGCATTTGTTAAAATACTTGGGATCTGAAAATCCCACACTATACAGTACCTCGTCCTTAGAAATTTCCCCTTCCAGCAAAAGTTCCTGGGCTTTCTCAATCCGGTATCTCCGAAGGAACCTGGAAAAATTCTCTCCCACATCTCTGCTGAACAGATAACTGAAATATTCCGCACTGACACCCAGGTCTGCAGCCAGATCTTTCTGTGAAATTTTAGATGCATAAGAGCATTCTATAATATGCATTGCCTTTAAAATAAGCGGATGCGCATTGGGATATCTGCTTTTTAAATCCCTGTTCTCTTTATCCCAGACCACACTGTTGTGCTCCTCCAGTCTGTGTATAATATCCTCAATGTCCTCAGGGACCAGAGGCTTCACCAGATAATCCGTGACCCCAAGAGAGATGGCCTGCCTGGCCAGTTCAAATTCCTCATACGCGCTGATGATCACAAACTTAGTCTTCATATCCTGAGCTCTTGCTGCTCTAATCAGAGAGATCCCATCCATATAGGGCATTTTAATATCAGTAAAGACTACATCAGGCTCTAATAGCTTCATGAGTTCAAATGCCTCTTTTCCGTCCGCCGCCTCACCCACGACCTCATGCTTATCCGAAGCCATCATGATCAGATTTCTGAGTCCTCTGCTGGCCCTCTTCTCATCTTCTGCTATAAGTATTCTCACACTAATTCCTCCTCCTGGCATATCTCACTCTGTTTTTTCAACTCTGATTCCGGGATTGGAATCCAGAATATAAAGGAGGTTCCTGAATCCAGATTTGTCTGCATTTGGATATCCAGATTTTCTCCATAATACATACGCATTCTTGTAACAACATTTAATATTCCTATCCCTACCTTCTGACGCTGCAGCACAGGTGCCATTCCTTTTGACTCCAGGATATTTTTTATTACTTTTTCAGTTTCAGAATCTATTCCGCTTCCATTATCTTTTATCTCTATTCTTAAGCGGCCTTTTTCCTCTGAAACAGTGATCTTTACCATTCCCCCCTCATGTCTTCCCTCAAACCCATGGAGGATGGAATTTTCTACAAATGGCTGGAACATCAGCTTACAGCATGGCCAATAACCGTATTCCTCTTCAAAATCAATAGAATAATCAAATACATTCTCAAATCTTGTCTTCTGCAGATAAAGATACTGGTCAATCCAGGCTATCTCCTGATACAGATATACATCCTGGCATTTCTGGTCAAAGGTATAGCGTAGTATGTTGGAAAGCTTTTTGATCAGCACAGATACCTGACGATTTCCTGCCTCTATAGCTTCATAGTTGATCGTACCCAGTGTATTACATATGAAATGTGCATTGATCTGGGATTCCAGGGCCTCCCGCTCTGCCTGATGCTGGCGCTCAATGGACGCCAGTGTCTCCTCATGCTGTCGTTTCATGGCAAGATTTTTCTCTTCCAGTGCTTCGATCATTCTATTGTACTCATCCGCAAGCTGCCAGATTTCATGTTTTCCTTCTATGGAAATCTTACTGTGGAAATTTCCTTTTTTCACTGTCTTAATAGACTCTGAAATCTTTGTCACAGGCTTGAGAAGATAACGCATGAAAAAAACAGTCAGAAATATGTAGGCCGCCAGAATCAGAATATAGATGATGACACCCCTGTTGTAAATCTGGTCCACATGCTCCTGCATTTTATGCTCATCCATCAAAATATTCATAGTCCAGCCAAAATAGCCCAGCTCACGGCTGATCACCTGTATCTCATCATCACGCACCAGGCTGTCCTCTGCAGTACCGATATATTTATCCATATTATGGTAGAGAATCTGTCCGTTCTCATCTGCGATGTAGCCCTGCGCATATTTAACTTTTGGTATCTCCACTGTGTTTAAAAATTCTTTAAAGACATCCATATTATAGCTGACGATCAGAACATTTTTCACTTTTTTAAGCCCGGTCCTGTTGCCGATCAAAGGATATGCCACGTGAAAAAGGCGCAGGTCAGAATCCTGCGGATGCACACTTGGCTCTGTGGATGCCATGTACAGGGGAATATAGTAGTTATTCGTATTGTTCATGACCTCCTGAAACATTTCACGCAGATACTTATCGTTGTCATCATCCCACATAGCCCCGTCGGAACGCTTATAACGGTCATACTGGCACATCAGGCCATCCTCACCCACAATGGCTACGGCAACTGTATTCTTAATATAATCATAGTCTGACAGGGTATTATATAATGCACTATATCCATTGCTGTCATAAAAAGATTGGACTTTATTATATATATCCGCAGATACCACCATCTCACTGCCAAAATTTATATGCTCTTTAATAGAATAATTCACATTTTTCTGAACAGATACCAATACTGCATTCTCTGTTTCAAAGCTTTGTTCCACAAGATAGTTCAGGTACTCATTTTTCAGATATCCCTGAAAAACCAGTGCCATCACCAGAACCGCCAGCGTGAACACAAGAACAAAAGAAGAAACGATATGCTCTTCAAAATATGTCTTTATCTTTCTGTATATACGCATCGAATCCCCCCTTTTCTTTTTACAGCCATACCGTTAGTGCGTTCACACCCTGGTGGCTCCTTAAGACCAAACGATGTTACCCTTCTGCCGCCTTCACTTCCTCAGCCACCACCTGGATCTGCCCGTCCACATCCTTTTTAAACTGCTCCCAGGCATCGGGGTGGTCCACAAAGTATTTGGGGCAGATTTTCTCTGTCACATCGTAGTGGCGGATCACATCACTGCTCTTTAAATCAAAACGGTAGCAGAGCCACCCAACCAGCTTCACAAGGGAATCATAGGTTGCCTGGGTAAATTCGCCGGTCTCATCCTTGTGGCAGCACTCGATGGACAAGGTGTCGTCATTGCGGGAATTGGAGGCATAGGCGATCTCTGAACTGGGAATGCACTGGACGATCTCGCCCTCGATCCCTATGACGAAATGGCTGCTCACTTTTGTCTCGTGGCTGTCCTTCAGGCCCTCAAAATAGTTTCTGTTTTCCGCTGCCGTGCTTCCCGGATTGGCGGTATAATGCACCACAACGCCTTTTATTTTCTTCAGAGGGATACCCGGCCTGGAATACTCGTTTACATCCAGCAGGTTCACGTCAAAAGGCGGCGCGCCGATAAAACTGCCGTTCTCCTGGGTGACCTGGGCCTGCAGTTTTTCCAGTTTGGCCTCCTGTATCTTTCCTGTCATTATTTTTATAACCCCTATTGCGAAAATGATTCCCAGCAGGACCAGGCCGAAAAGCATGAGCCTTCTGTTTCTCTGTTTCCTTCTGTTTATCCTTCTGTAATCCCTTCTGGTATTTCCTCTCCTTTGTCCCATAAGCGTTTCTCCCCATTTATGTACATTTCCTGTATCACAGGCTTCCCCTTTATAAGACAAAAGGCTGTTGCCACTTTAGCAACAGCCTCTGTTCTTGTATCGATAGGAGATACACAATGCCTGTGCTTCCTATTATTCGTCTACACTGTAATTCGGTGCTTCTTTTGTAATGTGAATGTCGTGCGGATGAGATTCTTTCAGAGACGCAGCTGTGATTTTTACAAACTGACCGGTCTGCTTCAGAGTCTCGATATCTTTTGCACCGCAGTAACCCATTCCGGAGCGGAGACCACCCACTAACTGGAATACGGTATCCTCCACATGGCCTTTGTAAGCAACTCGTCCTTCCACGCCTTCCGGAACCAGTTTCTTGGCATCCTGCTGGAAGTAACGGTCCTTGCTGCCGTTCTCCATTGCCGCAATGGAACCCATGCCGCGGTAAACTTTGTATTTTCTTCCCTGGTATAATTCAAAATCTCCGGGGCTTTCGTCACATCCTGCGAAGATACTGCCCATCATGCAGACATTGGCTCCTGCCGCAATGGCTTTTGTCATATCTCCTGAATACTTGATACCACCGTCTGCGATGATCGGGATGCCTGCCTCTTTTGCGGCAGCATAGCATTCCATAATTGCAGTGATCTGCGGTACACCGATACCTGCAACCACACGTGTGGTACAGATGGAACCGGGTCCGATACCAACCTTGACAGCATCCACACCAGCCTCGATCAGGGCTTTTGTAGCTGCTCCGGTTGCCACATTACCTGCAACTACCTGCAGATTCGGATGTTTTGTTTTGATCTCTCTGACTGCTTTGAGAATGTTGGCGGAATGTCCATGGGCTGAGTCCACAACAACAACATCGACCTGTGCCTCCACTAACGCGTCAACACGTGCCATGACATTGGCTGTGATACCCACTGCGGCACCGCACAGCAGTCTTCCCTGCTCGTCCTTTGCGGATAACGGATATTTTATCTGTTTCTCAATATCTTTAATGGTAATAAGACCTTTTAAGTTGAAGTTTTCATCGACAATCGGAAGTTTTTCTTTTCTTGATTTTGCCAGGATTTTTTTTGCTTCCTCTAAAGTCACTCCTTCTCTGGCTGTGACCAGATTCTCTGATGTCATGCTCTCTTTGATCTTCTTACTGAAATCCTCTTCAAATTTCAGATCACGGTTGGTGATAATACCTACCAGCTTCCTGCCCTCAGTAATGGGAACACCAGAAATACGGAATTTTGCCATCAGATTGTTGGCATCCTCCAGAGTATGTTCAGGTGAGAGATAGAAAGGATCTGTGATAACACCGTTCTCGGAACGTTTTACCTTGTCCACCTCATCTGCCTGTGCTTCTATAGACATATTTTTATGAATGATACCGATACCTCCCTGTCTCGCCATGGCGATCGCCATACGATATTCGGTAACTGTATCCATCCCTGCACTCATCATCGGAATATTTAACTTCACTTTTTTTGTCAGATTCGTCGACAAATCAACCTGATTGGGGATTACTTCGGAATATGCCGGAACCAGCAGCACATCGTCAAAAGTAATGCCTTCACCAATAATCTTACCCATTTTCGTTCTCCCTTCGTTTGTTTATAGTAAAATAATATAACAAATTACGACAAACCTGTCAATCCGTAAAAACTTTTCTCGGACAGCTTTTTTCAATATTTTTGATCAATTCCATGTCCGGCTCGATCAGCACTTTACAAACCTCTTTGTCGTCCGGGATGATCATGGCATAAATATTATGAGATGGATTTCCGGATGAAAAATCAAAAACCTTCATATTTTTATTATGATTCTGGTAGTCCAGACGATGTGACTTGAGGGGTGCCATAATTTCCATCTTGGAAAGGTCCAGGCTCTTTATTCTCTTTCTCTTTGCCTTGGAAGCGATCCTGTCAATGTCCAGTTCTCCATTCACATAGAGATATTCAAATTCCAGATCCAGGTTCGGCAGCAGAAAATAGGCAGCCACTCCCAGAACCACAGCTACAACCAGGGCAATCGGTGTAAATAAAATACCGGCAACTGCAGCCAGTACGATCAATGCGATAACCAGTACCTTGATTGCCTTCTCCTTCATCGTCTGCTCCTTTTTCACGAGCAGCTCTGAGTACGCGTCGTTCATGTTTTCCTCCTTTAGTATCAGCTTTTGCTTATAAGTCTATCACAAAGAAATGCCGGTGTCCATATGACACCGGCATAAGAAATGTGAAATTTCTATTATATATTACATCATTCCCATTCCAGGAGCACCGCCTGCCGGCATAGCCGGTGTTTCTTCTTTGATGTTGGAAACAACAGCTTCTGTTGTCAGCAGAGTACCTGCAACGCTTGTTGCGTTCTGCAGTGCGCTTCTTGTAACTTTTGTAGGATCCAGGATACCTTCTTTGACCATATCCACATATTTCTCGTTTAATGCGTCAAATCCTACACCTGTCTCGGATTCTTTTACTTTGTTGATGATAACAGAACCTTCCAGACCGGCATTTGCTGCAATGTGGTACAGCGGGGATTCCAGAGCTTTCAGAACAACCTTAGCACCTGTCTTCTCATCTCCGTCCAGTCCTGCGATCAGTTTCTCAACTTCTTTGGATGCGTGGATGTAAGCAGATCCGCCGCCTGCGATGATACCTTCCTCAACTGCTGCTCTTGTAGCATTCAGGGCATCTTCCATACGCAGTTTTGCTTCTTTCATCTCTGTCTCGGTAGCAGCACCTACACGGATAACAGCAACGCCGCCGGCCAGTTTTGCAAGTCTTTCCTGTAATTTTTCTTTATCAAATTCAGATGTTGTCTCAGTGATCTGATGTTTGATCTGAGCGATTCTTGCATTGATATCTTCTTTGTTGCCTTCGCCGTCAACGATAACTGTGCTTTCTTTCTGTACTTTAACAGATTTTGCACGTCCTAACTGATCCATGGTAACGTCTTTTAATTCCAGACCCAGTTCGTCGGAGATCACAGTACCGTTTGTCAGGATCGCGATATCCTGCAGCATCTCTTTTCTTCTGTCACCATATCCCGGAGCTTTGACTGCTGCCACGGAGAAGGTTCCTCTTAATTTATTTACGATCAGGGTTGTCAGAGCTTCGCCTTCAATGTCTTCAGCGATGATCAGCAGTTTTGCGCCTGATTTTACGATCTGCTCTAAAATAGGAAGTAAATCCTGGATGTTGGAGATCTTCTTGTCAGTGATCAGAATATAAGGATCATCCAGAACAGCTTCCATCTTATCCATATCTGTAGCCATGTATGCGGAGATATAACCTCTGTCAAACTGCATACCTTCTACCAGATCCAGCTCTGTCTTCATGGTCTTGGATTCTTCAATTGTGATAACACCGTCATTGCTTACTTTTTCCATAGCATCTGCTACCATTTCGCCCACTTCATCATCGCCGGCGGAGATAGCTGCTACTCTTGCGATCTGGTCTTTTCTTTCGATCTTGCCGCTCATCTTCTGAATAGCGTCAACTGCAACATCTGTTGCTTTCTTCATACCTTTTCTCAGGATGATCGGGTTAGCGCCTGCTGCCAGGTTCTTCATACCTTCGTTTACCATTGCCTGTGCCAGAACAGTTGCTGTGGTGGTACCATCACCTGCTACATCGTTTGTCTTGGATGCAACTTCTTTGATCAGCTGAGCACCCTGGTTTTCAAATCCGTCTGCCAGCTCGATCTCTTTTGCGATTGTAACACCGTCGTTTGTGATAAGCGGAGCGCCGAAAGATTTGTCAAGAACAACGTTTCTTCCTTTCGGTCCTAAAGTTACACGAACGGTATCAGCTAACTGGTTTACACCACTTTCAAGGGCAGCTCTTGCTTCTGCGCCGTATTTGATTTCTTTTGCCATGATTCGATTCCTCCTGAAATTAAATAATGTCTATTTCTGTTTTCTGGTTTTATTCATGTTAATAGAGTTTCCGTAAAATCAGCTTCTGCTGCTGTCTCTTCGCCGACAGCTTCCTGTTATTTTACTACTGCAAGGATATCGCTCTGCTTAACGATGATGTACTCTTCGCCGTCAAGCTTCACTTCTGTACCAGCATATTTGGAGTAGATCACCTGGTCACCTTCGGCAACTTCCATTTTGATCTCTTTGCCGTCAATCACTCCGCCCGGTCCTACTGCTACAACTTCTGCCTGCTGTGGCTTTTCCTGTGCCTGGCCCGGTAACACGATTCCGGATTTTGTGGTCTCTTCTGCAACCAACTGTTTTAATACAACTCTGTCTCCTAATGGTACTAATTTCATATCTATTGCCTCCTTTTAGAATTCTCTGCTTGTTATTAGCACTCATTTGATTCGAGTGCTAACCGTTAGTCATATATTAGTGAATCTGCCGCATTTCTGCAACTTCTTTCATCTCCAATTAATTGAGTTAATACTAATTATTTCTCATTTTTTCTCTTGTATTCTCGTTTTATCTCATCTTTTTAATTTTCATTGAATTTTATATTTATTTTAGAATCTTTATATTTCCGCATGAAAACCGGGTTCCGGGCCATCCCATAGCAAAAGTTTAGCCCAAATCTGCTGACCGCATACAGTATTTTCCGTAAAAATATAAAAACCCAAAGAAAACCGGAGGTTATTTCCTACTATATGAATAACCTCCGGTTTTCTTTCCATGCATTTACTGTTTTTTCACCAGTTTGCGTTTCTTGATCTCTTCCAATTCATCAAAGATCACTTCATTGAGCACTTTGATATAGGTTCCTTTCATGCCTGAGGACCTGGACTCAATAACGCCGGCACTCTCGAATTTTCTCAGCGCATTGACGATCACGGAACGTGTGATTCCCACTCTGTCTGCGATCTTGCTGGCAACCAAAATTCCTTCGTCCCCGTCCAGCTCATCAAAAATATGGATGATCGCTTCCAATTCTGAGAAAGAAAGCGTATTGAACGCAGATTTCACAACCTGGATCTTCCGGTTCTCCTCTGCATTCTCCTCATGTACAGAACGCATCATTTCCAGCCCAACCACTGTTGTTCCATATTCACTTACAATAATATCCTCAATATCATACCCTTTCTGATCCCTGTACATAAAAAGGGTACCCAGTCTCTCGCCGGCAATATCAATGGGGCTGATGATCGCCATATACTTACTGATGTTCTCGCCTTCAAATCCCAGTGTCTGGAGATTCACGTTCTCCTTTGTTGACAGCACGCCCAGCAGACGTTCATTGAGCAGTTTATCAATATATCCTCCCACTTCACTGTCAATCAATTCCGTAATCTCCTCCACGCCCGGACAGGTACCTACACCAAGCACCTTTCCTTTCCGGCTGATAACCAGGATATTAGAATCCAAAGTCTCCACCATCACCTCACAAATGTCGTTGAACAGCACCTTAGAAGAATTGTTGTTATGAAGCAGTTTGTTAATCTTTCTGGTTTTATCCAATAACTGTACGCTCATAGCGACCTCCTTTCACTCTATTCCTACAGAATATAACCGCTAATTTCTATTCTCTATATCCTTTTTTATTTTAACACACAATTATTCTGAAATCAATGCATGATTTTTTTATTTTCTGTCTATTTATCTCTTTCCCACAAACTTAACTTTCAAAACAATTGAAATTTCCCAGACTTCCCTTACTTTCCCCGTCTGTCAGATACTTTCCCCCATTCTCCAACTCTTCCCTCCCCCCATCCCCCAATGTCAGATACCACCCCCTTTTCCCCCAACCTTACCCCCAACTCCTCTTTCCCTACACATCCCTTTTCTCACTGCCAAATACCTGTGTGCCCCCCATCCAGCACCTTCCACATACACTGCCTTTCCCACTTCCAGATACCTGTATTAACACCTATCCAGCACTTTCCGCATGCACTGTTTTTCTCACTGCCAGATACCTGTGGACCATCTATCCAGCACCTCCCGCATACATCTCTTTTCTCTCTACCAAATACCTGTGTAAACACCCATCCAGCACTTTCCGCATGCACTGTTTTTCCCACTTCCAGATACCTGCTGCACAAAGTCCCTGGGGGCCATTGGAGGCAGATGGCTGGATGGACTTATGGGAAAAAGCGGGAAGAATGGGTGATAGAATTTGCTTCACAAAAGCAAATTCTAAGGATAGCTGAGCAGACAAAACATCAGTTTTGTCTGCGGTTCTATCCGGTTCACCCATTCTTCCCGCTTTTTTCCATTAGTCCATCCCCATCTGCCGACTGGCCCCCAGGGACTTTGTGCGGCAGGTATCGTCCGCCTTAGACAACCTCCGCTCCTGCCACCCTCTCACTTACACAGATCAGGCCTCCTGCTCCACCTCATCCTTCTTCCGTATCATCACAAACCCACAATGCTCATCCGCACAAACAATCTTATTCCCCTTCTCCAGCATATACCCACCGCAATTCGGGCATTTCTCCTTAGAAGGCTTCTGCCATGACATAAACTCGCATTCCGGATTATTCTCACATCCATAATACCGGCGCCCCTTCTTACTCCT
This sequence comes from Blautia caccae, assembly GCF_040095955.1. Lineage (NCBI taxonomy): Bacteria > Bacillati > Bacillota > Clostridia > Lachnospirales > Lachnospiraceae > Blautia > Blautia caccae. Next base: position 107,394 of record NZ_JBBMFP010000003.1, on the reverse strand, counting down.
GCGCAGCACCACATCTTTCCCGCAGACAGGACAGGGAACACCGATTTTTTCAAGATAAGGCTTCGTATTCCTGCAGTCCGGAAATCCCGGACAAGCCAGGAACTTCCCGTGCGGTCCATATTTGATCACCATATTCCGCCCGCACAGATCGCAGATAACATCTGTCACCTCATCCTCAATCTTCACTTCCTCCAGCTCTTTCTCCGCAGTCTGCACTGCATCCTCCAGATCCGGATAGAAATTCCGTATCACAGTCTTCCACTGCACAAGTCCTTCCCCCACACTGTCCAGCAGTTCCTCCATTGTGGCCGTAAAATACACATCCACAATACTGGGGAATGACTTCTTCATAATATTATTAACGACTTCGCCCAGCTCCGTCATATACAGATTCTTATTCTCCTTCGCCACATACCGCCTTGCAATGATCGTGGTGATCGTAGGGGCATAGGTACTTGGACGTCCGATTCCCAGTTCCTCCAGCGCTTTTACCAGTGTAGCCTCCGTATAATGTGCCGGCGGCTGTGTAAAATGCTGCTGCTCATGGAATCCCTGGAAGGAAAGCTCTGTGCTCTCGTCCAGTCCTTTTGCAAGGAAAGAATTCTCTGTCTTCTCCTCATCCTCCTGCACATAGACAGCCATAAAGCCGTCGAATTTCAGCTTAGAGGCAGCCATGGTAAAATAATACTCTCCGCCCTTGATCTTCACGGATGTAGTCTCATATTTTGCATTCTGCATCCTGCTGGCAGTAAAGCGTTTCCAGATGAGCTGATACAGCCTGAACTGGTCTCTGCTCAGAGATTCCTTCAGAGAAGCAGGTGTCCTTGAAATATCTGTTGGACGGATGGCTTCATGGGCATCCTGTATTTTTTTCTTCTTATCATCCTTTTTCTCCTGGGTCAGAGTGTATTCCGGCCCATACTGGGAAGTGATGTATTCATGAGCGGCAGATTCAGCCTCCTCAGAAATCCTGGTGGAGTCTGTACGCAGATAGGTGATAACACCCACTGTGCCGTTCCCTTTAATATCAATTCCCTCATAGAGCTGCTGCGCCAGACGCATGGTCTTCTGTGTGGAAAAATTCAGCACTTTCGATGCTTCCTGCTGTAAGGTACTGGTAGTAAACGGAAGCGGCGGCTTTTTCGTTCTCTCGCTCTTCTTCACCTCAGCCACTTCATAGCTGGCGCCCTCCAGCCCGGCAAGGATCTTATCCAGTTCTTCCCTTGAGCCGATGCTCATTCTTTTGTTTTTATTTCCATAGAACTTGGCGATCAGCGGCTTCTTTTCGCCTTTGACAGCAAATTCCGCATCCAGTGTCCAGTATTCCTCAGGGATAAATGCATTGATCTCATCCTCACGGTCCCCGATGATGCGCAGGGCCACTGACTGTACACGGCCCGCACTGAGCCCTCTTTTCACCTTAGCCCAGAGTACCGGACTGATCCTGTAACCAACCATGCGGTCCAGCATTCTTCTGGTCTGCTGCGCATCCACCAGATTCATGTCAATGTCGCGCGCCTCTTTAATAGAAGCTTTCACTGCAGTTTTCGTAATCTCATTGAATGTAATTCTGCGCATCTTCTTCTCGTCCAGTTTCAGCGCTTTGGACAGGTGCCAGGAAATGGCTTCTCCTTCACGGTCGGGGTCAGTTGCAAGATATACCTTGTCCGCTTTTTTCGCGGCCTTGCGAAGCCCCGCCAGGATATCCCCCTTTCCCCTGATAGTTATATATTTAGGTTCGTAATCATTCTCCACGTCGATTCCAAGCTGGCTTTTGGGAAGATCCCTTACATGTCCGTTGGACGCCATGACCTCATAATTTGAACCGAGAAATTTCTTGATTGTCTTCACTTTTGCCGGTGATTCCACAATCACTAAATATTTCGCCATCTCAACCTCCCGTTCTGGCATAATAATTTTTGACTGGCTCTGCTACAAGCCCCTTCAATTCCAGTTTCAATAATATTTCCTGAATTTCCCCAGGATTTAGTTCTACCTGAAGGAAAATCTCTTCCAGATATTTTGGCCTCAAATCCAGACAACTATACACCATTTCTTCCCGGCTTGCAAGCCTAAAGTTTGATTTTGCCTCCAAATCTGTTTTTAATTTTTCCGAAATCTGAAGTTCATCCAGAATAATATCCACGGAGTTTGCAATGCCTGCGCCTTCAAAAATCAAGTTGTTGCATCCCTCACTGAGTGTATCCCCCAGGCGCCCCGGAAGGGCATAAACGGTCTTTCCCTGCTCCAGTGCAAAGTTCACAGTGATCAGGGAACCGCTCTTTTTCCCTGCCTCTATGACCAGTACCAGATCCGCCAGTGCACTGATGAGCCGGTTCCTCCTTGGGAAATGGTAGGGAAGGGCCGGTGTCTGCGGCTCATACTCTGAAAGTACGCCTCCCCGGAACGGAATCCTTCTATATATATCCATATTCTGCCTGGGGTAACAGATATCCACACCGTTGCCCAGAACCGCAAAGGTCTCTCCTCCGCCGTCCAGCGCTCCCCTGTGCGCCCAGCCGTCCACACCTCTGGCCATTCCGCTTATGATCTGGATCCCGAACCGGGACAGCTCTTTTGCAAAGTAATACGCCTGGGAGCTGCCGTAACTGCTGCACCTTCTGGCCCCCACAATAGCCACACTCTTTTTACGGCTGTCCGGAAGTTTTCCCTTCACATACAAATATTCCGGCATGTCCTCAAAACATCTGAGCTTGTCCGGATAGGCTTTTCCTGTCTTGGAACAGCAGAAAATCTTCTCTTTTTCCATGTATTTCATACCTTCTTTCTCTCCAGTCCTCTGTAGCACACAGCCTCACTGATCTGTGCTTCCTTGATCTCTTCTTCCCCATCCAGGTCTGCGATCGTACGTGCTGTCTTTAAAATCTTATGATAGGCCCTGGCACTTAAATTCATCTTTTCGTAAGCTTTTTCCAAAAGGCGCTGTCCTTCACGGCTGACACTGCAGTATTTTTCCACCTGTTTTCCGGACAGTTCCGAATTATAGCATACCTTCAGCCCCTGATACCTGTCCTGCTGTGCCAAAAATGCCTTTTCTACCCTTTTCATAAGCTCTGCCGAACTCTGTCCTGCCTTCCCGCCGGAAATCTCCTGATACGTCATGCAGGCCGCTTCTGCGCAGATGTCTATCCGGTCCAGTATGGGGCCGCTGATTTTCCCGGCATACCTGCTGATATCCCTGTCCGTACAGGTACAGCGCTTCAGATCCGGATATCTGCCGCAGGGACAGTGGTTCATTGCTGCCACCAGCATACAGTGTGCCGGAAATTCATAAGAACCCCCGGTTCTGGCGATCATTACCTTATGCTCCTCCAGGGGCTGTCTCAGTATTTCTATGGAATTGTGGGAAAATTCAGGAATTTCGTCCAGAAAAAGAACGCCTCTGTGTGAAAGTGTGATTTCCCCGGGCCTTGGAATTCTGCCGCCTCCGGCCAGCGCCTGGGGAGAAATGGTGTGATGCGGTGCCCGAAATGGCCTTGCTGACATAAATGGCTGTTCCTCTGTCAAAAGCCCTGCGACACTGTATATTCTGGATACTTCCAGACTCTCCTCTCTGGAAAGCCGCGGCATGATGGTGGGAATCCTGCGGGCGATCATCGTCTTCCCCGCACCCTGAGGCCCTGTCATGAGAAAGTTATGGAACCCGGCAGCCGCGATCACGGCAGCCCGTTTCACAGTCTCCTGTCCCTGGATCTCCCTGAAATCCACATTATAAACAGGTTCCTTAAGATTCTCCCGGTCATATATCCTCTGGTCTTCCACACCCCATTTTTCCCTGCCAGACGTGTCCAGAAACTCCTGCAGGGACTCCACTCCCAGAACCTTTATCTTTCCTGTTGCCAATGCCTCCCTGCAGTTGCCCACAGGAACGATACAGAGCCAGCACCCGTTTTGCGCCGCGGTCTCTGCCAGAGGCAGGATACCTCTGACGCTGTTTATCCTGCCGTCCAGCCCCAGTTCACCGGCCAGCATCACACCGCTTAATTTCTCCTCTTCTATGTATCCGAACGCTGCCAGAAGTGCGGCTGCAATGGGCAGGTCAAACCGGTTCCCCTCCTTCCGCACATCTGCCGGCGCCAGATTAACCGTGATCCTTTTGGGCGGCAGGCTGATCTTCGTGTTTCTGATCGCCGTTTTCACCCGCTCCTGAGCCTCCCTCACCTGGGATGACAGGTATCCGACCATATTAAATACAGGCAGACCGCTGCTCACATCCGCCTCTACCCGTACAGGAACGCAGTTCACACCGCAGATAGCTGCTGACATAACACTGCTGAACATACAGATACTCCTTTCCCCCGCAGCAGGACAGAAATACCCCTCCGGCGCGGGTGTACATATTCTCTTTTTACTTGCTTCATTTGTTTTGGAAACAACGGTGGAACCACCTGGAAAGAAATGCGGGAATCCGCTTTCTGACTTATTATTACTGTATCATATTTTTTTCTGCCACGCAATGGCTGACTGGATTTTTTATTATAAAACCCAATCACCCTGCTTACCTGCAAATCATATATTACTCTGAAAAATTATTGGTATTCCAGGACTAAATTTATGCCAATGCCTTCTCAATTACCTATAATTTCTCTACCCTTCTTAAGAATTATTGGTATTTCAAAACCAAAAAACGGCTATTTCATCCTCGATTACCTATAATTTCTCTACCCTTCTTAAGAATTATTGGTATTTCAAAACCAAAAAACGGCTATTTCTTCCTCGATTACCTATAATTTCTCTACCCTTCTTAAGCATTATTGGTATTTCAGAACCAAAAAACGGCTATTTCTTCCTCGATTACCTATAATTTCTGTATCCTTCTTAAGAATTATTGGTATTTCAGAACCAAATACCGGCTATTTCTTCCTCGATTACCTATAATACACATAATCTTCTTAAATATTATCCGTTTTCATGGGCCTGATCCTTCCTGTACTCCCTTGGCCCTATCCCACATTTTTCCTTAAAGATATGCGAAAATGCCAGCGCATCCCTGTATCCTACCCGGGCAGCGATCTCACCAATCGTATCCTGCGTATCACGCAGAAGTTCCTTTGCCCTCTCCATCCTCACCTGCAGGAGATACTGCTGGGGCGGGCATCCCATGACTGTCCGGAATTGTCTGGTCAGACCGCTTCTGTTCATTCCATGTTCCCGGGCGATCTGCTCGATTTTCAGGCTCTGCTCCATATGCGCTTTCATATATGCGGCAATCTCCTGTATTTCTCCGGCTCTGCCCCTGCTGTCCGGCACTTTATATCCTGTCTGCCCCAGGGATCTCCTGTAATCCTCGATCAGATCGATCCATATCTTCGTCACACGGCAGTTCTGTTCCAGCCGCTCCACATAATCCGCACTTCCCGCCTCAAGCATATCTCTGACTGTCCTTGTCAGTTCCGCCAGACAGTCTGCAGAACGAAGGGGCGTCTCCCCGGCAAGACCGGCCTCCCTGACACATTCCTCCACCTGGGCACCACAGGAACACAGACGGATATAATAGAAGAAATTCTGCGCGTTTCCCTGGATTTTCACTTCCGTCTCCGGGGTGACCGCCAGCACATTTCCCACGTTTACGCCATAATCTTTCCCGCCTGCTGTTATACTTCCGCTCCCTTTGGTTATGATAAATAAAGCATATTCCCCGCTCCCTGTCCGGTACTTAGCCATCCCCTGTCCCGTACAGCTCCACTCCACAGACAGCAGGCTCATGCCGCCCTGCGTACAGTCACTTCCCTGCTGCTGACTATTGTAATTCCCGCCCATATAAACAGCCCTCTGCTTCTACTCTTTTTCATAAGATTATAGGTCAATTTCACCCTAGAGTCAATAGGTCACAACGCCATAATTGATTAACAATGGAGAGCTGTAGTAACCATTCAGACAAATCTTTGCATTTCCAGCGCTGACCGTACGGAACCCCAATGCCAATAGGCATCCGGCCTTATGAAGCGGCTTCCAGACGACCGGATGCATAAAGATGAACGGTTACAGGCTGTTTCAAAAAAGAAAAGAGGTATATGAATTGTCCAGATTAAAAGACTTAAGAATCAAAAGGGGATATACCCAGATCAAAATGCAGCACCTGACCGGCATTGATCAGAGCGATTACTCTAAAATCGAAAACGGAAAACGCTACTACACCTTTGAACAGTGCAAAAGGATTGCTCTTGCCCTGGATACCAGCATGGACTATCTTGCAGGTCTGACAGACGAGAAAAAACCTTATCCCAGAAGCATGAACTGAGTTTTTTTGCAGCCTACCCGTCCCTAAATGAGTGGGAAAAGCACAATTTGGCGGATTTGCTCATAGACTATAATTAAATCCCTTTGAGGTAAAGCTGCTTGAAAACATTTCTTAAGCCCTTGACTTCCGAAGAAGAGAAGTATTATCTTCAAGAATACAAAAGGGGCAGCCAGGAAGCTAAAAATATTCTCATAGAGCGCAATCTGCGCCTTGTTGCACATATTGTGAAAAAATATCAAGGGGTTGAGGAAGATTTAGATGATTTGATTTCCATCGGAACCATTGGGCTTATTAAGGCCATCCATACATTCAACGGAGAGAAATCCAACCGTCTCTCCACCTATGCTGCGCGATGTATTGACAATGAACTCCTTATGCTGCTGCGTTCCAAGAAAAAGACCAACAAGGAAGTTTCCCTCTACGAGCCTATCGGAACAGACAAGGAGGGCAATGAGATAAATCTTCTGGATGTGATTGAAAATGAACCGGTAGACGTGGTGGACCACTATTCGCTGAAGGAGGATATCAGAAAGCTCTACGGGCTTCTGGACCAGGTGCTCAGTGAACGGGAACTGGAGGTGCTCAAGCTGCGGTACGGCCTCTACGGAGAAAAGGAACTGACACAGAGGGAAATAGCAAAGCGGCTGAATATCAGCCGCTCTTATGTCTCCCGTATTGAAAAAAATGCTGTCTTAAAGCTCCGGAACTGCTTCCTTCCGTCTTAAAATATCGTACAGTTCAAGTCCTTCCCCCAAATCCACATACAGCACCTGCTGGGGATGCGGGGCACTTTCACAGGAATTCCCTTCCTCATCATATATGGCTTTCACAACCACCGGGCGGTTCTCTCCGTCCGGTTTCATGGCCTCTATCGTCTCTCCCACGAGGAATTTATTCCTCTGGGTGATGCGGTACAGCCCTTCCGGCGTCCTGTCTTCCAGATATCCCAGATAAGTATAGTCCTTGGCATAAGTATTGCTGTCATATATCTGTGCAGTTTCATCCGGTTTCCCATAGAAAAATCCGGTGGTGAACTGTCTGTAGGTGCATCCCATAATCTGTTCCCTGTACCAGGGCATATTTTTCTGATAAAGTTCAGGGCTGTCAAAATAGTCATCTATGGCTTTTCTGTAGGTTCTGGCCACTGTTGCCACATACAGGGCGGTCTTCATGCGCCCTTCTATTTTCAGGCTGTCAATCCCCGCTGTCAGGATATCATCCATGTGCTCGATCATGCACAAATCCTTGGAATTGAAAATATAAGTCCCTCTCTCGTTCTCATAGACGGGCATATATTCCCCCGGCCTTGTCTCCTCCACAATGGAGTATTTCCAGCGGCAGGGATGGGTACAAGCCCCCTGGTTGGCGTCTCTTCCTGTGAAGAAATTGCTCAGCAGGCATCTTCCCGAATAGGAAATGCACATAGCCCCATGGATAAATGTCTCAATCTCCATATCCCTGGGAATATTGGCACGAATCTCCCTGATCTCCTCCAGGGAAAGCTCCCTTGCACACACCACGCGCTTAGCCCCCAGTTCATGCCAGAACCGGTAAGTGCCGTAATTGGTGTTGTTGGCCTGGGTGCTGATATGCCGCTCAATCTCCGGGCAGACTTCCTTTGCGATCATAAAAATACCGGGGTCTGATATGATCAGTGCATCCGGCTTGATCTCTTTTAACTCTTCAAAATATTCCCGCACACCCTCCAAATCCCTGTTGTGAGCCAGGATATTGGCTGTCACATACACTTTCACCCCGTATCTGTGGGCAAAGGCAATACCTTCCGCCATATCCTTCATGGAAAAATTCCGGGCTTTTGCCCTCAGTCCGAACACCTCGCCGCCGATGTATACGGCATCTGCGCCGTAGATCACAGCGATCTTCAGAACTTCCAGGCTGCTGGCGGGAATCAGTAATTCTGGTTTTTTTCTCATTTTATCCATCCTGTTTCTGTTTCTTTATACTCAGAGTCACTCCATCTCCCAGAGGCAGTATGGAGGTTTCCAGTTCTTCATGGTTCTTCAGCACATAGAGATACTCCCGCATCCTTTTGTAAATGGTGCGGTTCCTGCGCTCCACGGCAAAATGGGACTCGATCAGGTCCCCGTCCTGCAGCACATTGTCGGACACTAGGATTCCTCCCGGTCCGAGAAGCCTTAACACTTCCGGCAGAAAATGGATATACTGCGCCTTGGCAGCATCCATAAAAATCAGGTCATAAGGACCCTCCAGCGTTGTTAATACCCGGGCAGCATCCCCGCAAAGCAGGGTGATCCGGTCCTCTTTGCCCGCTTTTTTGAAATTTTCCTGCGCAATGGGTATCCGCTGCTCATAGTTCTCTATGGTGGTGATCCTGCACGTCTCCGGCGCGTATTCGCTCATCAGAAGCGTGGAGAACCCAACAGCAGTCCCCACCTCTAAAATGAGGCGGGGACGTTTTATCTGAAGCAATACTTTCAGGAAACTCTGCATCTCCCTGCGGATGACAGGCACCCTGTCCTCCCTGGCTTTTTTCTCCAGTTCATTGAGAAAGGGGGTGTTTCCTCTGTCCAGGGAATTGATATAGGTTACCATTCTCTCGTCAACTATCACTTTTATTTCCTCTGCTATTCTGTTCCCTGGTCTGTGCCTTCCCCGCCGGTCTCCGAGGTATCCTGTACAGCCGAATTGCCGTCTGTACCGCCACCCTGGGTGGGCTGGCCGTCCACATTCTCCCGGGCCAGAATTGCCATCATCTCTTCTGCTGTCATATTGGTATTCAGAATATAGGTACCTGCCTGAAGTTTATTCTTATAATTGGACAGTTTCTCCTGTACTACGAAGACCTTTGCGTCCTCGATCAGGCCCTTTTTCTTCAGGATCTTGCCTATCTGATAGACAGAGGAACCATCCTTGATCACAACCGTGATATCTGTTCCCTCTCCCTCAGCCATCGGAACCTCATTGAAGATCGCATACCCGAAATCATAGGCAGACTTGCCCACAAAAATGACCGCAAATATAATACAGGCATAAACTGCCAGCCTGAAAAATCCGCTTGCCATTATAGATGCCGCACCCTGTTTTCTGATTCCTTTTGCCATGTTGTTCTCCTTATAACCCGTTTCCGGCCCGGCATGAAAAGCGCCGGCCGAAAACAGCCTGTTTTGTTAAAGATCCGGAATATCCAACTGTATTCCCTGATGAATGGAAGCGTCAATACTCTGAAGCTGTCTGCACAGCGTAAGCTCCGCTTCCAGGAAACGGTTTACCTCCGGAATCCTGCACAGTTCATCCATCTTGCTGTCTATATCATCAATCGCATCATAGAGATTGATATCGTCACCTTCTGCCTGAATCTGATAATTCAGCTTGCGCAGCTCATCTACCTGTTCCTTCAGCCCCGGGACCGCCTTGATCTCTTCCAGAGCCGTGCAGTACTGCTTGTAGACAACGCCGTTTTTGATTGCATGCACCAGCTTGTCCACGCAGACGTCGATTATACTCATCTTCTTAAGCCTCCATGATGATGGGCAGAATCATGGGATTTCTCTTGGTTCTCTTCCATAAAAATTCACCCAGGGAGTCCTTGATCACATTCTTGATTTTGCCCCAGTCTGTTATATGCTTGTCCAGGCACACATCAATGGCGTCCTCCACCACAATTCTGGCCTCATCCATCAAATCTTCCGATTCCCTTACATACACAAAACCACGGGAGACTATGTCCGGTCCTGCCAATAGACGGCTGGAACGCTTCTCCAGAGTCAGCACCACGATCATGATACCGTCCTCTGCCAGATGCTGGCGGTCACGAAGCACGATATTTCCCACATCGCCCACACCAAGTCCGTCAACCAGGATAGCGCCTGTGCGCACTTTGCCTGTAACTTTAGCAGGTTCCTCCTCATTCAGTTCCAGCACATCGCCGGACTGCAGGATAAACACATTTTCTTTCGGGATTCCCAAATCCAGGGCAAGACCTGCCTGGGCTTTCAGGTGGCGGTATTCACCGTGCACCGGGATGGCGTATTTGGGTTTTACCAGGGAATAGATCAGCTTGATTTCCTCCTGGCAGGCATGTCCGGATACGTGGGCATCCTGGAAAATAACGTCTGCGCCTTTCATGCTCAGTTCATTGATCACCTTGGATACTGCCTTTTCATTACCCGGAATGGGGTTGGAACTGAAAATGATCGTATCGTTGGGCTTGATCGTCACTTTCTTGTGAATGCTGGCTGCCATCCTGGACAGGGCTGCCATGGACTCGCCCTGGCTTCCCGTGGTGATCAGCACCACCTTCTCGTCCGGATAATTCCTAAGCTGGTCAATCTCAATAAGCGTCTTGTCCGGAATCCTCAGATATCCCAGTTCAGAAGCTGTTCCGATGACATTGACCATGCTTCGGCCCTCCACAGCCACTTTCCTGCCGTATTTGTAAGCAGAATTAATGATCTGCTGCACCCTGTCTACATTGGATGCAAAGGTGGCAATGATGATCCTGGTATTCTTATGCTCTGCAAATATATTGTCAAAGGTCCTTCCAACCGTGCGCTCGGACATGGTAAATCCCTTGCGCTCTGCATTGGTACTGTCGCACATAAGTGCCAGTACACCTTTCTTTCCGATTTCCGCAAACCGCTGCAGATCAATGGCGTCTCCGAACACAGGAGTATAGTCCACTTTGAAGTCACCGGTATGCACCACGATTCCCGCAGGTGAATAAATTGCCAGCGCGGAGGCATCCTGAATGCTGTGGTTTGTCTTGATAAATTCTATACGAAAGCAGCCCAGATTGATGGACTGTCCATGTTTGATCACTTTTCTCTTGGTACTTCTAAGCAGGTTATGCTCTTTGAATTTATTCTCGATTAATCCGATCGTAAGCTTTGTTGCATAGATGGGGATATTGATCTCCTTCATCACGTAAGGAAGCGCCCCAATATGATCCTCATGACCATGGGTGATAACGAAACCTTTGACTTTGTCAATATTGTCCTTCAGATATGTGATGTCCGGTATAACAAGGTCAATTCCCAGCATATCGTCCTCCGGAAATGACAGACCGCAGTCCACTACGACAATACTGTCCTCATATTCAAAGGCAGTAATATTCATTCCTATCTGTTCCAACCCGCCCAAAGGAATGATCTTCAATTTTGAGTTGTTGTTTTTTTTCAAGTTAATTCCTCCAATTTCTCCGTTCAATTTTCAAATTCAATGTCCTCTAACATGGCTTCAAAGACCTTAAAAACCGCATCGTATTCCGTATCGTCTTCCACGAACACGTAGCAGCCTTCTTCTTCGCCATCCTCTGAAATGTCCTTTAAAATATATGCTGCTGCCCCTTCATCGTCCGAATCGTCGGGATCCACTACCAGCAGATATACGCTTCCGTTCACTCTTGTCTGTTCCAGAATTCCTAACTCCAATTCTGTTCCGTCTTCTCCATCAAAAATAATTGTCTCCATACATTCTTCCTTTCTGTCGTTCTTTTTACGTGCATAAACGCCCAAACCCGGAAACGAGCCTTCTTTCCCTCAATAGTCCAAATACGGTATCAAGCTGAAATCAAACTGTACCCGGGTTTGCTTTTGCATCCAGATAGCCCTGCAAAATAAACACTGCAGCTATCATATCCACGTATTTACTTCTGTTCTCTCTGCGCACGCCGCTTTCCATGAGCGTACGGTTGGCCTCAACAGTAGTCAGCCTTTCATCCCACATGATCACAGGCAGTCCGCATCTTCTCTCCAGCATTTCCTTCAGCTCCAGAGACTTCTGCGCCCGTTCTCCTATGGTGTTATTCATGTTCTTGGGAAATCCAAGAACAATCTCTTCCACCTGATATTCGCTTACAAGCTCTTCAATCCGGCGAAGGGATTTTCTAAGTTTATTTTCATCTTCCCGACGGATAATTTCGATTCCCTGGGCAGTAAGACCCAGAGGGTCGCTGATCGCCACCCCTATTGTCTTAGAGCCATAGTCAAGTCCCATGATTCTCATCATCAGTCACGCTTCCAGGATTCGTTCTTGATATACTCCTTCAAAAGCTCCTCCACTAACTCATCACGCTCTACTTTCATAATGGTACTTCTGGCACCCTTGTAGCTGGTGATATAAGTCGGGTCGCCGGACATGATGTAACCAACGATCTGGTTTACCGGATTATATCCTTTCTCCGCCATAGCATTGTATACCAGGTCCAGAACTTCCTTTACCCGGACTTCCGGTTCTGTCTTCACTTTGAAATATTGAGTATTTCCTAAATTATTCTCCATAATCTCTCACGCCCTTATCTAAACTTGTAACTATTCGGGTTACCTATTCGGATCGCAACCGCCGGATAGTTCTCTAAACCATATCCTTATTCTAATATATCTTGGAGGGAAATTCAACCATTATATTGCGCAAATAAAAACGCCATCTTCGACAAATCCGCCAATTTTGCCAATTTTTATGCAATTCTCCAGGCTTTCTTTTGTCTCTGCTGCCACTTTCAAATACTCTCTGGTATGGCCGATCCAATATGTTTTACCATGGATCTGGGCCTGCTCCTCAAAGAGGATCTCCACTTCTCTGCCGAGATAATATTCCATAAATTTCTGTTTCTGCTGTTTTCCCAGCTCGATCAGCACATGACTTCTGGCTGTCTTTACCTGTTCCGGTATCTGTCCTTCCATGCGGTCAGCCCGGGTGCCCTCCCGTCTGGAATATTTGAAGATATGGGTCTCGTAAAAGCCCGCGCGCTCTATCATGTCTCTGGACTTTTCAAATTCTTCCTCTGACTCCTGGGGAAATCCCACGATCACATCCGTGGTGAGAGCCGGATGGTCAAAATATTTACGCAGAAGTGCACAGCCGTCCAGGTACTCTTCGGCAGTGTATCTCCTGTTCATGCGTTTCAGGGTTTCATCGCAGCCGCTCTGCAGGGACAGATGGAAATGAGGACATATTTTAGATAAGCTGCTTATAGTTTTGACAAATTCTTCCGTAATAATACGGGGTTCTAAAGATCCCAGGCGAATTCTTTTCACTCCCTCGATCTCATGGACAGCCAGAATGAGCTGAAGAAGCGAATCACTGCAGTCCACACCGTAGGAACTCAGGTGGATGCCTGTGAGGACAAATTCCTGGTAGCCGTTCTTAACAAGCCGTTTCACCTCGTCTACGATCTCCTGCCTTTTCCGGCTTCTCACACGCCCCCTCACATAGGGGATAATACAGTAGCTGCAGAACTGATTGCATCCGTCCTGCACTTTCAGGTAAGCTCTGGTGTGCTCCCCTGTGGAGGAGAGCTTCAGTTCCTCATACTCCACCGGTTCTTTTAAGTCTATCAGTTCTTTTTCCTGGCCCTTTTCCCTGTCATACTGCTCTAATACAGCCAGCAGATCCTGTTTTTTGTTGTTTCCCAGCACAATATCAATGGCCTCGTCTATCTGTGCCTCATCTTTTTTTGCCTGTACATAGCAGCCTGCTGCCACCACCACGGCATCCGGATTCATCTTCTTGGCCTTGTGGAGCATCTGCCTTGATTTCCTATCCGCAATGTTGGTGACCGTACAGGTATTGATGATATAAATGTCCGCCCCGGGCGCAAAAGGCACGATCTCATACCCTGCCTGTTCCAGCATCTGCTGCATGGCTTCTATCTCGTAAGCGTTGACTTTACAGCCCAAATTGTGCAATGCTACTTTTTTTTTCATTCTAAACCTCTTTATCGTGATAATTCGTTAAGCGTTTTGACGAATAGTTGTCATATTCTTTGTATTTTATTTCTCCCTTTTTTATATTGACTTTTTTTGCCATAAACGGTAACATAAGTCTTGTAAGAAGCAAAAAACGGAATAGGTAAGGGAGGATTTTTCCAATGAAAACAGTAAAAATTTCACTGAATTCTATCGACAAAGTAAAATCATTCGTGAATGAAATTACAAAATTTGATTATGATTTTGATTTAGTATCCGGAAGATACGTTATCGACGCTAAGTCCATCATGGGTATCTTCAGCTTAGATTTATCCAAAGCTATTGACTTGAACATCCATGCAGCTGATGGCGCTTTAGATGACATCTTAACTGTATTAAAACCATATTTAGTAGACTAATCGAGATTCATTCCGACAAAGCAACAGCCAGGACTGCCCGGGGGCAGTCCTTTTTTTCTGCTTATTTATTCACAGATGATCGTCTCTGCCGTTTGGATGGCTTCCTCCATCATCTCTTCTATCTTCTCCTGAAGTTTTTCCTCAGAGCGCTTGATGACCTTCAGGCTCGGCTTTGTCACAGGATGTTTGGCCACGAAAATGGTACAGCAGTCCTCATAGGGAAGGATGGAAGTCTCATATGTGTTGATCTTCAGGGCCACATCCACGATCTCCTGCTTGTCAAATCCGATCACCGGGCGGAATACAGGCATGGAGCACACTTCATTTGTGGCTGCCAGGCTCTGCATGGTCTGACTTGCAACCTGTCCTATGCTCTCTCCGGTTATCAGTCCCAGACAGCCGTCCTTCTCCGCAAATGCCTCAGCGATCTTCATCATATAGCGGCGCATAATGATGGTCAGCTCCTCATGAGGGCACTTTTCATAAATATATAACTGAATATCCGTGAAATTGACCACATGCAGACGGATGGGGCCGCTGTAGCGTGCCACCAGTTTAGCCAGGTCCACAACCTTCTGTTTCGCGCGTTCGCTGGTGTACGGCGGCGCGTGGAAATACACAGCGTCAATCTTTACACCGCGTTTTGCGATCATATAGCCGGCCACCGGGCTGTCAATGCCGCCGGACAGAAGAAGCATGGCTCTGCCGCCGGTGCCCACAGGCATGCCGCCGGGTCCCGGGATCACCTGGGAATACAGATATATCTTATCCCTGATCTCCACATGGATAAACACATCCGGTTTGTGCACATCCACTTTCATATTGGGGCAGGCATCCAGGATCTCTCCGCCCAGCTCCGCATTCAGTTCCATGGAATTCATGGGATAACTCTTTTTCGTTCTCCTCACATCCATCTTAAAGGTCATGGTCTTATCACCGTAAACCTCCTGTGTGTAGGATACAACGGCCTTCGCCAGCTCCTCGTATCCCTGGTCCTGAAGCACAACAGCAGGACAGATGCCGAAGATACCGAACACCCGCTTCAGCGCCTCCACAGTCTCCTCATAATCATATTCTCCCCGGGCAAACACATAGATCCTGCCCCTCTCCTTCACCACGTCAAATTCTCCATCCACGCCCTTTAACACGTGGCGGATCTGGTCCACCAGAGCGTCCTCGAAGATATAGCGGTTCTTTCCCTTGATCGCTATCTCCGCATATTTTATTAAAAATGCTTTATACATATTCTATTCCTTTCCTTTATCAGTGCCTTGCATACTTCCGGAGCACAGGCAGTACAGTTCTGATCTGCTCCAGTGTATAATCAAGCTCCTCTTTTGTGGTAAATTCACTGAGGCTGAAACGAATGGCCGATTCCCGCCGTTCCTGGTCGGCGGATATGGCTGTCATGGAGGCGCTTGCTGCCCGCTTGTGGCTGGAACAGGCACTTCCCGCAGATACATAGATTCCCTTGTCCTCCAGGGTGTGCAGCAGCACTTCGCTCCTCACGCCCAGAAAGCTGGCATTTATAATGTGAGGTGCCCCGTCCTTCGGCAGCGGCCCGTTGATAACCACCCGCTCCATTTCCGACAGGTTCTTTGCCAGATAAGTCTTAAGCGCTCTCAGCTTTTCCATTTTTTCCTCATGGTTCTCATAGACCATGCGTGCCGCAGTGCCAAGGCCCGCAATCCCCGGTACATTGTCTGTGCCGGAACGCATGCCCTTCTGCTGCCCGCCTCCCAGGATCATGGGATGGATCTTAACCTTTTCGCTGACATACAGGAATCCTACGCCCTTCGGCCCATGAATCTTATGGCTGCTCACAGAGAGCAGATCGATCCCCATACGCTTCGGATAGATCCTGTACTTTCCGTATCCCTGTATGGCGTCCACATGATATACGGTCTTCGGGTTCCTGTCATGTACCAGCTTAGCCGCTGCCTCCACAGGCACAACCGCTCCCATCTCATTATTCACATACATGGTGGATACCAGGATCGTATCAGGGCGGATTGCTGCCTCCAGTTTTTCCAGGGACAGATTTCCTCTCTCATCCACCGGAATGACCGTGATCTCATACCCCTGTTCCTTCAGCCATTCCAGAGGGACAGAGACTGCCGCGTGCTCAAAAGATGTGGTAATGATGTGCTTTCCCTGCCTGCAGTTGGCATACGCAGTACCCACAAGGGCCCAGTTGTCCGATTCTGTTCCACCGGAGGTGAAGAAAATCTCTTTCTCCTGTACTTTCAGGGTTTTGGCAATGGCGGAGGCTGCTTCCTTCACATACCGTTCCGCTTCCACGCCTTTTAAATGCATGGCTGATGGGTTGCCGTAATCCTCCATCATGGTTTTCACCACAATGTCCTTTACCTCTTCAAAACATTTTGTGGTGGCTGAGTTGTCCAGATACGCTTCCATTCTATTCCTCCAGTGCAAACATCAGGACAGAGAGGACGGTAAGCCCTGCTGTCTCTGTCCGCAGAATTCGTTTTCCCAGTGTGATGGCCCTGGCTCCCATGTCTGCCGCCATACGCACTTCTTCCTCGTCAAACCCGCCCTCCGGTCCGATAAAAATACCGATGGACTGGCCCGGTTCTATCTGATCAATGATCTTCTTTGTCTCTTTCATGTCTTTTGCCAGTTCGTAGGGCAGAAGCACCACGTCCAGCTCTTTCGCATGCTCTACGGCTTCGCTAAAACGCATCACATGTCTGACTTCCGGCACATACATACGTTTTGACTGCTTTGCCGCGCTCTCGGCAATGGCCTGCCAGCGGCGAATCTTATTTTCTTCTTTTTTTCCATCCAGCTTTACCACAGCGCGCCTGGTTGCCACGGGAATCACCTCATGGACTCCAAGCTCCACGGCCTTCTGGATGATCAGCTCCATCTTATCACCTTTTGGAAGCCCCTGAAACAGATAAATCCTGGAAGACAGCTCATATCCTGCCTCCTGCACATACATCACATGCGCCAGGACTTCCTTGTCACCCAGCTCCTCAATGTAGCAGGCATACTCCAGATCATCCCCTGAGCTTATGAGGATCTCCTCTCCTGTTTTCATGCGGAGCACATTTTTAATATGGTTTACATCACTGCCCAGGATGCGGATGGTGTGATCCTCCACCTGGGAAGGCTCTACGAAAAAACGGTACATGAAAACGCTCCTTATTTCTTTTTGGCAGTCACGGATACCCACTCACCCTGATGTGTCACCTCAAGGATCTCAAGGCCAGCATCCTTCACTGCCTTCACCACAGTTTCTTCCTTGTCATCAATGATACCTGATGTGATATAAATACCACCCTTTTTCAGCTGGTTCAAAATGACCGGGGTGAGCGGCACCAGCACATCTGCCAGAATGTTGGCTGCCACAATATCGTATTTCTCATATCCCACCCTGTCCTGAATGGCTTTGTCATCAATGATGTTTCCGATCATCATGTCAAAGCTCGCTGCAGGAATATCATTCACTTCCTTATTCTCCTCCACAGCCGGTACTGCACATGGGTCCAGGTCAGTTCCCACTGCGTGTTTTGCTCCCAGCTTTAAGGCCACAATGGACAGAATGCCGCTTCCCGTCCCCACATCCAGAAGCTCTGTCTCGGATGTCACATATTTCTTAAGCTGGCGGATGCAGAGCTGTGTCGTCTCATGCATGCCCGTTCCGAACGCGGTTCCCGGGTCAATATGGATGATCATGCGGTCCCTGTCTTCCTCCTTTACTTCCTCCCAGGAGGGAATGATCAGAATATCATCCACGTAAAACTGTTTGAAATACTGTTTCCAGTTGTTGATCCAGTCCTTGTCCTCTGTCTCGGATGTGGTGATGGTACCCTCACCGATATCCACGAAATTGCGGAGTTCTGACAGCTCGGCATTCACCTTCTCCAGCATTTCCTCTACATTTTCATCCTCATCCAGATAGAAATTCAGATATGCCACACCGTCATCCTCGGGCATATCCGGCAGGATGTCCACAAACATCTGCTTTTTATCCTCCTCTGTCAAAGGTTGTTTATCCTCTATCTCAGCACCCTGGATGCCGATATCCGCCAGTGTGGAGATAATGATGTCCTCCACGTCGGTCTTTGTTTTCAGTGTGAACTTATTCCATTTCATATATTATATTCTCCTTTCCTGCTGC
Organism: Blautia caccae; assembly: GCF_040095955.1. Taxonomy (NCBI): domain Bacteria; kingdom Bacillati; phylum Bacillota; class Clostridia; order Lachnospirales; family Lachnospiraceae; genus Blautia; species Blautia caccae. The sequence goes on along the minus strand of NZ_JBBMFP010000003.1, from coordinate 88,899 downwards.
CATCGCAGCCAGTGAAATCAATCTTGTCCTGCCTACACAAATAAAAATACCAGGGAGATCGTAACAGCCGAGAGCACAGTGGACAAAATGATCCCCTCGGATATGGCTGCGGTCTCTTTCCCGTACTGCTCGGCCATCATCATGGGCATATTAGCCACAGGCAGAGACATCATAAGTACAATGGATGCCCTCATAATATAATCCGGCAGCAGAGGTTTCAAAAGCAGGGCCAGGGCTATGGGCACTGCAAGAAAACGGATGGCTGTGAAAAGCAGAAGCCTCCTGTTCCTGAACACACTTCCCAGGTTCATTCCCACCAGGGACATACCGATCACCAGCAATGACAAAAGCGTACATGCATTGCCGCAGTAGTTTACCAGTGACTGCAAATCTGCCGGAATCCTGATATGGAACCAGTAGATAAAAAAGGCTGTGATGCAGGCAATAAAGCCGGGGCTGAAAATATCTGTCCAGGACTGTTCCACCCCTTCCACGCCTTTTTTCACCAGCATGATACCAAAGGTGAAGATCACCACATTGAACAGAAAGTTAAAGACAATCACATACACCATAGATTTAGGCCCCAGCACCGCGGAGGCCACAGGCAGCCCGATAAACCCAAGGTTGCCGAATACAGTCATCAGAATGTATGCCTCCTTCTGGGAGACAGGCACCCGCAGGATCTTCGTCAGAGCATATCCCAGTATGATGAGAAATGCAAAACAGAGAACGCCTATGAGGGCCACCAAGCCCACATCTTTTCTGGATATGGTGCTCAGGTCACTGAACATGCTGGATATGATCAAAGCCGGGGAGCAGAGGTTCAATACCAATGCTGACATGTCTTTGGATGCAGCGGAGGATATGATATGCTTTTTATACAGCAGAAACCCTGCCATAATCAACGCGAATATTATTATCATCTGCTTCATAACTACAAGACCGCTCATTTTTCCACACTCTCCGCTTTTGTTATCATTATAATTGTCTGTCGCTGTAATTGTCTGTCGCTGTAATTGTCTGTTGTCCTGATAATTACATCCAATATTCCTATTATATATAAAAAATATGAGGAATGCAACGATAAAAGAAACGGAGAGCCAATATAAAAAAACAGAGACGCGGCCTCCGAAAAGGATCACATCTCTGTTTTTCTGATACAGCGAAGCAAAACTCCGCCTTTTTACTGACCTTTTTATGGGTCTTCTTATGCTTCCTCGTAGCTGACTTCCATATGGACTTTTCCGGATCTTTTGCGGAAAAACGCGTATGCAAGACCAAATACCAGTACCACTACATTGGCAACAAACTCCCACGGTTTCAGATCACTGAACAGAAGTGTTGTCTGCAGGATCAGGGAGATACCGCCTATTACAGCCCAGAACAGAAGCACACCGTTGCTTACATGGAACCTGGATTTGTTCCACACATCCGGAATCTTCTTGACCATATTGTAGGAGGTAAACGCCAGTATTGCGAAGAATACGTTGTTTAAGATAACTGCCATGTTGCCGATCGTGGAGATCGGAACATTGAACAGGATAACGATCACACACTCCAGGTAGAACATGGTGAGGATGACTGTAGGTGTTTTGTATTTCTTATGGATCGTAGCAACCTTAGGCGGGAACCATCCGTCAACTGCTGCCTGCAGGATCGGTTTTGTAACCCAGCCAAGTGCAGAGTTCAGGGTTGTGGACAGTGCGAACATGGCACCGCCGACAATAAAGAATACATGCAGCGGATACGGAAGCACTTCCGCGGATACCAGTGTCAGCGGCTGATTGGCAACTTCCGCTACCGGAAGAACGCCGGATGCAACCACTACCAGACCTGCATAGAATACAGCGATGATACAGGTAGCTACAATGATGACAAACGGAATATCCTTGGTGGGGTTCTTACACTCCGCGCCCAAATGGATGACAACGTTCGCTCCGCCTACGGCCCAGGTAAACAGGGCACCTGCGGACAACATGGATTTCACACCGTGGGTCATGAATTCCGGCTGTTCAAAATAAGTCGGAGTCACATGGGGCAGACCGAACACGATAAATGCTGTCAGGGCCAGAATCATGATCAGCATCATGGCGTTCTGCAGTTTGGCTGCTCCCTCAATTCCCATCAGGTTCGTGATATAGAAGACTGTCAGCACGATGAGTGCGATCAACTGGCGTACAAAGCCGTTGGAAGACAATGCCGGGATCAGGCCCAGCATATAATCCGCAAAGCTAAGCGCGTACATAGCCAGTGCCGTCCAGGACAGGATATGAACGATAACGAAAAATCCTGCGCTGACATCATTCCCAAGAAGTGCAAGCTGTGTGTAGAAACCGCCTCTCAGACGAACCGTACCTGCTACAAATATCAACGGAATATTGGTAAAAATAGTAAAAATAGCGGCGATCAGCATGGAAATGCTGGCTGACCTTCCTGTCATGGCAATACCGATACCTACCATGGCAAAAATACCGGAACCGATCGTCTGTCCGATACCAATGGACAGCAGTTCTTTTCTGCCCAATACCCTCTTTAGTTCTTTGGTTGAAGCAACTTCAGACATATATTCCCTCCTCTTTTATGCGCTAATATTGTATATAGACATAACTGCATCTGATTAAACCAAAAGATGCACAGACTCCCCCTGTACTGCCCGCCCCGGGGAATCTGCATTCCCCGGGAGACAGTGCATTAGAGAAGAGGTTATGTCTATGTCCTGCCGTTATGCGTATTTTCCTGCAAAATATCCGCCGCTTACTGCCTGCAGAATCTTGCCCGGTTTGATACAGTCACCTACCGTGATAAATTCCGCGTCGTTTGTGCGGAGTTTCTCCACCTCATCGATCTTGGATCTCATGCCCACAGACAACAGAACCGTGTCTGCCGGATAGATGACCTCCTTGCCGTCTTTATCTTTTGCGTGTACACCGTCATCCTCAATGGAGGTAACTGTGACTTCTGTATACGGATGTAAATTCTCTGTGCGTTTTTCGTATTCCAGCATCATGGCTTTCAGATGCAGGATCGGTGCGTCCGGAGCCAGTTTATCCTGCATTTCCAGAACGGTCACATCCTTTCCTTCCATAGCCAGGGCCAGACCTTCCTCGCATCCCACAAGACCGCCGCCGATCACAACGACTTTCTCTCCGAATTTCAGGTCCGGGTCGCGAAGCTGTGTGACTTTTACTACATTTTCTCTGTCAACTCCCGGGATCCTTGGGATGATCGGTTCTGCGCCCACTGCACAGACTACTGTATCCGGTGCGATCTCCCGGATCAACTCCGGTGTTGCAGTTGTATTCAGGCGTACCTGGATCGCTTTTCTCTCCACCATGCGAATCAGGTACTGCAGATAACTTCCAAGATCCTCTTTGAAAGAAACATCGTGGACAGCCACGTTGAGCATACCGCCGAGACGGTCCGCTTTCTCAACCAAAATAACTTCGTGTCCCTGCTCTTCCGCTTTCAGGGCTGCCTGCATACCGCCCGGGCCTCCGCCGATCACCAGCACTTTCTTAGGCTGCGGTTTTGGCTGGTACATACCTTCTTTTAAGTCACGTCCGACTTCCGGATTTACCACACACTGGGAAATACCGGAGCACATATCTACATACGGAACGAAATCCAGAGACAGGCAGTGATTACATCTCACGCACGGGCGAACCTCATCGAAACGTCCTGCTTTTGCCTTGTTCGGGAATTCCGGATCTGCCAGGATCTGACGGCCTACATAGATCACGTCTGCCTTGCCGGATGCAATGATGTCTTCCATCTCTGCCGGATCAGACAGGGCACCTACCGTCGCGATGGGTGTCTTCACATGTTTCTTAATGGCCTCTGCCAGATATACATTGACACCGTGCGGCAAAAATGCGGACGGGAACATACGGCATCCGGAGTTCACGTCGCGGAAGGAAGTGGCGGATACATGGATCAGGTCCACTTTGCCGTCCAGCATTTTCGCAAATTCAATGGCATCCTCTATGCCGTAGCCTCCTTCCATGAATTCATCACCTGAGATACGGATCTCAATGGGGAAGTTCGGTCCCACAGCTTTGCGGATACGGTCAATGACCATAAGCGGGAATCTGGCGCGGTTTTCAATGGAACCGCCGTATTTGTCTGTTCTTGTATTGTACAGCGGGGATAAGAATTCACTGAGCAGCCAGCCATGGCCGCCGTGGATCATGACCATATCAAATCCGCCGAATTTTGCTACATAAGCGCCATGTGCAAAGGCATCTGCGATCTCATTCATGATGTCTTCGTCCATGGGTGTTACATCCACACCGTATACACCCGGCTGTGCACTTGGTCCGTAGATGATCCCGTTTGTGTACTGGGGATGGGCACGGGCACCGCTATGTAAAATTTCAATATTTGCCAGTGCGTTGTGCTGATGGATTCTGTCTGTCAGCTGCAGATGAGATGGCATAAATCCCTCGTTGTCCAGATTGCAGAGGTTTCCATGGGCACTTCCCGTGTGGGCGTGGACCAGAGTCTCACCTCTTGTGACAATGGCTGCACCGCCTTTTGCACGGTTTTCAAATGCGGCAAGGTTCTGCTCGGATAAGAAGCCGGATGTATTAGGCTCTGATCCCATGGGAGCAGTTGCGATACGGTTTTTCAGAGTTACGTTTCCGATTCGTAACGGGCTGAATAAATGTGGATAGTTAGTTGACATAATAGCACCTCATTTCTCTTTAATTGGTATATATTAATTGTTGTAATACCTTGTCAACCTTTCCGATTGGCTTATATTGATACTAGCACAATTTATAAGTATAATCAATATTTTTTTATTATTTCAGCATTAAAGTTAATTTTACGCTCACTAATTTGTGCATTTTTCACAGTCACAATATATTTTAAATAAAATTAATATATTCCAATTATATTTTTAATATATTCCAATTCTCCATAAAGTCTTTAGTCTATACCAAATCTATTTTATAACCGCTTATATGTCCTACAACATGTATATTCCGTAATCTCCAAAAAAGAAGACATAGAAAAAGCAGCGCGCCATAATCCGGCACACTGCCCTTCTCTCTTGCTTTCTGTTCTGTTTTTTGTATATCCCTGTATCATGTCAAATATTCAGCTATTCTCCGCAGCCATTCCCTCTTCCAGCCATCTTCTGAACACCAGCTCCCGCAGATGGAACAGGGAACCCTGGTCAGCATACTGGTGGAAAGGAAAACTGCTGATACCCTTTTTTCCGCACAAAAGCTGTATCTCCCTTATAAGCCCGTCTTTGTAGGAGAGGTTCTGCGGCAAAATGACTGCCTGGTACCGGTCGTTTTTGCGTTCCAGTTCGTAAATACCGCTTTTTACAGGTATGTAGGCATAAGGGCTGACCACACCGAATTCCTTCAGGAAGCATTCCACGCTGAAACGGTACCACTCACTTCCGTAAATAACGGCAATGGGCTTTTCCCCCTGCAGCTTGGCAATATTGCTGATGGTCTCATTGGATACGGACAGGACCACCTTCTCCACCGGTATCCTGTCTCCGCCTTCCACCACATGCTTCACGGTTGCCCAGACCTCATCATGATGGTTGATGGTGGTGGCGAACAGGTCGTATTTTTCTCTGTTTAATATGCCGGGCTTTTCCCTGATTTCATCTATGAGATACGCGTCCGCATGGACATTGCAGAAGTCTGCAATCTCCCGGGCTGTATCCTGCAGAAATTCCTCGCTGCAGTCTATCCAGGCAAGCTTCAGCCTCTCTCTGTCCGGGACATGCCTCCAGGCGCTTTCCATGAACATACGCTCAATCTCTTTCTGGCTTTTGCCCATGGATGCCAGCTTTTCTATGGCATCATCGATCACCCCGCATACTTTTTCGTCCATATCAGCTCTTCGGCTGGTGTCCACATAAGTACCGCTGCCTTTTTTCGTGGATGCATAGCCTTCCCTGCACAATTCCTCATATGCCTGCTTCACCGTGTTGCGGGCCACATGCAGATTCTCGCTCAGCTTCCGCTCCGGCATAAGCCGCTCCCCCTCTTTCAAGGTACCGTTCTCTATCTCTGCCATTAACTTCTGCGCGATCTGAAGATATACAGGTATCTTTCCGTTCTCTTCTAATGTCCAGCTCATATTTCGCCATTTCCCTTCTGTCTGTCCATCTTGCCTACCACTTCCACCATGTGCATCCAGGAACCCTGGTCAATCTCATATTCCATGGGAATGATCCTGCTCCTGCTTTTCCTTGCCCTTGCCACCACCTGCAGTGTCCACGCACTTGCATACTCTATGTAATCGGGAGAAATGATCAGGGGCATTCCCTGCCGGCAGCAGTTGTCAATGGCCTCACTCATCTCTTCCTCACTGGCACAGATCTGTTCATTTGTCTTGCCCAGATGCTGCAGGGTCCTCCTTGCATTCTTCAAAAATGTAGCGCTCCTGTACAAAATGCAGATGGGCTGGTCTTCCGGTATGGTGGCCAGACGTGCTATGGTCTCTCTGCTCTCCACCAGCGCAAAGGTCTCAGTGGGGATCCCCAGAGCATCCGCATACCCTATGAACTCCTGGTAATGGCTCTGGGAGATAAAGGCCAGATCACACCTGGAACTGATCACTCTGCTCCCTGAGAGCAGTTCCTCCAGCACATAGGTTTCCACCGTCAGATTGGGGATGGATTCCACCACGGGTGCAATGGAATGCAGGATCTCAATATTGCACTCCACCAGTGCTGCACAGATTTTCTGTTTTTCCTGAAAATGGCTGACCAGTTCCTGCTGTGCCAGCAGAAACACCCGGTTCATGGGCAGACCGCTGGACGACACTTTTGAAAACATTTCCTCCACGATATCCGAAGGACTTTTCCCCCTGCTCTGCCCGTTTTCCGGCTGCTTTTTCTGCACATAGGCACCTCCGCCGCGGATCTTCTGCACAACCCCTCTGTCCTGCAGCCAGGTATATGCTTTTTTCACCGTACCCACGGACAAACCGGAAACCTCGGCCATTCTGACCTCTGAGAGAAGCCGTTCCCCCGGAACCAGGATGCCATCCGCTGCCTGCTGCTCCAACTGCCGGGCAAGCTGAAGATACAGCGGTGTTCCGCTGTTCTTATCTATCTCTATTTTCTCCATCGCAACAACCTTAAACTTTCTTATTCTCTGATAAATCCATTGTATCATATCCCCACATCTAAAAAAAGAGACTGCCGGAGGGAAAATTTGTACATTCTCCCCGACAATCTCCTGATATGGCTGATTTCAGGCGAATCAGTCCTCAAAGGTCTCTTTCAGTTTGTCCATAAAGCCCTTTTTCTTTTTCTCTGTGCTGCCGGACGGGCGGTTGCCGCAGGCCTCATCGAATTTTCTGAGAGCCTCCTTGGCATCCTCATTCAGTTTGGTAGGCACCTGAACCACCAGTGTCACATAGTGGTCGCCGCGCACGCTCTTATTTCTGAGAGACGGCACACCTTTGCCTTTCAGACGCACTTTTGTGTCTGTCTGGGTACCCGGCTTCACATCATACATTACATCTCCGTCCACTGTGCTGATGCGCACCTCGCCGCCGAGGGCAGCCTGCGCAAATGTAATGGGCGCTGTTGAGAATATGTTCATATCCTGCCTCTGGAAAATGGGATGGCGGGCAACAACAACCTCAACCAGCAGGTCTCCTCTCGGCCCGCCGTTTGTTCCCGGTTCTCCCTTATCTCTGATACGGATACTCTGTCCATTGTCAATACCTGCCGGTACAGAAACCTGGATTTTCTTTCTCTGGTTCACGTATCCGGTTCCGCGGCAGTCTGTACATTTGTCCTTGATCACCTTACCGGTACCGTGACACTCCGGACAGGTCTGTACATTTCTCACCATACCGAACATGGACTGCTGGGTATATACCACCTGGCCTTCCCCGTGGCATTTCGGACAGGTTTCCGGGGAAGTTCCCGGCTTCGCACCCGTTCCGTGACAGGTATTACAGGTCTCCTTCAGGTTCAGATCCAGCTCTTTTTCACAGCCAAAGACTGCTTCTTCAAAGGTAATGCGGACGGACGCCCTTACATTGGCACCCTTCATAGGGCCGTTGTTGGCTCTTCTTCTTCCGCCGCCGCCAAATAGATCGCCGAAAATATCGCCGAAAATATCACCCATATCGGCGCCGTCAAAACCGCCGAAGCCTCCAAAGCCTCCTGCTCCGCCGGCACCTCCGTTTTCAAAGGCCGCATGGCCGAACTGGTCATACTGTCTTCTCTTATCCGGGTCACTCAAAACGCCGTAGGCCTCTGTAGCCTCCTTGAATTTCTTCTCCGCTTCTTTGTCTCCGGGGTTTACATCAGGATGGTACTTCTTTGCCAGCTTACGGTATGCGCTTTTGATAGTGGCGTCGTCAGCGCCTTTGTCCACGCCTAAGACTTCATAGTAATCTCTTTTATCTGCCATTGGTCTTATTCCTTTCTAAACATACAGTCAGGCATGGAGTGCTGTAAACACCCCATGCCATCCAAGTCATTTACTGACAAAGCTATTTTATACTTCTCTGTAGTCTCCGTCAACCACATCATCACCGTATGCTTCATTTCCTCCCTGAGTGCCTGCGTCCGGGCCCGGACCTGCCTGTGTTCCCTGGGAAGCCTGTGCCTGCTCATACATCTTGGCGAAGAGTTTCTGTGCGCTCTCCATCAGTTTGTCTTTGCCGGCCTTGATGTCAGCCACCTGAGCATCTGTGATCTCGTCTGTATTTGCACAGCTGTTTAACAGTTCTTTTAATGCGTTCAGATCTGCTTCTACGGCAGTCTTGTCATTGGCATCCAGCTTGTCGCCTGCCTCTTCCAGAGCTTTCTCTGTCTGGAATACCATAGCATCAGCATCATTCTTGGTGTCTACAGCTTCTTTTCTCTTCTTATCCTGTGCTTCGTACTCAGCAGCTTCTCTTACTGCTTTATCAATATCATCATCGGACATGTTGGAGCCAGCTGTGATGGTGATGTGCTGTTCTTTGCCTGTTCCCAGGTCTTTTGCAGATACATTTACGATACCGTTGGCATCAATATCAAAGGTAACCTCGATCTGCGGAACACCTCTTCTTGCAGGCGGAATTCCGTCCAGACGGAACTGTCCGAGGGATTTGTTGTCTCTTGCAAACTGTCTCTCACCCTGTACCACGTTGATATCCACTGCTGTCTGGTTGTCGGCTGCTGTGGAGAAGATCTGGCTCTTCTTGGTAGGAATCGTTGTATTTCTTTCAATCAGCCTTGTTGCGATACCGCCCATGGTCTCAATGGACAGAGACAGCGGAGTAACATCCAGAAGAAGGATATCGCCTGCGCCTGCATCGCCTGCCAGCTTACCACCCTGTACGGAAGCACCCAGAGCTACACACTCATCCGGGTTCAGAGTCTTGCTCGGCTCTTTGCCTGTAAGCTGTTTTACTTTGTCCTGTACAGCCGGGATACGTGTGGAACCACCTACTAACAGTACCTGGCCCAGTTCGGAAGAGTTCAGTCCTGCATCAGACAGTGCGCGGCGAACCGGCTCTGCTGTTCTCTCTACCAGGTCATGTGTCAGCTCATCGAATTTGGCTCTTGTCAGGTTCATATCAAAGTGCAGAGGTCCGTTGCTGTTCATGCTGATGAACGGCAGGTTAATGTTGGTTGTGGTTGCGGAAGAAAGTTCTTTTTTCGCTTTCTCGGCAGCCTCTTTGATTCTCTGCATTGCCATTTTGTCTGCGGAAAGGTCTACACCTTCGGCTTTTTTGAATTCAGCGATCATGTAATCTGCAACTTTCTGGTCAAAGTCATCGCCGCCCAGACGGTTGTCGCCTGCTGTGGATAATACTTCGATCACACCGTCACCGATCTCAATGATGGAAACATCGAAAGTACCGCCGCCTAAGTCGTATACCATGATCTTCTGCTCTTTTTCATTGTCCAGGCCGTAAGCAAGTGCTGCTGCTGTAGGCTCGTTGATGATACGTTTTACTTCCAGGCCTGCGATCTTACCTGCGTCTTTTGTTGCCTGACGCTGAGCATCGTTGAAGTAAGCGGGAACTGTGATAACTGCCTCTGTTACTTTCTCGCCCAGGTAGTTCTCTGCATCACTTTTCAGTTTCTGAAGGATCATTGCAGAAATTTCCTGCGGAGAATATTTTTTGTCGTCAATTGCCACTCTGTAATCCGTTCCCATATGTCTCTTAATGGAAGAGATTGTTTTATCTGCATTGGTAACGGCCTGACGTTTTGCCGGCTCACCTACCAGTCTTTCTCCTGATTTTGTAAAAGCAACTACGGACGGTGTTGTTCTTGCGCCTTCTGCATTGGCGATAACTACCGGCTGACCGCCTTCCATAACACCTACACAACTGTTTGTTGTACCTAAGTCAATACCTATAATTTTACCCATGATAAATTCCTCCTGAATTTAAAATCAATTACTTTTCCTGTTCTAAGCGGTTTAACGCTCCGCCAGAGCGTTTCATCTATGAGATATAATCCGAGCGGGCTGTCCCGCCGGAGAATTTGGGTTGCGCCTCCGGCGCACCATCTAAAACTAATTGGCAACCTTCACCATGCTGTGTCTCACTACGTGGTCTTTGTAAAGGTAACCTTTCTGAAACTCTTCTACAACTATATTCTCACCGGCTTCTTCATCCTCCACATGCATCACTGCATTGTGGTAATCCGGATTAAATTCCTGCCCTACTGCTTCGATGGCCTTTACGCCAATCTCTTCAAAAACGGTCATCATCTGCTTGTATATCTTTGTCATGCCGTCCGCAAAAGGGCTTTCCTTTTCATTTTCGGGAACTGCAGCCAAACCTCTTTCAAAGTTGTCAACCACCGGAAGGATCTTATCGATCACTTCACGCGCACCGATCTCATACATGGAAGCTTTTTCCTTCTCCGTACGCTTTCTGAAGTTGTCGAACTCTGCCATCTGGCGCTTTACCATATCGGTGAGCTCTTCTATCTTCTCATCTTTTTTATCTTTTTTCTTTTTACCGAACAGGCCCTTTTTCTCGGCTGTCTTTCCTTTTGCCTGCTCTTCTGTCTGGCCTTCTGCTGCCTCAGCAGCCTGGTCATCTTCCTCAACGGCCTCTTCGCAGGTGGCCTCCTCTGCCAGAGCCTTGTCGTCTTCCTCTAAGATTTCTTCTGCCTTCTCTTCAGAAGCCGCATCCGGCTGCATCTCTTCATATAATTCTTTTTCTTCTGACACGAATCCGTACCGCCTTTCTAGGTTTTCTTAAATATATTGTCCAACTGCGTCTTCAGCGTCTTCAAATTGTTCACAACATTCTCGTAATCCATACGCTTTGGGCCTATAATACCGATGGTTCCCTGCATACCGTCTCCCAAATCGTATGTGGCTGTCACAACGCTGCAGTCTTTCATAGTTTTAACAGGGGTTTCATTTCCAATGTATACCTGAATGCCGGTATTCTCTTCGGAATTCATAGTATCCTTTACCAGATCCACCAGCTCCTGCTTTTCTTCAAAAGCGGAAATCAGTTCACTGGCCTTGGAGGTGTCTGCCAGCTCCGGATATTTGAAAATATTCGTTGTTCCGCTGGTGTATATCTCCACCTCATCATCATCCACCGCAATGGCATTGGCCACCGCGTCAATGACGCTTCCCACAACCGCGCTGTGGATACCTGCCTGTTCTTTCATCTTAGTGATCATACCCAGATTGATCTCCTCAATGGTGAGGCCGTTTAGCTGGGTATTAAGAAGCAGGTTCAGCTTCAGCACTGTGTCATCATCCATAGGCTCCTGAAGGGTTATCATGTGATTCTTCACTATATTTCCTTCAATCACCAGAACTGCCAGAAGCTGCATCTCAGCCACTTTGGAAAGCTGGATGAATTTTAATTTGTTCCTGTGATAGGTCGGGCCGGTAATCATGGTCGCATAGTTAGTGTTGGATGCAAGAACCTTCACCACCTGTTTGAGCACCTTCTCCATTTTGTCGGTCCTCTCAATCATCAGTTCCTTGATCTCCGAAACTTCCTGTTCCTTCTCCCGCATCAGCTCATCCACATAGAGACGATAGCCCGCGTCTGAGGGAATCCGTCCTGCTGAAGTGTGGGGCTGTAAAATGTACCCCAGTTCCTCCAGGTCTGACATTTCGTTCCGGATGGTTGCAGAGCTGAGATTCAGGTCAGTGTATTTTGAAATCGTTCTCGATCCAACCGGTTCGCCGGTTTCCAGATACGTCTGGATAATGGCTTTTAATATCTTTTTCTTACGCTCATCCAGTTCACTGTCCATTATAATCTCCTTTCTGCTTCCGCATTGATGGCCCCGGATGCTGTTTCCGGTGTTGTTAGCACTCGTTTGTGTGGAGTGCTAACATCTATGTTCTTAAGATAGCACCAGCGTGTTTATTTGTCAAGGGCTTTATATTTTTTTTAGAAAGTTTCAGAATCCGCAATAATAGGAAAGAAAAGGGACGCAAAAAAAACAGAGGGGAGCCGTTCAATATTAACAGCATTCCCTCTGTTTTATTATAATATCAGTAATTTCTTCCCGCTGTCCTTTATTTGGCAGGGACTATATAATAGTTTTCCTCTGTCAGTGGCGCTCCGTCCTCCGGAATGGATTTAAGAAATAAAAAGCTCTCGATCCGGTCAGTATCCAGTACCCTGTTGAGTCCGAATGTGTGGACATATTCTTCCCCCTCATCTGAGGAAAATCCACGTCTGCCCGGCCCGCCGTATAAATAGGAATATATGGTGCCGTCTTTCATCTTTACACCTTTCAGCTCCGGCGGATCTTCTGTTAACTCCACATCAATCTCTTCCCCGGAGTCATTATACCCCTTTTCTTTCGTCTTGGTTCTCGGAAACCGGTATGCCACCTGGGCAGAAATCGGTGATATCTCTATCTTTTCCACCACGGCACCGGTGTCCCCCAGAGCTGTGCCCGGGCTGCATATTCTTACCATGTCAGACCTTTCCAGGTTCCAGTCAAAGCTCCAGGTCCCTTCGATATTTGGTCTGTATCCATCCAGATACAGACCACCGAGTCCTGTCAGCTCCAGATGGATGGGTTTTTCCATAAAATAATCTTCACTCTCTGCGTTAAAAAGAATGATATTGTATTCCATACTGCCGTCTTCCAGCACATAAGAAATCTCCTGGTCTTCCGTAAAGGGCGTTCCATCCAGATTCACTGCCTTCCCATCCTCAGGACTCTGTACAATGTTATCAAAAAAATAAGATGAGAGGTTTACATAATCCTCCTCATTTTCTGCATCATCTATATTTTTCCCATCAATGGTAATCAATGTCCGGCCGAAATCAGGCTGTTCTCCCTGCGGCGGTTCATACCCCTCCACCTTTAAAGAGATGCGCAGAAAATGCTGATCCACAATTGTCTGTACCATCGTAACCGTAACCCCCTGGTCCGTCACAGACTGATCAATGGGAGCTGCCATATGGGCATCTTCCAGTTCACGCTTCTGCTCCTCCTCCACTGCCATTCCGTCGGAAAGGCTTTTGCTCCACTTCATATAAGCTGCTGCGCCCGCGGTAACCGTACCGAAGGCAAGAATGGCTGCCGCAGCCAGAATCCAAAGCTTTTTCCCCGGCATTCTGCCCCCTGTTCTTCTTTCTGCTGCTCTTTCCTCTGCCGCTCCTGCCCCAGCGTCCTTTTTTATAGAAGCAAAGGCTTCATTGGCTTTCTGCCGGACTTTATCAGGAATCTCTACCTCTTTCCTGAGTTTCTCTATCATCTCCTCTTCTTTCATGCTCATATCAATTTCCTCCTCTCTGCCTTCGGATAATACTCCTCTGACATCTTCTTTCTGGCCCTGGCAATCCTGGTCCGGACAGTTGCCTCCGGTATCTCCAGGATCTCAGCGATCTCTGACATTTTAAAGCCTTCCACATAGTACAGGATGATCACAGTTCTGTACTTCCCATCCAGCATATCAAGCGCCTCATTCCATTCCAGATTGCCGTAGCCCTCCTCTTTTACTTCCACCTCAGGCATCTCGTCTGTGAAGAAAAGGTTCTCTTTTTTCTTCCTTATGTCATTGCATTTGTTGATCAGTATTCTGGTCATCCAGGTACGGAAATACCTATCTTCCCTGAGCCGGTCTATTTTCTCCCAGCAGGTGAGGATTGTTTCAGAGATGGCGTCTGCCGCGTCCTCCTCGTTGGAAAGCAGAGAACGCGCAGCTTTGTACATGTTCTGCATCTGAGACTGCATCAGCTCCGTGAATGCGTCCGCATCCCTCTCCTTTGCTTTTTTGATCAGATTATTCATATCAGGTTCCTTTCTTCCGTACGTACGTTTCCACATGTTTTTCATGTTTCTGCTTATTAGACCTAAGGATCGCCGGAAATGTTTCAACACATTCTTAATTTCTTCCAGACCTCATTTCCAAAGCACGGCCGCCTGCTGTTATTATCTTTTATATAAAAATGGCCGGCGTCCCGTAATATCCGGTGCGCCAGCCATTTTTATGCTGCTGCTTTTTTATTAAATACTTTATTGATCACAAATACCACAACGATCAGAGCCACAACTGCAAATCCCAATGATACAGCGCTCTTGGTCGCCCCTGCAATGATAAACGCAATAAGAGCGATCACACCGTTCACAAGCGCATAGGGCAGCTGGGTCCTCACATGTTCGACCAGATCACATTCCGCACCTGTGGAGGACAGGATCGTGGTGTCAGAGATTGGCGAGCAGTGGTCTCCGAACAGTCCTCCGGATAAAACCGCGCCTACGGCAATGGCAAACGGAATGGAGAATGCCTGCGCCATTGGTATGGCAAGAGGCATCATGATCGCAAAGGTTCCCCATGAACTTCCTGTGGAAAAGGACACGAATGCACCGAACAGAAAGATTGCCGCAGGAACCAGTGCCGCGGAAAAGCTCATGGATTTCAGCACATCCACAATAAACTGCGCCGTGCCCAGTTCACTGATCATGCTCCCCAGGGACCAGGCAAGAATCAGGGTGATTGCCACATCCGTCATCCCTTTCATACCGCCCACATACACCTTGAATGTCTCGCCGAAATTCATGACTTTGAAAAGACAGATCATTAGGATCAGAACCAGCGCCCCGAAAAAGTATCCCATAGTAAGTGCAACCCTGAACTCGTTGCCGTCCACCTTCTTAAACGGAAATCCCAGCGGTGCCAGCGTGGCAAACAAAGTGACAAATACAACTATGATGGGAAGGATCACCATGATCGGTTTTGCGTTCTTTTTGGAGTATACCCCGGTGTTTTCTTTTTCCTCCTCATGCTCTGTAAAGTTATAATCTGCCTTTTCTTTCTCTGCCTTTTGCTCCGCTTTTTTCATCTGGAAAAAATCGATCTTTGTAAATGCAATCAGCGGAATCATGATAATTGCCAGAATGGCATAAATCTGAAACGGAATGGCCTGCACAAAGGTAGTGTAATCTGATGCCTTTACGCCCAGATTGTCAAACTCTGACTGGATGAGTCCCATAATATACACACCCCAGCCGATAAACGGAATCAAAATAGCCACCGGAGATGAGGTGGAGTCCAAAATCCAGGCCAGTTTTTCCCTGGAGATTTTCAGCTTGTCAAACAAAGGCCGGAACACAGGTCCCACCAGAAGCGGGGTTCCCAGGTCGGAAAAGAAGATAATGATCCCGCCTGCCCATGCGCAGAGCTGTGCCTTTAACTTGGTGTTAACATAGCGGTATGCGCTCTGCCCGAAAGCCTGCGCGCCTCCTGACTTTTCCATCAGCTTGATAAATCCGCCGATGAACACCACCAGTACGATAACACCCGCATTATAGCTGTCTGTAAGCTGTACGAATAAATAATCACCGATCATAGATTTTACCGCTAAGAACGGGTTACCGTGGCTGAATATCAATACACCTGTAAGTCCTCCGCAGAAAAGGGAAAGAATCACATTTCGGCTCTTGATCGCCAGGATAACAGCTATGATGGGCGGCAGTAAACTTAAAATACCGTAATTCATAGGTTTCCTCCCAATATATAATATTTTCACGCAGAAAGGGCCGTGACCGGTTATCTGAAAGCGGCCATGGTCCTGTATTTCTGCCCTTTTTATGGGCAGTCCATGAGTAATATTACATGATTCTGAATAAATTTACAAGAATTTTATTTCGTTCCTGAGAGATATTTCCAGAAAGATATTTCCGGAGAGCTTTTTTCGGCAAAATAACGGCGGAGTAAAATACCCCGTAAGGGACTTTGCCTCCGCCGCTCATCTATGCTTGGGCTTGTGAAGATTAGCTTGTGAAGATTTAATTCTCTGATATCTCTTCCAGATTTTTTCTCAGCTCTATCATCTTGTCACGCAGCTCTGCTGCCATCTCGAAATTCAGATCCGCTGCTGCTGCCCGCATCTGTTTCTCCACGTCCTTTATCAGCTTCTGCAGTTCCTTTTTGTTCATGGATTCCGGGTCCTTTATCAGTTTCTTCTCCGTCTCGGCTACACTCTTGGAGATACTGATAAGGTCACGGACTGCTTTTTTGATGGTCTGCGGTGTGATGCCGTGGGCCTCGTTGTACTCCTGCTGCAGCTTACGGCGGCGCATGGTCTCGTCAATGGCAAGACGCATGGAGTCTGTTATGGTATCCCCGTACATAATAACACGTCCGTCTGAGTTACGGGCTGCACGGCCGATGGTCTGGATCAGGGATGTCTCGGAACGCAGGAATCCCTCTTTATCTGCGTCCAAAATGGCCACAAGGGTGATCTCCGGAATATCAAGCCCTTCACGGAGCAGGTTGATTCCCACCAGCACATCAAAGACATTCAAACGCATATCACGGATGATCTCCGTGCGTTCCAGGGTATCAATATCAGAGTGCAGGTATTTGACACGGATGCCCAACTCTTTCATATAATCCGTCAAATCCTCAGCCATCCGTTTTGTCAGCGTGGTTATGAGTATCTTATTGCCTTTTTCCACTTCTTTATTGACCTCTCCCACAAGGTCATCAATCTGTCCTTCCACAGGCCGCACTTCCACCATGGGGTCCAGAAGCCCTGTGGGACGGATGATCTGCTCAGCACGAAGCAGTTCATGGTTTGCTTCGTAATCTCCCGGGGTGGCGGATACGAACATGATCTGGTCTATTTTGCTCTCAAATTCCTCAAAGTTCAGAGGACGGTTGTCAAGGGCTGACGGCAGACGGAATCCGTAGTCCACCAGCGTGCTCTTTCTGGAGCGGTCACCTGCGTACATACCACGTATCTGGGGGATGGTCTTATGGGATTCATCTACAATGATCAGATAGTCATCCCCGAAATAATCCATCAGTGTATATGGCGCCTCCCCGGGTTCCAGCCCGGAAAGATGACGGGAATAGTTCTCGATTCCGGAACAGAATCCTGTCTCCTTGAGCATCTCAATGTCAAAGTTAGTCCGCTCTGAAATCCTCTGGGCTTCCAGCAGCTTATCCTCACTGCGGAAGTATTCTACACGCTCCTTCAGCTCCTCCTCGATGCCAACAGCCGCCTTCCGTATCTGCTCAATGGGCACTACATAGTGGGAGGCCGGGAAAATAGCAATGTGATTGAGCTGAGATTTTATTTCACCGGTCAGGGTGTCAATCTGGGTGATCCGGTCAATCTCATCCCCGAAAAACTCCACCCGCACTGCCATATCTGTATAATCCGCCGGAAAGATTTCAAGAACATCCCCGCGCACACGAAACGTACCGCGGTGAAAATCCATGTCATTCCTGTCATACTGGATATCGATCAGCTCTCTCACCACATCGTCACGGTCTTTCTCCATACCCGGTCGGAGCGAGATGATCATGTTCTGGTAATCCTTCGGGCTTCCGATACCGTAGATGCAGGATACACTGGAGATGATGATGACATCCTTCCGCTCACTCAGGGAGGAGGTGGCGGAGAGACGAAGTTTGTCTATCTCGTCGTTGATGGATGAGTCTTTGGCGATATAGGTGTCGGATGAGGGGACATAGGCTTCGGGTTGGTAGTAGTCGTAGTAGGACACAAAGTATTCTACTGCGTTCTCGGGGAAGAACTCTTTAAACTCGCCGTAGAGCTGTGCAGCCAGGGTTTTATTGTGGGCAATGATAAGGGTCGGCTTCTGGATCTGCTGGATGACATTGGCCATGGTAAAAGTCTTTCCAGACCCCGTAACCCCTAGTAAAGTCTGGCATTGGTTGCCTTCCCGGAAGCCTTTCACGAGGGCTTCGATGGCCTGCGGCTGGTCGCCGGTGGGCTGGTATTCTGAGTGTAATTTGAACTCCATAATGTATGTTTACCTCCGTGGTGACCCAACAAAAAGTTCGCCTATAGACCAAAAATTCGTAAAACAGAGTATTCAGTACCGTGGTCTATAGGCGAACTTTTTCCATTTTACGAATAAAGGTCACCAAAACCTGTTTTTGGATACGTCGTAACACCAGATAATACCTGGTGGAAATAGTATTCTTTAATGTCACTAAAAATTATAACATAGGCATATAAAAATGTATAGGCAAAAGCGGAACATTTGTTCTTTTTCGTTTTTTTGCATACCAATATAACGATCTGCATACTGCTGTCCGCCCCGCCCTATGGATAAAATATCTTATCGCAGGGAATAATTAGATGATGGTATATTAATTAATCTGGAGGTTAAATATGATTACAGTAAGCCCAATTGACACAGCCGTTGTTATTACAGATTCGCAGAACGATGTCTTGTCACCTAGCAGAACAGGATACGAACCTATGTTCCGGATGGGCGTGTATAGATATGATTGCATCTAAATTGCAATAGTGAAATTATGGCCCCCTTAAACTCGCCGCAAAACTGGGCTGTGAGGATTTTATTGCAGGCGATGATGAGGGCCGGTTTTGGGATCTGCCGGATGACATTGGCTATGGTAAATGTCTTGCATTATATATACAGAGACTTTTTCCATATATATTCTATCCGTTAATTCATTATCCATAACGTCCCGCTTTCTCTTTTTGGTAGGAAATACTCTTTATTGCCGCATCCATCTTCCTATTGCCCGGAAAAGAAAACATACCCGGTTCATTTCCATGTCCTCTTCCCTCACTAAAATAAACATCAAGAATACCTTTTAATAAAAACTGTATTCCCAGGTGTTCCTCTCCATCACTGTGTACATATAAAAGATAGTCAGCCTGATTTTTATCCTTCCTATGTGCTTTATGAATAGACCAGCTTTTCAGTGTCCCTACAAATCCAGGCATTTCCTCATAGGATATGCACTTTTCGATTTGGCTCTCTTTAATAGACTCTATAACTATTTCAAAAGATTCTTCAGGATGGTCTGTTCTTATTTTATCGTCCATACCCACAAGACCGATAAAAGGACCTTTCTTGTTTTTCTGAGTACACAATTCCGCCACGTTTTTCAAAGCTTCAAATTCATGTTTCAGTTCTCTCCGATATAAGTGCTTCTTAACTGAAATCACAGCAATAACCCCTTCCGGAGGAACTACCGCTGTATCCCCAAACCGCTGATACACAGGCATATGTTCTGTGTCATAAACGATCAAATCCAGCTGTGTGGAATGTTCATCTTCATCCCGTCGTCTCTTCTTTCCCGAATCTGGGCTTTTTACGCCTGCACGCAGGATAAAACCGGTTAATATATCTAAACCATCGGGTAAAAACTTCTTCAGTGTCGTTTTTAATATACTTTCAATATATCTGCCGTCTTCTCCCCTGTGACCAGCCCCTTCTCCTGAAGCTGCCGGAATCAGTATCTCAAACTGACGATATTTTTCTATGGCAGAACGCATCTCTGCTGCCCAGTATTTTTCTATCCTCTCTCCGCCCATCTCTGTTTTTCCTCTTCACATCTGCTCAATTCACTTAAAAGCATTTCAATCCTTACCTTAGTTTTCCCTAGATTTCTCCGTGTCCTATTATCCTCTGTCCTCATTTGTAAAATTGCGATCAGCCACGATCTGCATCCCGCCAGATAATTTATCAGCTCCAGGCTATTGGCAAAATTGTTTCTTTCCGAATTGTTTTTTTCCATAAAACAATTCAGCTCCTTTAATGACTCAATTGTTTTTTTTACTTTTAATTTATCAATTCTGTAAAGTTCATGATTCTTATTCCTAAAAAAATAAAGAATCCTTTTCAGATCCCGCATTTTTCTCCTTGACAGCCAGACTGCATTTCCAACCACATACCCATTTAAAACAATCTGATCTTCACTAATGACCGTCTTATCACGGTTTAATTCAAATCCGTAATCTTTCAGGATTCTGCTAATCATTTTCATAAAATACTCTTCCTTTGAAAAATCAAAGAAATCCGAACTAAACAACATATCATCAGCATATCTCGTATAATACAAAGTATTTTCGTTCCCGGCAGCTTCCGGCCTATATCTGTTCTTACTACAGCGCTCTGTGATTGTCTGACAATATTTTAAAATCCTCTGATCAGCTCTTCTGAACAATATATTGGAAAGTGCCGGTGAAGTAACTGCTCCCTGAGGCAGAGTATTCTCCCATGTGCACAACTCGCAAATCATATCCAACGCTTCTGCATTCTCTACGAACTCATGCAGGCCTTTCCATATCAAATCTTCAGAAAATGAACTAAAAAAATTACGGATATCTAACCTCATAAAATACTTGCTGCCTATATGCGGTTCAAGGAAACTCTGATAGCTTTCCTCTTTTACAAACCCTTTTGCGCAGACAGCAATCGGGATTTTCCGCAGAAAGCGGTGCAACAGATTTTTCTGCAGTCTCTTTACTTTCTGCCCGCTTTCCTCATCTGACAACGCACAGATTTCTCTTTTTCCGTCTTTTTTTGATATTTCAAAACACTTGTACCATTTATTCTTTTCCACCAACAGTTTTTCAAAAGGCTGTTCTTGTATTTCAAGTATTCCGTCTCTTAAAAATTCTTCTGTATATATCTTCATAAACATTCCTCAATGACAAGTCTTCCACGTTTTTCATGATACTTTTAAGCAGAAGAATTCTCGTCAAAATCCTATAAAAAGAGCAGGCACTCACTTGAAGATTCCGAAAAGGGATTAATCCAGGATAAATAAGGAAAATCATGGATATATTTCTCAGCCGGTTAAAATTTAAATCAAAAGTATCCTGTCACCATAGTTTTAACAGCATTCCCATGCCATCTTATGGCTTACATATATGATATGTAAATTTTCTGCCTGCTCAAATTTAAGTTTATCACCTTTTTAAGCCAAAGTCATCTGTATTTTTTCTATAAGAGCATGTAATTCGACAAAATCATTTTTGAACTTTCTAATGGTTTTTCTTTGATTCTCTTCTTTTTCCAGCCAGTTGCAGAATTTTCGAAACCGCATTTCATCAGAACTATCGAGTCCGGCCAGACCCAGAAAATACAATTCCAGCCAAAAACCGACCCAATTTCCTGTCTTAGGAATTTTATACAGGGTATCCCATATATCATCATTGATTTTTTTATTTTCTTTTTTCAGCTGCTTTTTTGTAAGCAGATAATCGCTTTTTCCGGAAAAAATCATTCGCAGATAATTCAATTTAATATTTGGTTCTCGGTCATATTTCTGCAGATATGTATATATATCATTCCAGATAGCTGGCTTTACTTTATCTTTTATATATTTACCCATACAGCTAATAAACTGTATACAATTCTTGCTCGTTATCAACGCGCCTTCGATTGTGGTATCCCAGATAAACATATCATAATTTCTGTAATACGTTTTAATAAGTTCCCGCAGACACCTGAAATTTTGATCCTGACAGCTGTACAGCGGATACTGAAAAGTAAAATTACATTTTTCACACATGCTCTGAATTCTTCTTCTTACCTGAAGTGTATCTGCTCTTTTTTTACCATACCAGTAAATTTCCCTGTCATTTGGAACATCTTTCAGCTTTTTAAACTGAAACCTGTTTTTCCCCTGCCGCTTCTCCAGTACCTTGTCCATATCGATTACCGAAAGTATGGGTACCTGATAGTTTCTGCTTCCCGGCGATGCGAGATTCTGAATCACACTATTGCTCATTCCCAATACAAACTCCGGCTCTTTGAGAGCAGGGAATATCTGTCTGAGATATTTGTTTTTTAATACTTCCAGTTCTGTTTCGCCTTCTACGCTTACCACCATTTTGGCAAAACAACTGTTTGCATACGTTTCTGTAACAATGGCCCGTTCCCGTGACTCCTCTTCTGCAAGATTTTTTACTTTTGCAGTCCGCGTGTACTTTTCACTCAAAGTCACATGATAAATACTGTAATCCCTTTCTTCTCTTTCCAGCAGCATTTTCATACAACGTGGCGAATGTGTGGAGACAAAAAACTGAATCCTGCCGGACATGGCAAACATGTTTTCCATTAGCCTGTCTACCATTACCTGATGAAGGCTTATCTCCGGTTCGTCCAATATAATGACAGGTTCTTTCAGCTTATACTGTTTCATTTGTCCCAAAATAGCAATCATCAGGTTTGTGTAATTATATGCATTTGTCCCGTTTGAATACTCCTGAAGATTCCGTTCTGCATATTGAAACATCTGCCCGCCAAGAGCGATTTCTGCCAGTATTTTCCCCATCTGTTTTGACGTGAGACTTCTGATGTTTACTTGCTGCTCTTCAAAGATCTGTTCAAGCTTTTCCAATTTTTTTGCTGTTGTAAAATCACTTTCCACTCTATTCCGAATCTCTTTGCGAATTTCCTGAGACTTTTCAGTTTTCAGTTTAACAAAATCCCCTATCAACTCCCAAAGATTTGTCCAATCAGTCAGTACGATCTTTCTGGCATCGATAAAATAGACCGGAAACACTGCTGCTATAATCTGCCGTGCATTATAATCTATATTCCATTCAACCGCTTTCATCTTCCTTCTGACCAGCCGTACAACGATTTCATCATTACGGGCCATGGCTCGGATTTTCTGATAGTACGTCTCATACTCTCTTCTTCCTTCCTCTTCCTCCCCGGCGGCAGACTTAAGATTATGCTGTACAATTTTAAGTATTTGTCTTAAGTCATATGTAATCTTTATACAGATTTCATTGCGTAGGCTGTTGGCCGTATCAAATATTCCCTCTTCATCATACACACCTGTAAGATTTCTGAAAAAATAATTCAGGGCTGAAAGGATATTTGATTTTCCACTCCCATTGCGCCCAATGAACGCTGTAATATTGTCAGTATCCAGAATAAGATGGGGGATGGAACGATATCCTGTTATTTCTATTGATTTGATTGCCATAATACTCCTCCAATAATACAGATAACTCAGTCCGATGAACAAACATCTTCCGTCTGCCCTGCAGCTTTACTCTTATATCAAACATTCTCATCCTATATCCAAAATCATTATCATATACAGAATTTCAATTTTCAGCAGTCTGTATGTGAAGCTTTACTGCTTATAGGAGAAAGAACTACTCTCTCTTCCCCCTCCTGTCCAACTCCATCCAGACATCACCATACTCCTCATCCAGCCCATACCTCCTCAGCACCAACGCCACCACTCCGCAAACCACCAAAGGTATCACCATAAATCCCAGCACCGCCAACTGTTTCCGGCCATCGGGCCGTATAGATGCCTCCGCTAATCCGGAAAAATTCTGCTGATTCATGATAAACCCTGCCAAACTCTGTCTCAGAGCACCGGCCAAACCGCCCCCTATCGATACAACAGCGGCGATAAATGCTACCGGAAATACGGCGCGCGCTCTTCCGGTCATGTAGTCCACATGATCGAACACATCCGGTTCCATGGCCCACAGCATTGCCCACATAAATCCGTTTCCGATTTCTCCCAATACAAACGCCGGATAATAGACGGGCTGTATTTTCATACTCACAAGCATCAGCAGGCAGGCCGCTGCATAGATTCCTGTTCCCAAAAGGGCACACTGTTTTTTGGTAAGTTTCCTGTTCAGAAGCAGTACGGCAAAAAACGCAGCCAGGGGGATTCCATAACGAATCCCATTCATAACTGCAGCGTTTCCGGTTTCTCTTAAAATCCAGAAAGAATATTCCCCTGTAAGAGTGGCGAACACAGAGGTTCCGAACATCAGAAGGCACCCATAAACCACCAGGATCAGAAAATACCGGTTTGTTAAAAAGGCTTTAAAATCCCCTGCGCAGTTTTTCAGGCTCATGCTCTGGCTCTCCGGAATCCGGGGAATATTTATCTCTTTCAGAAGAAAACTTCCTGTTAATATGGCGATAATTATGAGAACTGTAAATACTGTCACATACCGTTTTCCTCCATCTGCCCCCATGATTCCCGGCGCGGCGAGCCGGCCCGCAGGAAACACAGCACAAATCGCCGCCAAACTGCCTGCTATGCCCTTGACAGACGCCAGATTCCACCTCTCTGCCGTGTCCGCGGTCATCCCTGCTATCAGTGCATCTGCCGGGTAAAGAAGCAGCTTTACACTGGAACTCCAGACAAATAACACAATCCCCGCATATACTAATCTCGCTCCCATGGCGTTTCCCGGAACATGCATACTCATCAGTACGCTTACCGCCAGCAGAAGAATCCCGCTGTATATCCAGGGTTTGCTGCGGCCTGATCTTTTACGGGTTCTGTCCATCACGAAGCTTAAAATAAATACCGTCAGTGACGAAACGATCAGAGCAGCCATCATGATCATCCATACCCCGGAACCGGAAACCTCCATCCCCTCCAGCATATAAGACATCATACCCGATGCCGTGAGAAACGGCAGTAACCTTCTTCCAAATTCCACCGCTCCCAGGCCGCACCTCTGCTTCCGGTTAAAAGCCTTTACGCTTGCTGCAGTATTATCCATACCTTCTCCTCCCCTCTCCGAATCTCATCTTATACACTAATATACCCTAATACAATCCCGCTCACATATCATGTTTAATACCTGTCAATATTTATTTTAATTATACAATTTTCAGTCAAATCCTTCAATCCTAAACTCCGGTCCGCACCAGGCAACCGCGTATCCTTGCTTTATCATCACAAATCAATAGGGTATAATATTACTGCATAACACTATGACCTTTCCGTGTATACAGTACCCCCAAAAATTACAGCAAGTAAAATCAAGCATGCCCCCTCCATTTTCTTTATAATGCATATAGGGTGGTTGAAACGAGGTAAACTGAAAAATGTATGAATGGCAGAAACAGATTCAGATCATTGTGGATGAGATCGATCAAAGTATCAAAAATTATAATGACGAATCCCTGACACTGCACGCTCTATCCGGCAGGCTGGGTTATTCTGAATTTTATACAACAAGGAAATTCAAAGAAATATCAGGTATGCAGTTCCGGGATTATCTCCGGCACAGAAAATTGGCATTCGCGTTAAAAGAAGTCCGGGACAGCGAAAAAACGCTTATTGATATTGCTTTTGCTTACGGTTTTTCATCCCATGAAGCTTTTACCAGAGCATTTAAGACAGAATACGGCGTCACTCCAAGTGAATACAGGAAAAAACCGAAACCTGTGGTTCTCCGGACAAAAATAAACCCTTTCGACCGCTACTTTCTAGGATTAGGAGAAATTGGAATGATAAAATCTACAGATGATATCAAAATTTATTTTATAACCATTCCCGCGCATAAATACTTACACATTAAAAACTATGAGAGCAATGGGTATTGGGACTTCTGGCAGAAACAGGCTCTGATCCCCGGACAGGACCGGGAAACGATCTGCGGCCTGCTGGACAGTATCAAGGGCAAGCTGGATGATGACGGCGGCAGTGAATCAGACAGCGGCAGCGGCCAGATCACAGCTTATATCAATGATCCGGACGGCAGACTCTGTGATTGGGGTTTTCCGCGCACAGAGTGTTATGGCGCACGTCTACCTGCTGACTACAGCGGTGAAGTTCCGCCGCAGATGCTTATGATCGACGTTCCCGAAGCAGAATATATTGTTTTTGAACATGGACCCTTCGATTATGAACAGGAAAACCGCAGCGTGGAAGAAAAGATTGAAAAGGCAATGTCCTCCTTTGATTTTACGGACACCGGTTACTGCTATGATACATCCCCCGGAAGAATCATATATCTTTATTATAATCCCGAACGTTTCTTTAAGTATGTCAGACCAGTGAGAAGATAAATATTAAGTTTAAGACGGCGGTTTTGTCATATCATTCAAAACCGCCGTTTTCACTGCGATCATGAATCTCCGAAAATCCTCCCCCTGTAAAAAATATAAAACTCTCTGTTGACATTATCCACACCTTATGCAACAATAGTTATGTAACATATGTTGCCTTACAAACTTTACATAGAGAGGTTCGTACATGCCGCCCAAAGCCAAAATATCGAAAGAAATGATTTTGAATACGGTTCTGGATATCACAAGAGAATCCGGATTTGAAACGGTCAACGCCAGAAGCATTGCAAATAAACTGCAGTGTTCTACCCGGCCAATTTTTACCTGTTATGAAAACATGGAGGAATTAAAAAAAGAATTTCTTACATTCGCATATGAATATTACAAACAGTACATGATACATTATCAAACTTCCGCCCATACCCCCTTCTGCTTATTACTTCCTCTTTCATACCTGGAATTTGCCGACAGGGAGCCGCATCTGTTTAAACTGCTGTTTGTAAATGATATGGATCTGATGATGACCGATGCAGAGGACTTTTACAGGGAAAGTGACAATGAAAGAAATGCAGAACGTTTCTCCGCGTCCATGGGATTGGAACCGGAAAACGGGAAAGTCATATTTCTGGATCTATTTCTCTATACCCACGGCATCGCCGTTCTGACCGTGACGAAAAAAACAGCTCTAAACAGAGAAACCGCTGAAAAAATGCTCAGAAATGTATTGTCTGCTTTTATAAAACAGGAAAAGCCGGATTGGGAATTTCCTGACGAAAGGGGCGCCGTATGAAAACAAATCCATACCTGACTGACTTTTACAAGCATTACGACGAGGACAGCCGGCTGATATCAAAACACGGCTCTGTTGAGTTTCTCACCACAATGCATTATATCGAAAAATATATAAAACCCTGCCACCGGGTACTGGAGATTGGTGCCGGAACCGGCCGGTACTCCCATGCATTGGCGCGTCAGGGATACACGGTAGATGCCGTGGAACTGGTTGCGCACAATATAGAGGTTTTCCGCAAAAACACCCGGGAGGAGGAACGCATATCCATCACCCATGGAAACGCCATGGATTTATCCGCCTTCCCCAACGATACCTATGACATTACGCTGCTTCTCGGCCCTCTGTACCACCTGTACAGCAGGGAGGATAAACTGCAGGCACTGCGCGAAGCCATCCGTGTGACGAAAAAAGGAGGCGTGATCTTTGCCGCTTATGTGATATCTGACGGCTGCCTTTTGGATGAAGGATTCCACCGGGGCAATATCAATGTTGCGGAATATATAGAAGGGGGCCAGCTTGACCCCCATACATTTGCCGCCATATCCAAACCGAAAGATTTGTTTGAACTTGTAAGAAAGGAAAACATTGATGACCTGATGTGTGAACTTCCCGTAACCCGGCTGCATTACGTGGCAGCAGACGGTTTCGCCCTGTGTATGCGCGAAGCAGTGGACGCAATGGATGACCGTGCATTTGCGCTTTATCTGAAATACCACTTTGCCACCTGTGAACGGGAGGATCTGGCAGGTATCACAAGTCATGCGCTTGATATATTCCAAAAATAGACATCTATTCTGTCAAATCAGGTCCTTCTTCTCCGCCCCGCATACGGAAAGAAATGCAAACAGCAGGGAAATCAGTGTCAGAATTACCGGAAACACAGCATTGTCCGCCAGCGTAAAGTCGCCTACATTTGCCTGCGTCAGAAAGATCAGCAGAAATGAAGTAACGATCACTGCCTTGGAGGATTTCATCGCCAGGCCTGTGAACAGGGCGATAAAACTCATGCTGACAATAACGGCTGATTTCAGAAGCAGTTGGATATAAAACCCCAGACTCCCCATATGATAATCCAGTATAAACGATGACGCCATGAACCTGGAACCTATTAAAATAGTGCCGTAAAGCAGTAATTTTGTAAGCACCAGCGCTGTAAAATTAAAGATCCACACAGCCGCCATCTGCGAAGCAATAATCTTCTGGCGCTTAATGGGATAAGAAAACATAAGATTCATGGTCTTATTCTTATAAGCACTGACAATAAAAGTGGACAGCATCACACTGGTAAATACAAGGAATACCATACTGGTAAACAGCTCCACCGACGCGGAGATCACTTCATTTCCGGGTGCCGCATCCGGCACCCCCGTGTCGGGATCATTGGCAATACCGAGAAAAGCCAGGGCAAACATAAAAATCCCCAACAGCACTGCTGCTGCCACAGCACCCCACAAATATTTCTTAATGTTATTTTTTCTATATTCCAGTTTTATTAATTTCCACATATCCATATTCCTCACTCCCCATCTGCCGTCAGCTTCAAAAAATAATCCTCCAGAGTCTCCATCTGTTTTCCAATAGAGATCACTTCCACTCCATTGTCATGCATGACCCTGGTGATCTCCTGTGTGGTGACACGGCTGTCATAAATACGGATTCTGTGTCCGTCCATGATCTTGAAGTTATCCAGTTCCAGTTTGTCGGCCAGCACATAGGATGCCCGTTTGTTATCATTGACCTCCAGATAGATATAAGAAGTATTCATCTCCGCAACCTCTTTCATTGGCACTTCCTTCACCAGCTTACCATGGTCAATGACGCCAATAGTGTCTGCAATGCTTTCAATTTCTGATAGAATATGGGTGGATATCATAACCGTGATATGGTATTCTGCGCAGAGCATTTTAAGCAGATCGCGGATCTGTTTCATTCCTGCCGGGTCCAGGCCGTTGGTCGGCTCATCCAGAACCAGAAGTTCCGGTTTCGTGAGGATAGTCCTGGCGATTCCCAGACGCTGCTTCATGCCCAGAGAATAGCTTTTGACCGGCTTGCTCCCTGCTTCTGTTAAATGCAGCAGTTCAAGGGCATTTTCAATGCTCCCCGGATTGTGGTATCCCATGTATTCACAGTGCAGTACCAGGTTGTCATACCCGCTCATGGTTTCATAAAAAGTTGGAAATTCTATGATACTTCCCATCCGTTTCAGCACTCCATAGGATGTGGGTGTAAGTTTTTCCCCGAAGATTTCGATTTCTCCCTCTGTAGGCTTCCACAGATTAGTGATCATTTTCATAACCGTTGTCTTGCCTGCCCCATTCGGTCCCAGAAATCCGTAAATCTCTCCCTTTTTTATATGGATGTTCACATCCCGGACCAGTTCCTTCTTTCCTATAGATTTTGTCATGTGGTTCGTCTGAAGAATATATGTCATTTCTCTTCTCTCCTTCCCTTGATACTTCTTATTATAGAGAGCCCGATTTGCAAAACTCTTGCATAATTCTTACGAATTTCTTTCGCGGGATGCTAAAATGTCATTTTCCTCAGTTTTACGGTAAAGGTTGTGCTGACATCCGGTTCACTCACAAGTGTAATGTCCCCTCCCATCTTTACAGCCAGATTCCTGGCAATGGTCAGGCCCAGGCCGTTCCCCTGGATTTCCCGGTTTCTGGAGTCCTCCATGGTGAAAAGCCGCTCAAACACGGTACCGGCAAAGGCTTTCTCGATTCCCTTTCCTCTGTCCGTCACATGGATCAAGGCAAATACCCCTTCGGTACGAACAGCTATGCCCAGATACTTTCCGTCAGAACCATACCGCACGGCATTGGAGATCAGATTAAAAAGTATACGCTGAAGCGCCTCCTCATTGCCCTCAACAAACACCGGTTCCTCCGGGATCTCGATCTCCACCTGAAATTCCTTCTGGGTGAGCAGCTCATAAAAATCCAACACATTTTCCCTGCAGCACTCACTCAGATTCACACGTCCCATCTCTACTTGTGTGTCCCCGGATTCCAGCTTGGCAAGTGTGAAAAACTGGTTGATCAGCTCCATAACTTTCCGGGCCTTCTGTTCCACCTTCGCAACCATCTTGTCCTTCCCCTCCGCTTCCAGGCGCATGATTTCCAGATAACCCAGGATAACGGTCATAGGTGTCCTGATGTCATGGGAAATGTTGGAGAGCATATTTTTCGCAGAGATCTCGGACCGCCTGAAATCTGCCTGGATTCTCTGCCTGTCATCCAGAAGACGGTTGATCTGTGAGGACAGGTGAATGAGAGCTTTATCATCCGTAAAGACCATAACCTTTTCGTCACTTTTTTCGTCCAGTATCTGCTCCAATGTATCTCCCATATCCCCGATTTTCTTCTGTATTCCCTTCCGAAATACGAACCGCTGGTACAGGACCATAAAAGACAGCACTGCAATAACTGCAGCCAGAAAAAATATGATCGTATCCTGACTCATTTGATCTCTCCTAACTTATAACCGATTCCCCAAACGGTTACGATATATTTCGGTGTACGGGGATTATCCTCAATTTTAGTCCTCAGTCTGCTCATGTGGACGTTTACTGCGTTCTCGTCCCCACAATAGGCATCATTCCAGATAAGGGAATAGATCTGGGCCTTAGTGTATACCTTTTTCGGATTCTGCAGAAGCAGCTTCAAAATGCCGAACTCTTTTGCGGTCAGTTCCACGCTCCTGCCGTTTTTCAGCACAGTGTAATCATCGGGATTCAGTACCAGCTCCCCATATGCGATGCTGCTGTTATTGTCTTCTGATCTGCCCAGGGCCGCTGCTGCATACTGGTTGGACCTGCGCAGATTGGCTTTAATGCGGGCCAGTGCCTCAGTCACGGAAAATGGCTTTGTGATATAATCATCCGCGCCAAGGCCCAGCCCAAGAGTTTTGTCAGAATCGCTGTCTTTTGCCGAGATAATAATAACCGGAACCACACTTTTTCTTCTGATTCGCTGCAATACCTCCATACCGCTGATTTTAGGTATCATCAGATCAAGCAGCACAAGATCATAAGACACAGATTCAAACATACTGCAGGCTTCTGCCCCGTCATGGGCTGTATCAGCCTCAAAATTTTCCGTTATTAAAAAATCCTTCAGCATTTCACTGATTTCCGGATCATCTTCTACGATCAACAGTTTCATATATCTTCTCCTTCTTCTGCGGATACCTGTACCGTATGAACTACCATAGAAAAAGAAACTGCTGATACATAGAATTTCCTGTATTCTATGAGTCAACAGCTTCTCCATTTTCATTTTCTGCCAGTGTTATATTCATCCGCCCATTTGTCCGGGAAACAAATGTTAAGCCTTATCAGCCTTTCCTCCTTCGCCAAGACGGCCGGAGAAATCTGCGCTTACCTTGTTGACAAGTATTCGGTTCTTTTATTTATTATAGCATGGCAGCAGATATTTGAACACCGTTTTCGGCCCCCCTTCTTTATAATTTTAAAATCCGTTTGCTGCCTGAATACGTTGTCATGAAATAAACCGCATATATGACAATCGAAAGTCCTGCTGCAAAAAAGATATTCTGAAATACTTCTCCTTTTGTCAGATATGGAATATTTCTATATGCTCCTGCCATAGTAAATGCCGCGTTGAGGGCCGCCAGGCTAAAGGGCAGACCAAAGTACACTTTCATCTGGGTCATAAGGGATTTTCTCATCAGCTTCTCTCCTGCGCCCATTTTAGACAGAAGAGCATAACGCTTTTCATTTTCCGCTGACTGGGTAAGCTGCTGCAGCGCCAGCACGGCTCCGGCGGTCACCAGAAATATAATACCCAGATAAATTCCCACATAGGAAGAGGTCAACTGGTCTGACATGATCTCCACATTGATGTCTTTCTGACTTATATAGATAAAGTTCTTCGCCTTATTCAGGTCCGCGGTTGCCTCCTCATATGCGATATCCGCATTTCCCTTAAACATGCCATTATTTACTTTCAAATACGGTGTACCTGTTTCAGCCGTCTTCTGCGGCACCACCAGAGTCCCTATATCGCCGAAGATATTACTGTTGTACAGTGTTGTTTCATATATGCCGCCTTCCTTCAGGGTAAGCTCTTTGCCTCCTATCTCAAGCGGCTCCTTCTGCTTCCCGGCATATTCTGACAGGAGGTCTTTCGCATCCGGTTCATTGTAGGTAAATGCATATTCATTTTCTCCTAAAGTGATCGGCTCCAGCTTAAGCAGTTCTCTTACCTTATTGTAATCATCAGCACCTAGCAGCAAAACAGGAGGATCCTCAAAATTTCTTCTTACTTTTGTATTCTCTGTACAGATGGCAAACAGGCTGCTTTCTGTCAGGTTTTCCTGTTCATACATGGTCAGATCCGCAGAACTTTCCAGATACTGCGGAAGTGCTGCCCCCTGCTGCTCCAGCTTCTCCAAAACAGACATCCCGTTCATCTCATCATCCGTGGAATCCCCAAAGTAATAGTACTCAACACTGATGTCATAAGGCGCTGTCTTATCCTTTTTGATGATGGCACTCTGCCCCAGCCCCATGCCTATCCCCATAACGGAAACAGACAAATACATAAGGATACTGACAACTGCAATGGATATCCCGGCTGTTTTTATACGGCTTCCAAGCTGGTTCACGTCAAAGATATGCAGCTTTCTGTAGTAAAACCCCTTTCTCTTCTTCATGATATCTGCGGCAATGCCGGCTGCTGATATAAAAAACAGGACTGTGCCGGCTGCCGCCAGGGCAGCACCTGCTGTCAGGGCTTCCAGAAATTTTGTTTCTGACAGGCAGAATATGAGCAGAAAGGCCGAGACAAAAAGCAGAATGGAGAGGATTCCCAAAAGCACATCTCTTTTCTTTGACTCCGGCACTTCCTCATTCTTTCTGTCCGCATAGAGCAGATCGATCAGCTCCATCTTCTTTAATTCCCGAACATTGAAAAAATGGACGAACGCAAAGGTAAGGCCAAAGAAAATGACAGCAGCCACAGCCGCACCGAAAGAAAATATAAAACTGTAACTGCCTAGCCCCGCCCCTGAGATTCTGGCAGTAATCATGGACAGCACCTGAGATGTGCCGATTCCCAGCAGAAGTCCGGATAGAAGAGCCGCACTGCCAATCTTCATGGTCTCTTTCATCAATAGCCTGCCCACATCTCTTCTGTCCATTCCCAAAGTAAAGTAGACACCAAACTCCTTTTTCCTTCGCTTCATCAAAAAACGGTTGGCATAGGAAACCAGAAATCCAATGATCATACAGGACACAACGGAAACCGCTGCGATCGCCCCCTGGGATGCTGCCAGATAATTGAAAGTGTCCGGGATTCCCAGAATCTCAAACTGGTCTTTGATGGAGTTAAAGGTGTAAAAAAGACATACGGCAAAGGTAAGGGTAAAGAAATAGATAAAGTAATCCTTTGCACTTTTCTTCACATTTTTAGCTGCCAGCTCTTTAAATACTTTTTTTGATATTCTTTTCTTAGAACGCATGACCCTTGTCACCTCCCAGCAGGGAAACTACCTGCATGATCTTGTCAAAAAACTCTCTCCTGGAATCAGCCCCCCGGACCAGCTCATTGAATATCCTGCCGTCCTTCATAAAGAGAATGCGTTTGCAGTGGCTTGCTGTAAAAGCATCATGGGTGACCATCAGGATCGTGGCATGTCTTTCTTCATTTAAAAGTCCCAGGCTGTCCAGAAACATGCCTGCGGATCTGGAATCCAGTGCGCCTGTGGGTTCATCTGCCAGGATCAAGGAGGGGTTGGTAACAATGGCTCTGGCACAGGCAACTCTCTGCTGCTGCCCTCCCGACATCTCATAGGGATACTTCTCCAGGATCTCTCCGATCCCCAGTTCCTGGGCAATTTTGTTGATCTTACCGTCTATTTTCTTCGGATGTTCTCCCAGGATTGCCAGGGCAAGCGCAATATTGTCACGGCCTGTCAGTGTGTCCAGCAGATTAAAGCTCTGGAAAATAAATCCCAGCTCCTCTCTGCGGAATCTGGCAAGGGCGGTTTCCTTCATATCCGTGACGTCCTTTCCATTTACATAAATATGGCCTGCTGTTGCATGGTCAACGGTTGATATACAGTTTAATAGAGTGGTTTTGCCGCTGCCGGAGGCACCCATGATTCCCAGGTATTCTCCTTCCTGTACCTCAAAGCTGATATGATTCACTGCCTTTGTAAGACTGCCTTTATTTTTATAAAATTTTTCAAGATTATCTACTTTTAAAATTGTTTTCATTTCTTCCTGTCTCCTTTCCTGTTCCCTTCTTTATGCACACAGTGTACCATTATTTTTCTGCCGGTAAAACGTGTTTTCATAACATTAAAATTACATTTTTGTAATATAAGAGCACAGTCAAAAAAGCTTCCCAATTCCCTTACTCAGGTATTGAGAAGCTTTTTTTTAATTGAAAGATTAGTTTTGTCCCTTCCCCCTGCTTTGACCGGATCGCCAGAGGAATGTCCATCTTGTCACAGAGTTTTTTACAGAGATACAGCCCCATTCCGGTGGACTTTTGGACCACCCTTCCATTTTCTCCGGTGAATCCTTTTTGAAATACACGGGACAGATCACATGCCGGGATGCCGATTCCGTTGTCTTCCACGGTAAATTCCACCATATCCCCCGCTGTCTCTTCGGCTCTGAAAAAAATGCAGGATTTTTTGCTGCTGTCACTGTATTTTACCGCGTTTGTGACGATCTGGCCCAGAATGAAGACCATCCATTTTGTATCGGTGAGGATTTCGTGATCCAGATTCTCCAGTCTGGGGAGTATCCCTGCCGCCACCATCATTTTCGTGTTCTTTCGGATCACTTCCATCACCATATGTTTCAGACTGACAGGCTGAATGATGTAATCAGACTCCAGACTGCCGCTTTTTGTATAGTATAGCATCTGCTCCACATAGGACTCTATTTTTTCCACCTCTTCCTCCAGGCTAGACGTCAGAGGCCCTCTGTGGTTGTCTATGATCAGGTGTTCCACCGCGATCGGCGTTTTTATTTCATGTGCCCAGGTCTGCACATAGTTTTTGTATTCCATCATCTCAAGCTGCTGGTCCGCGATCACATCGTTTAAGTATTTGCCGTTCCTCTTAATGATCCTGTATAAAAGTCTGCCGTCATAAAAATCAGGCTCCTCTATGATCTCAGACAGATAGGATTTCTCCTCCAGTTCCTGCCAGGTACTTTCCAGATGGTCATAATACTGCTTCTTGCGGAAACAGTCATAACAGGCTGTACAGAAAAGGCCAAGAAAATACAGAACTGCCACAACAGCGATCACCAATTTATCCGTACCCATGATCCAGAGAAACTGGGCCGCTAAAAAGCAGGTTAGAAATCCTGTGCTGATGGCAAACCATTTATCCCTGACATACTCTGAAAATTTCATACCATATACCCCTGTCCCCGTTTTGTGACCAGGTAATGATCCAGGCCCAAATCAGCCAGTTTCTTTCTGAGGCGGTTGATATTAACATTCAGGGTGCTGTCCTCCACAAATTCTTCCATTGCCCACAGACTGCAGATCAAATCTGTGCGGGAAATAATACTCCCTGCATGTTCCATCAGCATTTTCAAAATGCCCATCTCATTTTTTGTCAGATCCGCCTCTCTGCCCTGGAAAGAGATTCTGCTTTTCATAAGGTCAAGGGACAGGCCGTTGTGGGTCAGGACCATGGATGGTTTCCTTCCGTAAGCCCTGTGCAGCACGGTAGCGATATGGGCCAGAAGCACATGCATATTGTAGGGTTTGGTGACAAAATCATCAGCCCCCGCGTGGAGACTCATAAGCTCATCCATATCACTGTCTGAGCTGGTGACAACGATCACAGGCACATCTGTCTGTTTTCTTACCTCCTGGCAGATATAAAATCCGTCCTGTACCGGCAGATTCAAATCCAGCAGCACCAGGTCAGGTGCTTCCCGGAGTATCTGTCCTGCCACATCTTCGAACTGCTCAAGCAGAATACAGGCATACCCCTTTTTCTCCAGGGCACTGCAAAGCTCTTCCCTTATTTTCCTGTCATCCTCCACAATCAGTATTTTTTCCATTTTGTGCCTCCCATGCATGGCCTGCCGGTCTCCGGCTGCAGAATAGGACCTATGTTCTATCGCTTCTTATAAGCCATATTCCTTTAACAGTTCTTCCTGATACGCCGAGTCCTGAACTGCCCTCAGCATATCCTCTTTCTTGTCATCCAGAAGCAGCCGGCGGTTCAGTTCGTTGATACGGTTAATACCTTCACACCGTCCTTCTTCTCGACCTTCTTCTCGACCTTCTTCCCGACCTTCCTCCCGCAGGGTTCTGTTATGCTGTTTTCTATTATAGGTTGTCAGCAACACATTCATCACCTCCGCCCGATTCTGACTCAGGATATCTGCCAGAATATCCTGTTCGATACAAAACTGTACTGCCTGGTCAACGGCAATTTCCAAAGAGAATCCCTGATTCAGCTTATCACGCACTGCCTGAATAAAATATGCATAATCTGACAAACGTTTGCATTTATCCATAATTTCCTGATTATGTCCTTTATTGATATTCAGCACCACAGCCCTGCACTCCAGTGCGGGAGCCTCACCGGTCGTATCGTCAAAAGCATCAGACAGCAAAAGCTCTGATCTATCCGGCACATCCCGGGTTCCGTTATAAAAGATAATATACCTTGGAACAGGAAGGCTTATACGGGTGGAAGAATAGATATCCAGATCCTGCTTTTCAATATATCCCCGAAGCATATCCGCAAAGTATAACAACCCCCTCAAAGGCATATTCGGATTCCAGGTGCTCTGATGTTCATACAGGTTCAAATCACATCCGATCAAAAAAGCCACATCGTTTTTCATTCCCAGATAAATCACATCTTTCAGTGTCATAACAATCAATGCATTGGCGTCTGTATATTCCGTTCCATTCACCGCATTATACAGTGAAAGCAGCTCTTCCCTGTCATGAAAAATCATGCGGAAAAGCCGGTCCTTATATTGCCGGTAAACATGGATCCTGCGGAAAACCGTCTGTATCCCACGTACTAATTTTAATTTCATTTATCCTCCTTCATTGTAACATACACCTGCCAAATGGTACAAGAAAGATTTCAGCCCATAGGCATCACCTGCTTCTTTTCAATTATTTTTCAAGTGGAACTTTTGCAGAACTGCAAAGAACTTTCATTGGCATAGACTGCCATCAGAATAAAAACAGTATAACACAAAGCCTCTCTTATGTCTACACATAAAACAGCAGCAGAACCATTTTCATGACTCCGCTGCTGCCGACTCAAACGAATCCCTTTTTATCACCGCATGATGATATAAGCCGTATATCCCCCATAGAGCACCAGAAGCAGTACTGCTTCTTTTCTGCTGATCTCTTCTCCCTTTTTTGCCAGGAAAAAAAGAAGGATGCTCATAACCAGCAGCACGGCTCCGTCATAGATGGACTCCATACTTATAGTCATCGGGGAGATTGCTGCTGACGCACCAAGGATCAGCAGAATATTAAATATATTGGACCCTATGACATTGCCCATAGCCAGATCATTCTCCCCCTTTGTGGAGGCAACCACAGAAGTTACAAGCTCCGGAAGGGAGGTACCGATCGCCACGATGGTCAGACCAATGAGTGTCTGGCTCATGCCGAAGGCTGCGGCAATCTCACTTGCACTGTCAACCACCAGCTCTCCGCCTATGATGATCATGGCAATACCCAGAACCGCATATACAACACTCCTTACAGGACTGAGCTTTTTGCCGATATTCTCCTCCTCAGGCCGGATGGTGCGGGTCTTCAGTGCTGACTTGATCTGCATATACAGAAATCCCGCGAACAACAGAAGCAGAACCAGCCCCTCCAGGCGTCCGATCTGCAGAACTCCCTTTCCTCCGCCAATGGAAAACATGCAGAATAAAAGCAGCAATCCTGTGACCAGAATAGAAAAGGGCATCTCCTTTTTCAGCAGGCCGCCCTGTATTTTCATGGGGAGGACCACACCGCACACGCCGATCACGGCCAGGCTGTTGAACAGGTTGGAACCAATGACATTACTGATGGCAATATCATTATTTCCTGACAGGGATGCCATGATACTGACCGATGCTTCCGGCGCGCTGGTGCCGAATGCTACAATCGTCAGACCGATGATAATGGACGGAACCCGCAGCGTCTTCGCTATGGAAGAACAGCCGTCCACAAATAAATCCGCTCCCTTTACCAGAAAGACAAAGCCGAGCAGCAGCCAAAGATACATCATATTATTTCCCTCTCTTTTTAAGTTGTAAAATTATGACACAAATTTCCATCATTTCCTATAATATGATGAATACCGCCTCCAGTCAAGTCTAAAGAAGGGGATGTTCCGCCCTGGCCTTCAGGCGTTCCCAGCGTCTGTCCACCTCTGTCTGGATTTCTTCTGCTACCCGGCTGTAGGATTCCTCCGCCAGATGACGTGTCCTGCCCATAAGCTGCAGCCAGTCTGTGACCGGAATCTTCTTCTTCCGTTTCTCCGGATCGTAGTTCAGTGTGGTAATGCCGTTCTCTATCTCATAGAGGGGGAAATAACAGCAGTTCACAGCAGCTTCAATGACCCTTCTCTCCGTGTTCGGTTTATCTCCCCAGTTCAGAGGACAGGCGGACAGTGTCTTTATATATGCTGTGCCGAAACGGGACGCATACTCCCTGGCCTTTGCCGCTTTTTTGATAAAGTCTGCCGGATTGGATTCTGCTGCCGTAGCTGCGTAAGGCAGATTGGCGGCAGCCATGATCATGGGCATATCCTTGTGGAAAAATGTCTTTCCGTACTGCTCTTTTCCAATATGGGACGTGGAACTTTTTGCGCCTTTGGGTGTTGAATAGGACAATTGGTATCCGGTATTCATATACCCCCCGTTGTCATACTCGAAAATGATCAGATGATCATTTCTGAGAGCAGTTCCAAGTGCTGACCCCATGCCGATATCCATACCGCCGTCACCGCTGACCATAACAAAGGTGATCTCCTCATCCGGCAGTTCTCCCCGCTTCCGCCTCTGCCGGAAAGCCTCCACAACTCCTGCCAGCGTGGCGGCGCCGTTCTGGAACAGATTGTGGATATAGGGAACACGGAAAGCGGTCTTTGGATAAGAGGTTGTGACTACCATACCGCAGCCTGTCTGAAACAAAAGCACCACATTTCCCTCAATGCCCTTTAAGAGCAGATTTACATTGACCGGAATGCCGCAGCCGGGGCAGGCGCCGTGTCCGGGAGCCAGACGTTTCGGCATGGCTGTGCTCTCGTTTACTCTTCCTCCCGTCACTTTTATGGTTCCATTCTCCTCCATCCGGCTGGATATATATCCCGGTGATGCATCCTCTTTGCTGATCGGGGCAAAATACTGCTGCACCTGCAGATCTTCCTCTCCGGGATAGACCCCCAGGTAATCAAAAGCTGCTGCCTGTCCGTCCAGACACTGCCGGAAGAGCTCCAGGGCGTCCTGCACATAGAAATCCCTTCCGCCCAGCCCGTAAACGCGGCTTAAAACCCTGGCTTTACTGTTGTGGTCCTTCAGAGCTGCCTTCAGCTCCAGTGTCATGTTGCCTCCTCCGGCACCGTAGCTGTCCTGCCGGTCTGCTGCCAGCACAGTCACTGCGCTTCTGCACAGCTCATACAGTTCCTTCGCAGGGAAAGGCCGCAGGGCGTGAAGGGTCACAACACCCGCCCGTATCCCCTCTTCCCGCATTCGGTCAGCCGCTGTTTTTGCTGTATGATAAGAAGAACCCAGCAGAAATAAGATCACCTCCGCATCCTCATTCCTGTAGCCCTCCGCCAGCGGGTACTTTCTCCCTGACAGGGCTTCATAATCCTCCAGCACCTGGGGGATCACCCTGCGGGCCTGTTCCATAGCAAGATGGAGCTGGTATTTATTGTTGAGCGTATCCGGTTCATTCATATAGGAGCCAATGGACACCGGATGTTCCAAATCCAGCACGGAGTATTCGGCATCGTAAGCGCCGATAAAATCCCCCACGGTTTTGTCATCCTCAAACACGTAGCATTTTTTCTTCTGGTGGCTGGTAAAGAATCCGTCAAAGGCCACGATCACCGGCAGCCTGACCGACTCGGCAATTTTAAGGGCACACAGATTCATATCATAAACCGCCTGTGGAGTATCTGCAAATAAAATGATCCAGCCTGTGTTCAGCGTATACATAATATCACTGTGGTCCCCTTTGATGGACAAGGGGCCTGAGACTGTCCTGCAGGCCACATTGAGTACCATGGGAAAACGGGTACCCGACTGTACCGGAAGCTGTTCCAGCGCGTACAGCAGCCCATTGGCACTGGTGGCATTAAAAACCCTTGCCCCTGCTGCTGACGCGCCGTAGCAGATACCTGCTGCACTGTGCTCTCCCTCCGCTGCGATCAGGGAAATATCATGTTCTCCTTCTGCCTTCATCAAATCCAGGAATTCCGCGATCTGCGTGGACGGGGTGATGGGATAATAGCCCATTACATGGTAATTGATCTGTTTTGCCGCATAAGCCGCCAGTTCATTTCCGCTTTCAAATAATATTTTCTGTCTCTCCATCAAACCAGCCCTCCATCCATTCTCCGCTCTTCCAGATAAGAATCGCTCGTCACCCAGGAATTTGCCCCTGCATCCTCAAATTCCAGATGATCCACGATCAGATCCTTGTTTCTGACAAACCATTTTTTATCCGGGTGTTCTCTCTCAATCCCCTGCACCAGAGCGTTGACAGGGCATACATCCACACACCGCAGGCATCCCTTGCAGTGATGATAGTCAAGACCTTTGTTGACCATTGCCTCTCTGCCCTTGTATTCCCCCTTCACGAACTGAAAGACCATATCAGGGCATGTGGAATCGCACAGGCCGCAGTTGATACATCTGTCCTGGATGAACAGGGGAATGTATCCTTCCCTGGACGCGGAGAGATCATTGGATACCGTACTCCCATAGCGGGTGTTTACGCCTCCGTACGGAGCATTTTTATAGCCCCACCGGTTCTGTACCTCTGTGTAGGGAACCTTTTCATATCTGCCGTCAGGAGAAAAATGTACCTCCTCCGCCGACTCATATCCCCGTTTCACACCCTCCAGATTCCGCTCCAGAAGTGCGGGATACTTCTTTCCCACCGTGTCTCTTACCAGATCATACACCCGTTCCGGCGGTATGAATCCGGCGGCTTTTACAATGGCTCCAAGCATCACCATGTTTACCCGGCTTTTGCTCTCCATGGCGATTTTCAGGGCATCCACTGCATAGACACTGCCTGCGTAAAGCTTCAGATCATCCCTGAGCGTTTCCGGTGACTCCGGGGAATTGATCACAACTTTCGTCTCCTCCAGAACACCTGCTGTGACCGGCAGTTTCCCCGCGAGGGCTTCGTGAAAGAGGCCCAGGATATGGGGCTTTTCCACTGGACTGCTGATGCGGATTTCCCTGTCCGGCGCACACCAGCGGATGAATG
Source organism: Blautia caccae (assembly GCF_040095955.1). Taxonomy (NCBI): domain Bacteria; kingdom Bacillati; phylum Bacillota; class Clostridia; order Lachnospirales; family Lachnospiraceae; genus Blautia; species Blautia caccae. The sequence continues at coordinate 47,588 of NZ_JBBMFP010000003.1, read as the reverse complement.
CCTTTACCGGTGACCCTCTCTTCTCAGAACCATAGCTGGAAAAACTGGATGCATTGAGCCCCAGATACGATGCCCCCAATTCTCCCAAAAGCTTTCCGCACAGGTTTGCACCGAGGCCGCCTATACTCTCCAGGCGAATCTCATAGCATCCCTCTTCGTTGACAATGGGCAGATTTATTTTTTCATCCATTTGCATTCTCTCCTTCTTCTCAGTTACCACTTATTATCCATAAAATCACAAAAGTTATACCAAAAGAATGCACGGACCATGTCAAAGGAAACACATAAACATCACGTTCTGTGGGAATGACTATAAGGCATCCGGTCCATCGCGGAGCGATTTTTAATGGCCGGATGCGTAACAGTTCGGCTTGTCCGAACTATTACAGACAAGGAGGTAATAAATCATGAATGAACCGCATTTTTACAGCAGAGAAGGATGCAGCACACTGATCGAAGTCATCTGTGCAGATCCAAAAGCCAGCTTTTCCTGCTGCGGAGAAGAGCTGACGGAATTAACGGCCAACACATCCGAAGGAGCCTCTGAAAAGCATCTTCCGGTTGTGGAGCAGAACGGAAATACGGTCACCGTAAATGTCGGAAGTATTGCCCATCCCATGACAGAGGAACACAGCATCGGCTTTATCTGTCTGGAAACGGAAAAGGGCCTGCAGAGAGTCCGTTTAAAGTCAGACGGCGATCCCAAAGCCTGCTTTGCCCTCACAGAGGGGGACAAACCCGTGGCAGCCTACGCATACTGTAATCTGCACGGATTTTGGAAAACAGAGATCCATTAGAGCGCATCTTAAAAAAGCTCCGGTCCAAAGGGTGTAAAACCTTTTGAACCGGAGCTTTTTTGAAAAATGTTTTCAACAGGCCGTGCATCACTGTCTGCAGGAGTTGCGGCTTAAACCACTTCATCTAAAAACACACCCCGGATAGGACGGATAAACACGGCTTCTGCCGGAATCTTCCCGGGCACACGGTATCCGAAAAGCCAGGCCGTCAGATCCCGGATGTGGATTTTTATGATTCCGGAGGTGTCTTTTCCGTCTTCTGCCGCAGACATACGTTCAAGAAAAGATGCAGTCCGGTCAAGGGTCCAGCGAAACACTCCCTGATTCTCCGCTAACAGCTCATCCGTTATTTCCAGACAGAAGACCAGACGTTCTGCAGGCGCTTCCTCCGCCAGGCGGATCACCTTCACAAAATCAGGCAGGCTCACGATCCTTGCCATAACAGCGGGTCTGGCCCTGCCCTTTTCCCGTAACAGGGGAGGTTCTGCCAGCAGAAGGCGCTGCTCCTGCCCGTCAAGGCCCCATGTCCCCAAAAAACCGGCGGTTTTCCCCTTCTCCTGAATCTCCTCCAAAGTTCCGTTCTCACTTTCCATCTCTTTTACAAGACGCCTCATATATTCCGCATCACGTCTGGTGAAAACTTCATACCTCTTTCCAAGCCACCGTTCCATCCATCTGCCTGCGCTCTCCATAAGTTCCTCTGATGCACCACCGGTGATCTGACGCACTGCCAGTGTGCTGTCCTGAATCCGCATTGCCGGCAGTTCCCATTCAGGCTGGTCAAAAATAAAAGTAAAACCAAAAGGAAGATAAATCTCTTTTGCCGCGGGCATAAGAAAAGAAAAGGGCATCCCCTCTGCTCTCATATCCGCCAGCGCCCGCTCCATAAGCCTGCGCATATATCCTCTTCGCCGCCCAGCCTCTGCTGTGGCAACGCCTACGATATAATCGCATTTCCACAGCCTGTCCCCTGCATAGACCTCATAGGGATTTCTGTGGAGCATGGAGAGGATTCTGCCGTTTTCCTCAAGAACCAGAATCCGGTTGTCCTTTGTCTTTTCTTCCATATAATAATCCACAAAAGATGCCGAATCCTCCGGGAATGCCTCCTCCCAGAGACTCCTGCACCTTTTTTTCTCAGAACTGTCCAGATACCGCACTTCCATGCCGCACCTCACACTTCTGCCTTGAAATCAATCTGTCTGACTTCATATTTTCTGGCAAATCCCACGGGATTGTAAGACATCTTCGCCTTTCTCAGCCCTTCGATGCCCAGGTCATCCTCGCGGTTTATAAGCTCTGCCTCCGGAAATTCAGCCAGAAGAAACTGCTGGTTAATGAACTGGTACAGTCCGCGTATCTCAGGGTTGGCCTTCTCTATATGAATCACTGCCATATTCTCCAGCGGATTATAGCTGCCAATGGTGAACGCTTCCAATTTGCCGTCAATATAGACACCGCCCATGCGGACCTGGAGATTGGAGCAGTTCTTCAGGATCTCATGTATGCCTTCCACCTCGTAGTCCAGGTGTTCTTCCACTTCCTCCCCCTTCTGCTCTCTCCAGTGGTCCAGGAATTTCCACACATCCCCTCTGTCGGAACAGCAGAGACGGCGGTATTCATACCTGCCCTCATATGCCCTCTTAAATCCGTTGAGATGATTTTTTTTCTTATGCAGCTTCTTTCCGGACAATCTCCTCATAGCATCCCCGTCATACAGATAATCCTTCAAATCCTCCTGCTCTGTCACAAGAAATCTGTCTTTCTGCTCCATAAGCCCAAGAGCCATCACTGCCTCCTCATCGGCAAGATGGATGTATAAAGGTTTCTTCAGCACTGTATTAAAATACTCCACAATCTCACCAAAGTAATGTTCCAGATCTTCCTGACTGCAGATCGGCATAGCTGTCCCTGTAATGCCGTCGTTCTCCATCAGCCACTGAATCGCCCTGCCGTCACTGACTGCAAAACGGACACCGTAAAGTTTGCTCCAGATGAAGCTGTCCAGAAACACGCTGTCACACGTTTTATTCGGCCGCCTGCAAAAAAGAGGGGTGAGTCTGTCTATATCTTCTGCTTCTACCGGTTTAAAATGTAAATCCATTCTGTCCTCCATATCTGAAAATCATAGTATCTGTCCAACAGGCCTGCGCACTTACTGCGCTGACCGTATATGTTTATCTATAACATTTTTTTCAGATTATATACTATATTCAGAAATATGAAAAGGGACTTCGTCACATTTTAATCGTAATGCACCTCCACCGGCATGCCTTTTTCTGCTGATTCCATAATAGCCAAAATGGCGATGGCGGTTCTTCTGGCATCCTCCATGGAGACACGGAACTCTCTGCCGTCCACCAGGCGATCAATAAAATCGCGGATACTTTCATAGGAAAGTCCCTTGCAGCGGTCAAAGACCCGGTTGGATACCAGGATATCCGGCGTGCTGGCTTTCTCCTCCGTCACCTCCTGGATCAGGTTATGACTGGACAGATCCATATTGATCATGCCTTTTGTGCAGAGAACGCTGAATTTGTAATCATTCACATTGGTATTTCCATTGGGGGTGATCCATCCGTTTTCCATATGGGCGATGCCGCCGTGCTCAAACTCTATGGTGGTCAGGTAGATATCATCGGTATCCACGCCCATTTCCTCCAGGATTCCTTTCCGCTTCACAGCGTAGACACGTTTTACCTCATCCTGAAAGATCCAGCGCAGAGTGTCAAGGCTGTGGCTGCCCAGAAACCAGAGGATTGAGGACCTGGAAGCCCAGGAAAGCATATCGGTCGCCACCCATTTTACATCGCTGTGGCGGATATAGCCTGTGTAAGGTGTTCCCAGTTTTCCCGACTCCACCTCCTGCTTGGCTGTGTTGAAGGGAGGATTCCACCGGTTGTGCAGGTCCACCATGCAGCGCACATGGTTCTCCCGCACGGCCTTGCAGATTCTCTCAATGTCCTCCCTGGTGGTTGCCAGTGGTTTTTCGATCAAAATATCCTTGCCCGCATTTGCCATTGCCACCGCAATGTCCGCATGGGCAAAGTCCGGCGTCACAATGGCTACCGCGTCCACATCCGGGTCTGCTGCCAGACTGTGATAGTCTGTGTACACCTTCCCGATCCCGTATTTATCTGCGATCTCTCTGGCGCGCTCCTCCCTGCTGTCACAGATAGCTACGGGATCAGCGCAGATATGCTCCGCATAGATAGATGCGTGTGTCTGTCCCCAGGTGCCTGCCCCCACAATACCCATTCTGATTTTCTTCAACTCCATAAAAATTCCCTCCTGTAAAAACGATTCTCTCTTACTGCCAGATTGTCTGCAGCTCCTCCAAAAGTGCCTTTACCTCCAGCGGCTTCACCAGATATCCCGTCATTCCCGCCTCATAGGCCTGCGCCTTGTCCTCATCAAACGCATTTGCCGTCATGGCCAAAATCGGGACCATTCCCCCTTTGTGTTTTTCCAGATCCCGTATTCTTCTGCAAGCCTCCAGACCGTTCATGACCGGCATACGGATATCCATCAGTACCGCTGAATAATACCCTTTCGGTGCCTTTTCAAATGCCGCTACAGCCTCAGCACCGTTTTCGGCTGTATCTGTCTGTATTCCGTGCATCTCCAGAAGAGACTGGGCGATCTCCCGGTTCAGGTCATTGTCTTCCACCAGAAGAACGCGGCGGTCCCCAAAATCCTGTTTTTCCATCTCCGCTTCCCTGCTCACCCCGCACGCTGTCCCCAGCCTGGAGAACGTATCAAAAATAGTGGAACGGAAAAGTGGCTTTGCGATAAAGAAATTGGCCCCTGCCTGTCTGGCCTCCTCCTCTATGCTGCTCCAGTCGTATGCAGATATGATGATGATCATGGTCTCTGTCCCGGTCAGTGCCCGGATGCGGCGTGTTGTCTCAACACCGTCCATATCCGGCATCCTCCAGTCAATCATGGCCACATCTATGGTCCTTCCCTCTGAAACGGCATCACTGACCTGCTTTACAGCCTCACGGCCGGAAGTCACCCAGATGGAGTGGGCGCCTATCTCCTCCAGAATGGCGGATGTCTGCTCACACACCAGCTCATCGTCATCCACCACCAGAACCTCCACATCTTTCATAAGCTCTCTGGTCTTCCGTCTGCACTCTTCCTCCTCATCGTCATCCACCAGACCGAGAGGAAGGCATACCGTAAATCTGCTTCCCTCGCCCTTACGGCTCTCCGCCCGGATACTGCCGCCCATAAGCTGGACCAGATTATAGACAATGGAAAGCCCAAGGCCGCTGCCCACATTGTTTCTGGCGCTCTCTGAACTCTCCTGCTCAAAGGGCTGGAAAATGCGCTTCATAAATTCCTCCGACATACCAATGCCGTTATCCTCAACCATAAGGCATACATAGGCATGTCCATTGGTACGTTTTTCCTCCCGGGTACACACAAGGATCTTTCCTCCTGCCGGTGTGAACTTCAGGGCATTGGACAGCAGGTTCATAAGTATCTGTTTGATCCTCAGGGCATCCCCCACATAGTAATGTTCAATGGGTTCAATCTGCCGGGCCTCAAAATCTATCATTGCCTCCACAGCCTGGGGATAGATAATGGAGGAGATTTCTTCGTACAGCTCAGCGAAATTAAATTTTCTGCTGTTGATCTCCATTTTTCCGGTCTCTATCCTGGACATATCCAGAATATCGTTGATCAGGGACAGCAGATATCTGGATGAAGCGTCAATTTTCCGGAAACAGTCCTGGACTCTGGGTGTTTCCTCAATTTTCATCTGTCCGATGGTGCTCATGCCGATAATGGCGTTCATGGGAGTTCTGATATCATGGCTCATTCTGGACAGGAAGTCCGATTTGGCGCTATTTGCCGCTTTGGCTGCTGCCAGTGCATCACGTAAGAGCTGCTCCTGTCTGGCCTGCTCTGCTCTCTGGCTGTCAAGCACCTTCACCAGCTCTATGGCCAGTACATCTGTCCCTACAGGATTTTCCACGCAGATAAGCTGTATGGATATCCAGTGGTATTTTCCGTCGTGGCCCTTTTCCTGCATTTCCATGTAAAGCTCCCGCTCGCCGTTTTTAAACCGTTTCAGAACGGATTCCCTTCCGGAAAATTTCTCAAAATCTTCTCTGTAAGAGGGATAGATATCCTCCAGCGTCCGTTTCTGCATCTCTTCATAATTCCCGGTCCTGGCAAACGGGCAGTACTGTTCCTCAATAAAACAGTTGTAAGTATTCTTGGTCAGGTTAACACTCATGATCAGAGGATATGCCGTGCAGGTAGCTGCCCGCAGGGACTGGTTTTCAATTCTCTGCTCCAGCTCCTGCGCTGCCTGCAGTAGATGCATCCGCGTAATATCCGTAAAGATAGCCTGCACAACATCCACGCCGTCCGCATTGACCAGACGTTCCATGATCACACTGATCCACATAGGCGCCCCGTCTTTTCTTCTTGCCTGTCTTGTGTAGGTCACAGTACCGCCGCCCACACGCAGGCTGAGTATCTTCTTTTCTATTTTTTTCCTCTCGTCTTCCAGAACCATCAGAAGCGGACTATAGTATTTTTCTCTGTACTCCTCCTCAGATTCATAGCCGTAAGATTCCCAGACTCTCCGGTTGACATTGACGATGCGGTACGGCGGCTCCGGTTCAAACTGCAGAATACCGCAGGGTATGGAATCATAAAGCTGCATGAGAAAACGTGTCTGCCGGGCAGCTTCTCTTCCCGCCAGTTCAGCCTGGAGTTCTCTCTCCTTCTTCTCTGATATATCCGCGATGAAGCAGTAGATCACTTCCTCCCCGTCCTCATCCCACACACGTTTCCCCATGTCCGATGCCCAGAACCAGCTTCCGTCCTTTTTCATGACACGATATTCCACATAATAGAGATCACTCTTTGCCAGACTTTCTTCTGCCAGCCTCCTCATACCGCTGTAATCTTCCGGCAGTATAAAGCCCCTGCAGCAGTTTTTAGTACACTCGCTGAATTCCTCAGGCCCCACATAGCCCATGAGACTGCACAAATTATCACTGATCCACTTGGCAGAATACACCTCATCCCTGCGGCAGATCATCATTCCGCCGGGAAGCTGAGACAGCATCAGCTCTATCTGTCTGTCCTTATCCGCCAGCTTTTCTTCCAGCTTTCTGTAAGCATCCCTGCCCGCCTGAACCGGAAACAGCTCTCCCTCCTGGATATCCGAAAAATCCACGGAATTATGGATATGAACCGTCTTCAGCTCATCCCCCACTAACCGAAAGATAAATGTAATCCTCTGATGCGTCTTAAAATACAGCCCGGTATCCTCTCCCGGCTGAATCCAACTGTCCCCCTCACAGAGAAAGCAATCCCCGGAAAGCGCCCTTGTCACATACCGCTCCCCGTACATATGACAGCGCGCCAGATCTTCCCTGCCCTCCAGAAAACAGGCTGCCACAGCCTCCTTCCCCTCTGCCCGCTGCTGCGGCCCGGCCCCCAGCCAGACAATATCGTCATCAAACGTAGATATCAGAAACTCCACATCCGACTCACAAAAATATCTTCTCAAAATCAGCGAGGCAAACCCCTCTACTCTCTCCTGCATCTCATCATACATACGATTATCTCCTTACAAACCGTCACCCCGGCCGTTCCAATTTCCCTAATGATACTATTGTATCATTTAATCCGGCAGGATTCCATAAAAAATCCCTCCCATCCTCCATATTTAAGAAACTCAAAAAATCCCTCCTCTTCTCATCTCACTTACCGCCCTATAAAACCAGGTGAAAGGGGTACGGCAGAAGGCGGCTGGCAGAGGGGCCCAAAAAAGAGGCCCCTCCGGTCCCCCAGAGTAAGCCTCTTCCCTCTATTTTTCAAACAAAAATCTCTCCGGCAGCTCCACCTTAAAATCCACCGCCAAATCCCTGAAATTCTCCGCAGTGATCGTCTGCAGCTTATCCGGCCTCATAGACAGCATCTTCACCAGAATCTCCGCCGACTTTTCAACTGTATGCATCAGCCCAAAAGTCAGATCAAAATCCTCCCCTGAGCAAAACATCCCATGATGCGCCCAAACAGCCACATCATACTTTTTCATCAGTTCACTGGTAGCAACCGCAATCTCTCTTCCGCCCGGTACCATCCAGCCCACAACGCCGATTCCATCCGGGAATACCACAGGACACTCGGTTGCCATTTCCCACAGCTCCCTGGTAAACACTTCATCCTTCAACGGCAGAACAAATGTAAGTGCGATCACATTTGTAGTATGCGCATGGTAGATCACCCTGTGCTTCCCGCCGGTCGCCTGCATCTTTACCTCATGATTCATCAGATGGGACGGCAGTTCACTGGTAGGTCTTCCCCCGTTCACCAGCCCCCAGCAGATGCGGTAATTTTCACCCTTGTCATCCAGCTCGATCACGGCAATAGAATCCTCCGGGTCGCTCATAACATTGCGGAAGTACTTCCCGCTCCCTGTCACCAGAAAATACTCCCCGGCCAGTGCGGGAACCGCTGTCCCGATCTCCTTCCACTCTCCATCCTCTGACAGCTCTTCCCTTATGGACTCTGCTTCCTCTTTTTTCATACGGTAAGTCAGATTTCCGCCGTTTCTCTCATGCCATCCCTGGTTCCAGCCGTCATCTGCCATTCTCATAAAGCCCTGTACAAATTTTGCTTCTAATACTCTCATTTTTCCTGTTCCTTTCTTTCACCTCTATGGATAACCATGCCTTTTGCCGGACATGTTTCCCTGCAGCCGCTGCGGTCTGCTATGCGCGTTTGCTGAGCACCTCATTTTCATACTGCTGCACTTCTTTAAACCAGTCCTCTTTTTCCGGAACGCTGCACTGTCCGCAGAAATAATTCCAGACATCCCCAAACGGATACAGCTTCAGCTCTTCCTGGAGCATCATAAGCTCTGTGAATTCACCGTTATTCTGCAGTTCTTTCAGCTTATCATTGGGCTGGAGCAGTGCAAACAGAAACGCTTTCTGCATATTCCGCATTCCCACTACCCATGCACTGATACGGTTGATACTGGCGTCAAAGAAATCCAGTCCTAAAAATACGCGGTCAAGCGCATCATTCCTCACGATCTCTTTTGCGATCTCTTTTGTCTCATCGTCAAACAGCACTACATGGTCAGAATCCCAGCGCACCGGCCTTGTCACATGAAGGGCAAGCTTCTCATTAAATAAAAGCATGGCCGGAATCTTATCGGAAACCACTTCTGTGGGATGATAATGCCCGTTGTCCATCAGACTTAAGATCCCATTGTTGGCTGCATAATTGATGCAGAACTCACTGGACCCCACCGTATAGGATTCCATACCGATGCCGAACACCTTGGATTCCAGGCATACATAGACCTTTGACCTGTCATAGTCAATGGATAAGATCTGGTCCAGAGAATCCTTAAATCTGGCCCTGGGAGACAGACGGTCAGCCGGTACGTCCTTATAGCCGTCCGGAATCCAGATATTCATCACGCAGGGCTGGCCCAGTTCCTCTGCAAAATACTGGGAAATGCGGATGCAGGCCTGTCCGTGGCGGATCCAGAACTGGCGGATCTCCTCATCCGGGCTTGAAAGTGTAAAGCTCTCTGCCTTCTCATGGGAGAAAAATGTGGGATTGAAATCAAGTCCCATGCCTCTTTCTTTTGCAAACTCCACCCATTTCCGAAAATGTTTTGGCTCCAGGGCATCCCTGTCCACGAACTCCCCATCCTCAAAGACAGCGTAATTGGCATGCAGATTCAGCTTGTGCTTTCCCGGGATCAGGCTCAGCGCCTTGTCAATGTCATCCATAAGTTCCTGGGGTGTAGCTGCCTTTCCCGGGTAGTTGCCTGTTGTCTGGATACCGCCGGATAATGGCCCTTCATGGTCAAATCCCTGCACATCATCCCCCTGCCAGCAATGCATGGAAATGTGGATGTTCTTCAGTGTCTCCACTGCCCTGTCTGTATCAACTCCTATATTTTTATAAATCTCTCTGGCGGATTCATATCTCTGTTCTGTCGTCATATTGTTTTCCTCCTGACTTTCCTGTTATTTTTAAAATACTGTTTTCACGGCTCATATATTTTCATCTCAAAAGAATCATAGACACACTGTCTGGCTGCTTTTAAATCTGCCAGAACTCCCTTTGCCATCATCTGCACCATCAGGTTGCCGATAGCAGTTGCCTCCGTAGGACCTGCCAGTACCGTTTTTCCGGTGCTGGCTGCAGTGAGCCGGTTCAGATACCCGGCATTGGCACCGCCGCCTACCACGTGGAGCTTCTTATAATGCATCCCTGTCATTTCCTCTATCTCCCTCACGGTTTTTCCGTAACACTGCGCAAGGCTTCTGTAAATGACACACGCAAGCTGTCCCGGTGTCTTCGGAATCTGCTGTCCCGTCTCCTCACAGTATTCCTGTACGGCCTTGATCATAGATTCCGGTGCCAGAAAACGGCTGTCGTTGCAGTCCACCAGGGAGGAAATCGTCTCCCCGGATGCCATTTCGCACAGCCCGGCAAAGGAATAGGCGTCCTGCAGTTCTTTTTTGAGAGACTGGATCATCCACAGCCCCATGATATTTTTCAGATAACGGAACCTGTAATCATAGCCGCCCTCATTGGTAAAATTCAGCCCTCGGCTTTTCTCCGAACAGTCCGCTTCCTTTCGCTCCACTCCCATCAAGGACCAGGTGCCTGAGCTTATGTACAAAGTTTTATCCTCATTGGAAGGCACAGCCAGAACTGCGGACCCCGTATCATGGGTAGCGGGCAGAATGACCTGACAGTCAAATCCCACTTCTCTTTGTATCTCCTCCGTAAAATTCCCCAGTACCGTGCCCGGCTTTACCACAGGCTGAAAAATCCGCCGGGGATATCCCAGCATTTCAATCAGCTCAAAATCCCAGTCCTTTGTCTTTGGACTCACAAGCTGGGTTGTGGTGGCATTGGTGTACTCAGACGCCTTTCTGCCTGTGAGCAGAAACTGGAAATAGTCGGGCACCAGGAGCATGGCAGATGCCTTTTCCAGACATTCCGGATGTTTTTTCTTCACAGCCATGAGCTGATAGATCGTGTTAAAGATCTGTTTCTGGATCCCTGTCCTTCCATACAGCTCCTGCTCTGGAAGTACCTCATAGACAAGCCAGTCCGTGCCCTCTGTCCTTTTATCCCGGTATCCCACTGCGTTTCCCAGAACCTTGTCCGTATCATCTAAAAGCACAAAGTCCACAGCCCAAGTGTCGATTCCCATACTCACAGGTATCTTCCCGGCCTCCCTGCATTTTTTAAGTCCTGTCTTGATTTCCTCAAATAACTGTTCCAGGTCCCAGCAGGCTTCCCCGTCCTTCACGGTGAGCCCGTTATAGAAACGGTGCATTTCCTCCATCACCATACGTCCCTGCTCCATATGGCCCAGAATGTGGCGTCCGCTGGACGCCCCGATGTCCACCGCCAGATAATATTCTGTCATCCTTTCCGACCTCCTTATGCTCCCATTTTATCGGAAATAACACAAAAGAAAAAGTACACGGTTTGCATAATTTTATAACCTTATTTGCAGTCTGCGGATTGCATTTTTTTCTCCTGCATATTACTATAGATACAGAAGGATTCCATAGGAGGGAGGAAGGCCATGAACCAGGAATTGTTAAAAGAACTGAAAAAGATAACACCGGAGGAGCAGGCACTGCTCAACGGGCAGAAGGGAATCAATCCCTCCCTCTACAATCTTGAGCATTCCATGACCATTGACAACAAAAAGCTGCTGGAGCACGGGAAACTGTTGCAGATCCGCCCTCATACCCGCTTTGTCCATTTCCCGAAACATAACCACAATTACGTGGAGATGATCTATATGTGTTCCGGCAGCACCCGCCACCTGATAAACGGCTCGGAGGTTCTTCTCGGCACCGGGGAACTGCTCTTTTTAAGTCAGACTGCCACCCAGGAAATATTTCCTGCAGGATATGACGACATTGCCGTCAATTTTATCATACTGCCTGAGTTCTTCGGCCAGCCTCTTGATATGATCGGTACGGAGGATAATATGCTGCGGACATTCATCATCGAATGCCTGAAAAACGGCAGCCAGAATGTCCATTATCTCCACTTTAAGGTGGCAGATATTCTGCCTATCCAGAACCTTGTGGAAAATCTTATCTGGACCCTGCACAACAAGCAGCCCAACAAAAGAAGCTCCAACCAGGTCACCATGGGTCTGCTCTTTCTGCAGCTCATGAACTATATCGACAAAGCGGAGATTGGACGGGAGAATTATGAACAGGAACTGCTGCTCACTGTCTTTCAGTATATCGAGGAACATTACAGCGATGGGGAATTGTCTGAGCTTGCACAGGAACTGGGCTATGACCTCTACTGGCTCAGCCGTATCATCAAGCGCCATACAGGAAAAAATTACAAGGACCTGCTCCAGGAAAAGCGGCTGAACCAGGCAGCCTATCTGCTCCAGAACACATCCCTGTCCGTGACGGATATCGGTCTGAATGTGGGATACCACAACTTCAGCTATTTCTATAAGATATTTAAGGCCCGCTTCGGCATGTCTCCCCGCTGCTACCGTCTTTCCAGGGAACCGGAATCCCGCTGAATTTCCGGCACCGGGCAGCGAAGGCAAAAAAGGCGCATCTCCCGGCGTCCGTTCAAACGCCGGTGCAGATGCACCTTTCTACTTCACTCTCTTATAGAGCGCTTTCATCTTATCTTTTGCCCTGCTCAGTCCCTCCATCAGAAGGGGGCTGAAGCAGCCGCATTCCCCGTTGCGTATCATCTCATATGCGGTCTCATGGGAATATGCCTTTTTGTATACACGGTCGCTGACTAAAGCGTCATAGACATCCGCTACAGATACTACCTGCGCCTGGATGGATATCTCATTTTCTTTCAGCCCGTCCGGATATCCCCGTCCGTCCCACCTCTCATGGTGATGCCGGCAGATATCATACGCGTATTTGTACACAGGGTTCTCACGGAACCGTGGTACACTGTCCAGAAGCTCGCATCCCCGTATGGTATGCGTCTTCATGATCTCAAATTCTTCTGCTGTAAGCCTGCCCGGTTTATTGAGAATTCCGTCGGGAATGGCTATTTTGCCCACATCGTGCATGACTGCAGCATCTGCTATCATCGGCAGGTCATTCTCCTCAATACTGCAGGAGGGGTCCAGATCCTTGATAACATGCAGGAGAATCAGTGTCAGATCCCGGATTCTTGTAACATGCTCGCCGGATTCACAGTCCCGGAACTCAATCGCTATGGAAAGTGTCTCGATGATAGAGCTGTTCAGTTCCCGAATCTCCTGGGCCTGTTCCCGGAGCAGGGCTTCCTGCTCATTCACAATGTTATTGAGCCGTATCACATTGCCGATCCTTCGGCGGATAAAGAAGGGAATGATTGGTTTTCCGATAATATCCACAACGCCCAGCTCATACCCTCTTTTCAATACTTCCTGAGAGTTCTCTGCAGTTATCAGAAAGACAGGGATCTTATGCGTAAGCTCCAGCTTCTGCATCTCTTCCAGCACTTCAAATCCATCCATAACAGGCATAATTACGTCAAGCAGTATGGCGGCAAGCCTGTCCTGCTGCTCCATGATAAGCTCCATGGCCTGCTTTCCGTTCTCAGCTTCTAAGATTCTGTAGTCTTCCGAAAAGGTGGCATCCAAAATCGCACGGTTCATTTCCACATCATCTACGATCAGAATTGTCTGTCTGCTGTTCATAAACGCCCCAATGCCTCCTCCCGAAAACCTTCAGAAGAACTCCCACATCTATTGTCCATCGTGCATTTATCCTTTCATACACTTTTTCCTTGGTAAATCCTTCACTTCTATCAGTTTAACTTCTCTTGCTGAAAACTGTCAAGCGCTATATCCTATAATATAAAAAATTCAGTATGTTATCCGATTACTGTGCAAACGCGAAACGCACTGCCGGATACAGCGGACAGCAGCCGTTATCTGTAATCACCAAGGAAAAACAGAGCTACGGTACCGGGGCCGGCATGGGCACCGATGGTAGCGCCTATGGGATTCATCATAACATGGGTTATGCCGAATTTCTCTTCCACAAGCTTTGCCACATACGCGGCGTCTTCCTCACAGTCCCCGTGACTGATCATGATCATCTCATTCTTGCTTTGGTAAGCGCCGACCCGCTCCTCCATCATGGAGACCAGCGTTGCCAGGGATTTCTTCCGTCCTCTCACCTTTCCCACAGGTATCAGCTTGCCCTCATTATCCACGTGGAGCATGGGCTTGATATTTGCCAGTGTCCCCAGAACTGCTGTGGCTTTGGAGACACGTCCGCCCCGGTAGAGATGATTCAGGTCATCCACAGTGAAGACGTGGCAGGTATGAAGGATGTTCTCCCTGACCCACTGTACTACTTCCTCCATGGACCTGCCCTCTGCCTTCATCTTCGCGGCATACCATACAAGCAGGCCTTCCCCCATGGACGCAGCCAGGGTGTCGATCACCTCTATCCTCCTGTCCGGATAAGACTCCCTGAGCTCCTCCGCGGCAACACGACAGCTGTTGTATGTTCCGCTGAGGCCGGATGAGAACGCCAGATATAAAACATCCTTCCCCTCTTTGAGCACCGACTCAAAAATCTCCTCCGCCGCTGTGGGGTTTACCTGGGATGTGGTGGGCATGGAACCTGCTCTCATGCGCCTGTAAAATTCTTTATCGTCAATGACATGTTCCTTATCATATATTTCCCCATCCATGTTGCAGGACAGGCAGAGATAATCCACCTGGTTTTCCTGAAACCATGACAAGGGCATATCCACTGTATTATCTGTCATAATTACATATTCACTCATACGCTGTCTCCCTCTCTTTCCGTTTTAAACAGTTTACCACGGATTGCCCGTCTCTTCAACTGCATTTCCCCTACATTCCCCTGACCACCTCTATGGCTTTCTGAAGCTGGTTATCCTCAGACTTCTCTATGGTAACCTGCTGGCGGAGACTGTCATCCAGCTCTGCCTCCACATCCGGCTCAATCCCCGTTCCGTGGATGTTCCGCCCGTTTGGGGTGTAGTATTTGGCGATGGTGAGTTTTACCGCGCTTCCGTCTGTAAGGGGAATGGGCATCTGTACGATTCCCTTTCCGTAAGTGGTGGTTCCCACCAGCTTGCCGATCCCATAATCCTGCACTGCACCTGAGAAAATTTCTGACGCACTGGCACTGTTTTCATTCACGAGAACCGCCAGGGGGATCTGCAGTTCATTTTCCCCGTCGCAGGTGTATTCTTTTTTGTTCCCGTTCTTATCTTCCGTATACACGATCAGGCCCTTGGGCAGGATCTGCTCCAGAATATCACACACGGAGAGCAAAAGTCCGCCGGGATTATCGCGCAGATCCACGATCAGGCGTTCCATACCCTGGCTCTGCAGGTCCTGAAAAGCAGACTCATACTGGGCAGTTGTCACCTCCGCAAATTCGTAGATCTGGATATATCCGATATGGTCCTCCAGCATCTCATGCTCCACCATGGGAACCTCCACATGCTCCAAGGGAATATCCAGGCTCAGATAATCATTCTCCCCCTCCCTGGCGATCTCCAGGTGGGCTGTTTTATCCTCTGACCCCTTGATGATCTTCACCACCTCTGTCAGTTCCTTGTCCATGACAGCCTCCCCGTTTACCTTATAGATCACATCCCCGGGCAGAAGCCCCGCCTTAGCTCCCGGCGCGCCCTCATAGCATCTGGTGATAGTTACGATTCCCGTTCTCGCATCCTGCTGCAGCACCACGCCCACACCCAGGTACTCACCGTCTGTGCTCTCATTCAGCTTGGCGTACTCCTCTGAGGTGTAATATCCGGAATAAGGGTCCCCGAGACCTGCCACCAGACCTTTGTACAGATAATCCTCCAGTTCCTCCTCGTCTATATCCTCCAGATAATATTCATCTATGATCCCCTCGATCACCTTTGCCTTCTTCACTGTGGAGGCATTCAGCACACCCTTCTGATCCTGCTGCCACAGGTATCCCAGTACACCGCCTCCCATCAAAGCCGTGCAGAGAACACCCAGCAGAAACCCTTTGATATATTTCTTTCTGTCCACTTTTCCAGTTCCTTTCCTGTAATCTATTATAAAATAAAAAAGAAGACACTGCCAAACAGCCCTCCCGCACGGCGGGAGGCAGCATCCATTTGGCAGCATCTCTTCTGTACTTTATCATTTATACCCTTAAATGTTTCCTTACGGATATCATACTTCCAATGAAACCGATACCGATACCAAGACCCACACCTACCGGAAGCAGAATGCGGAATACATGGGATACATCCAAAAACTGCAGGAATCCTGACAAAAGATGGAATTTTGTCATAACGAATTCGATCACCTTATTGTAGAGCACATAAAGGATTCCCATAGGAATGGCCGCGCCCACAATACCCAGCAGGATACCTTCGATGACGAACGGTGCCCTTACAAAGAAGTCCGTGGCTCCGATCAGCTTCATGATCCCAATCTCTTCCTGCCGCACGGAAATACCCATGGTGATGGTATTGCTGATCAGGAAGAACGCAACTGCCAGCAGTATGAATACAATGGCCAGGGACACGTATCCGATCAATTTATTAAATGTGGACAGTGTCTTCTCCGCTGACTGTGACTGGCTGACACTGCGCACACCGTCCAGAGACTGGATATACTCTACAAGCTGGCTCTGTTCCTCAACGTTTTTCAGATACACCTGATAGTTCGCTGAGTTGGCAAGAGGATTATCCTGATTTCTGAATCCCTCTGCCAGCGCCTCGTCACCGCCCAGATAGTCATCACGGAACTCTTCCCACGCCTGGTCGGCAGAGATGTATTTTACTTCCGCAACCTCTTCCCGGGCCTGTATCTTCTGGCCGATCTCATCGATCTGCTCCTGTTTTGTTCCCTCGTTAAAATATACAACAACCGCTACGCCTTCCTCCGCTGTGTGGACGATATATCTGAAGTTCATAACCAGTGCAAGAAACAGTCCAAACAGGAATATACATGCGGACATGGTGGCAATAGAAGCAAGGGAGAATCTTAAATTTCTCCAGATGTTCTTCACACCCTGTTTTAATATGTATGCTATTGTACTAATTCTCATACTGATATCCACCTTCTTGTTCGTCGCTTACAATGACGCCTTTCTTCATGGTAATCACTCGCTTCTTGAATGCGTTTACGATTTCCCTGTTGTGTGTAACGACAAGAACGGTTGTACCGCGCTCGTTGATCTCTTCCAGCAGTTTCATGATCTCAAAAGAGTTCTTAGGGTCCAGGTTACCTGTCGGCTCATCCGCAAGCAGGATGCTTGGACGATTTACCAGTGCCCTTGCCAGGGCAACCCTCTGCTGCTCACCGCCGGATAACTGGTCCGGACGTGATTTGTATTTTTCAGCCAGGCCCACTAAGGTGAGGACCTCAGGCACGCGCTTTTTGATGACACGTGTGGGACGCTCAATGACCCGCTGTGCAAATGCTACATTTTCATAAACATTCCTGTCACGAAGCAGACGGAAATCCTGGAATACAACACCGACTCCCCTGCGGTATTTCGCCACTTTTCTCCGTCTTAACTTGTCCAGGCGCTGTCCGTTTACCGTAATGGTTCCGCTTGTGGGGTCCAGTTCCTTCAACAGCAGCTTTATCAGAGTGGATTTACCTGAGCCGCTGTTGCCCACGATAAAAACAAATTCACCCTTCTCTACGTGAAGCGACACATTGTTAAGCGCCGGCTGGCCCTTACTGTATGCTTTACTCACGCCCTTTAAATCAATCATAAATATCCTCCTGTGTTCCTGATGCCCGCTTCCCCGGATATCAGTAATCAAGTGTCTCCATATACTTCATATATTTCACCACCATCAGGGCTATCTTAAATGTTATGGCATCTTCAAACACACGCAGGTCAAGGCCGGTACTCTTCTGGAGCTTATCCAGACGGTATACCAGGGTATTCCTGTGTATGTACAGCTGTCTTGATGTCTCTGAGACATTCAGGCTGTTTTCAAAGAATTTATTGATGGTGGTCAGTGTCTCCTCATCAAAATCATCCGGAGATTTCCCATCGAAAATTTCCCGGATAAACATTTTGCAGAGAGGAATCGGCAGCTGGTAGATCAATCGGCCGATGCCCAGGGAACTGTAAGCGATCACTTCTCTGTCTCCAAAGAAAATCTTACCAACGTCCAGAGCCATGCGGGCCTCCTTGTAGGAGCGCGATACTTCCTTTAACTCCTTCACAATGGTGCCGTACGCAATGTGCGTCCTGCCATCCTTCTCAATCCCCAGTGTGGTCAGAATCATATTTGCGATCTTATCCACCTGCGGATAATTATCCGTGACAGTCAGCTCTTTTACAATGATAATGCTCTTCTCATCCACAGCAGTGACAAAATCCCCTGTTTTGCCGCCCAATAGATTTTTAATATTTTCCAGAGAGCCGTAATCCTTATCCTGGTTGGTTTCCAGAATAAATACAACTCTGCGCACATCCACTTCGATGTGCAGCTTTTTGGCCCGGTTATGGATATCCACTAAAAGCAGATTGTCCAAAAGCAGGTTCTTAATAAAGTTGTCCTTATTAAACCGCTCTTTGTATGCGGTCAGCAGTCCCTGAATCTGGAAAACCACAAGCTTTCCCAGTGTATAGACATCGTCTCCGGCGCTATTGATAACCAGCACATACTCAAGCTGATGGTCATCGTAAATCTTAAAGAACTGATACCCTTTGATCACCTGACTGTCCGCCTGGGAATTTGCAAAAGCTAGGACTTCCTCCTGTGCACAGACGTTCTCAGAAAAAGTAGATGCCATCACTTTCCCTTCCATGTCCGTGATGTAGAAGTCTGTTCTGGATATGCTTTTCAGCCCGTCCAGAGTGTTTTGTAGTACCTGGTTTGATATCATTCTCTTTCCTTCTTTCATTATATAGTATACTTCCTTGTTTCCATCCCATAAAAACAAAAAACCCTACACTATATACTAATACATAATCGAAAAAAAATAAAGAGAAAATGTTAAATATTACATCTTTTTTTCAAAATGTAACATTTTGTTCACATTTTCCCTTTTCTTTTTACGATTCAGACAGAGGAAAAAATCACATTTCCTCGCCGCTGTGGAAACCTTCTCCAATGACCTCACGGGCATCTGTCACGATCACAAATGCCTTGGGATCGGTCCTGGTCACCAGCTCTTTTAACCGCACGATCTGCTTCTTTCCAACCACACAGAAGAGCATGGTCTTCTCCTCACCGGAATACATACCCCTGGCGGAGATCCCGGTCAGCCCTCTCTCCAGCTCCTCCATAAGACTCTTTGCCAGCTCGTCGTGCAGGTCTGTAATGATGAAGGCGATCTTGGCAAACTTCATACCTTCCAGGAACCCGTCCGTCACTTTTGTGGTGACAAAGATAGCGATCACCGCATAGAGCGCCCTCTGCAGCCCGAAGGTAAAGACGCCTAAAATGACAATGGCCCCATCCACCACCTGCAGGATCTGGGCAATAGAATAATGGCGCATCTTATGCTGAATCAAGGCGGACACCATATCCGTTCCGCCTGTAGTTCCCTGTCCCATGAAGATAAAGCCAATGCCCACCCCCATGATCACACCGCCGAACAGGGCTGCCAGCAGCATATCGTCCGGTATGATGGGAAGCTCCGGTATGAGAAAGAGCCAGAGCGACAGGGCAAGGGCACCGAAGATGGACTTCTTGGTAAATCCCCATCCCTTGATGCTCACCCCGAGGAAGAACAGCGGAATATTTAAGACCGCATTGGTCAGCCACAGGGGGATTCCGCCGGGCATCAGATTCTCTGTCAGGGATTTGATAATGATGGCCAGACCGGAAAATCCTCCGGTCACCATCTGCATATGGTCGTAAATGGAAGTGATTGAGACGGCCATGACAGCCGTCCCGATCAGTATATACACATATGCCCGCCAATTTCCTTTTTTCTCAGCAAGCATGCTATTCTTCTCCTTTTCCCGTATCCTCATTCTCCTCATTATACTGTGATACCAGTTTTTTGAATGTACTCTTTTCCAGAAGTTTTCCCAGCCAGCCCTTTTTTAATCCTGTTTCCTGCTGAATTTCCTGACGCTCCCCCAGGCAGAACAGGATCTTTGTGTTCATCATTTTCCTGTTATCCGCCACAAAGCGCTCAATCCCCATATTCCTGGAGCATGTGAGCACTGCCTGGGGACTGAAAGAGTTGATCTCATTGATGACCCTGTCGATCTGGTCAGCATGAGCCTCCTGCAGGCTGTCTTTTCCCACGATCACAATATCCGGATACTTTTCCTCCACAAAATGACAGAAGGCCTCCGTATCCTCCTCTGTCTCGCCGAGGAGAAACACCTGGTTCTTATAATGGGATAAAAACCAGAACAGCGTGGAAAAGAAACCGTGCCTTGAAGCCTCCTCCTCAAGTCTTTTGTCCTCCACCCCTGCCGCTTTTAGAACCTCCGGTTCATCCACCACGGCCTTGTCCAGAATGCTGATATATTTCTTGAGCTTCTCGTCCTCCTGGGCAGCCATCAGCAGTTTCATGTTGATCACTCCATAGGTGGACAGCGCTTCTTTAAACCAGTTCTCATTGACGCACTCCATCACGTCCTCTACATAGCATTTCTCCACGGAAATGCCAAGTACCTCTATTTTTTCATGCATAATATTTCTCCAGTAATCCCGTACCGCACCCTGTTCAGCACCGCACATACGCTTTATCTTCCTACTATAGCAGACAGACAGAGATTTTTCAAGCCGCACATCCAAGGATTCTTTTCTGCTTTGTTCCTACACTTTGTATTTTCAGCCAAAAACGCCCATTCCATGCGTCTCCAAAAAAGAAAATACCGTATTGTAATACACTCCCGGCGCCTTGTCCGGTGCCTGTGCATGTCCGGCGCCCTCCACAATCAGAATTTCCTTTTCACAGTCTGCCGCATCGTACAGCTCATAAGCCATCTCCACCGGCACAAACGCATCTTCCTGCCCATGAATGATCAGAACAGGGCGCGTGCTTTTCTTCACTGCCTCCAGAGCAGAGGCTTTTTTCAGACTGTATCCCCCGCGCATCTGCAGCATCAGGCCTGCCCCGTCCACCAGGGGAAAGCCCGGAAGATGAAACCAGTCCCTGAGCTGTTTTTTGAAAATACTGTATGCATCCGTGTACGCGCTGTCCGATACCACTGCCTTAACACAGTTCGGAAGTTCTTCCCCTGTCATCATCAGGGCACAGGCGCCTCCCATGGACTGTCCGTGAATGACGATCTGTGCATCCGCGTCCTTTTCCAGTATGGTCTGCAGCCACAGCAGATTGTCCTTCCTGTCTGTCCAGCCCATGCCGATAAAGTCGCCTTCACTGTCCCCGCTGCAGCGCATATCCGGCACCAGGACCTGATATCCTCTTCTCGCATACTCATACGCAATCGGGTACATCTCCTCTTTCCATCCTGTATAGCCGTGCAGAAGCAGAACCCAGTTGTGACTCTCACTCTCCTGGTAAAAGGCCATTCCCTTCAGCAGATAACCATCCGCAGTTGTCACAGACAACGCTTCGCTGTCAGCAGTCTCAGCCCACCTGTTTGTCTTCTCCAGACTGGACATTCTGTTCTGCTCAATATCATCTGTCTGGACCAAGGCTTCATAGCTGTCCTCCGTGATATCTTCAAACGCCTGGGTCTGTTCCATCTTCTCCGGGACCAGTGCCAGGTCCACCACGATATTGGATGCCAGTACGAACAGAATGAGGAGTACCACCAGTGCCGCAGCCAGTCTTTTTAACCATTTTTTCTTCCGCATAAATTTACTGTCACCTTGTAGTTTTTTGTCATATTTTATACATTATACCTGCTTTTCTTCCACTGCGCAATAATTGGCAGATAAAAGCCTTTTTGAACATTTACACTGCTGTCCTGCTTTGTTATTATAATACTATATGAAATAGTAAGGGGGGTCTTATATGCCTCAGTCGGAAACACTGAACATGATCATCGAAAATATGGAGTCCGTGATCGTAGGGAAACGAAAGGCCATCGAGCTGGCACTCATCACCCTGCTCTCTGACGGACACCTTCTCCTGGAGGACGTGCCGGGGGTCGGCAAGACAACGCTTGGGAAAGCCCTTGCCCAGTCTATCCAGTGCAGCTTTGCAAGAATCCAGTTTACCCCTGATACCCTTCCCGGGGATGTGATCGGCATGTCCATGTACCAGATGCAGACCGGAGAATTTTCCTACATTCCCGGCGCTGTGATGAATGATATTCTCCTGGCAGATGAGATCAACCGTACCTCACCCAAGACCCAGGCAAGCCTTCTGGAAGCCATGGAGGAACAGCAGGTCACGGTGGACGGCACCACCTATGCCCTTCCAGGGCTTTTCATGGTCATTGCCACCCAGAACCCTGTGGAGCAGCTGGGCACCTATCGTCTGCCGGAGGCACAGCTGGACCGTTTTCTGATGAAGATATCCATGGGATATCCCGAGACACCAGGGGACGAGGCAGACATTGTCCGCCGTATGGTCAACGGGGAACCCCTGAAAAAACTGGGTCCGGTCACCACCAGGGAGGACATCCTGAAGATAAAGGAAGAGATCAAAACTGTGGCTGTGCATGATGATGTGATGGCCTACGCAGTTGAGATCGCCAGAAATACCAGAAAAAGCAGATATTTATCCCTGGGCGCAAGCCCCAGAGCCGCCATTGCCCTGGTGCGCGCCGCCAAAAGCCGCGCCTATCTGGAGGGCCGCATGTACACCACACCGGAAGATATTGCCGCTCTGGCTCCTCCGGTGCTGCTGCACAGGCTTATTTTGTCCTCCGAAGCACGGCTGGAGGGAAAAAAAGAAAAGGAAATGCTGCAGGAAGCCATGCGGGCAGCTCATGTCCCTGTCTTATGAAAAAAGCCGTCTGTCTGCTCTTCCTCATAGGCAGCACTGTGCTGGTCAGCTTTCAGGGCAAGGCGGTTTCTTATCTGCTCTTCTACTTTGCCCTGCTGCTGCCCCTGCTGGCTCTGCTCTACTCCCTGTACGTTTATTTTCGTTTTAAGATCGTACAGAATGTCTCGCACCTTGTAGTGAAAGGGCAGAAAGTCCCCTATCAGCTCATTCTGGGCAATGAAGACTTTCTGCCCTTTACGGATATTACCCTGCACTTTTATACCGATATGGTCAGCATGCAGCATGACAGCGCAGACCGGGAACTGCAGCATCTCTGTCTCCTTCCCCATGCCCAGAAGCAAGTGGAGACAAAAATGTACTGCAGACACAGAGGCACTTACCCCGTCGGCGTGAAAAGCGTCACAGTCACAGACTTTCTGGGGCTTTTTACCATCACCTACCCCATGATGTCCCAGGTCCGCCTCACAGCCAAGCCCCGCATCCTTCCGCTGGAACGTCTCAGCCTGGCACTGCAGAAAAAGGACCCCAAAAACACACTGTTTCCCACTTCACGTCTCCAGAATCTGCCCGATTACGAAGTCCGGCGTTATCAGAGCGGAGACCCCAAGAAATATATTCACTGGAAAAATTCTGCCAGGACCGGGGAACTTCTCGTGCGCAGACAGATGCCGGAGGAGCTTTTTGAGACCATCCTCATGCTGGATCTAAGTCCTGTACAGGGAGATACGGAAAAACGGCTGCAGACAGAGGACAATATCCTGGAAGCAGCCCTCTCCTATCTGCAGGACTGTTATCTGAAAAAAATCCCTGTGCGGGTAGTCTATATGGATTCGGAAATCCGGGAGATCCTCATAGATGTATGTACCGGGTTTGAAGCTTTTTATGAAAAATGTGCAGATATCTCCTTTGAATCCGCGCTTCCTCTTGAGAAGGTATGGCGCCGGTACACCAGCCGTCTGGCAGGCACCAGAGCCTATATCCTCATTACCTCCTCCCAGACCCCTGCGCTTACAGAGACCATAGAGGAGAGCCGGCTTCTCGGAAATGAAGTGCTGTGCATCTATGCAGGAGAGTTGAATTTATGAAAAAATACCGGGAATTTATTGGCAAATATTATGAGAGCATCCACGGGGCCTGTCTCTGCACAGGCCTTCTTCTGCTGGCTGACTCTTTCTGGGTGCTGCACTGGCCTGCCCTGCTTTTAAGTGCCGGTGCCGTGCTCTTTTCCCTGCTTCTCCACTATGCGGTCCAGAAAAACATTGTCATTCCCGCAGGCTGTATTCTGCTGATCCTGCATGTGATACTTCTCATTTTCTTTTTCATGACCGGCAGGGATCTGTATACTATCCTTCCCTACATACAGATGGAAGCTGCCTGTATCGGAGGGTCTGTGCTGTGCCTCTTTGCGGTCCGGCATCTGTTCCTGACCTTTCCCATCCTGCTTGCGGAGATCACCTGCCTTTTTTATTACGGGGCAGTGGGGGTTCCCCTGTCCAAATGGAATATCTGCCTGATATTCTTCTGCTGCCTGCTGTTTCTGGCAGAGGCTGCAGGAAAGAAAAGAGGCATCGGAAAACAGGAAGTCTTTTTTCTGTCCCCCCTGTTTCTCGCATGCCTTATTCTCATCTGTCTGCTCCCTGTCAAAAGCACGCCCATCCGCTGGGAAACCGTTCGGAAAGCCGCAGGGGCTGTACAGGAAAAAGCAAACGCACTGCTGGTAAATCTGGATTATCTCTTTTCCGGTGCTTCAAACATATACGCCCTGTCCGAAACGGGATACGGTTCAGAGGGCGCGCTGGGCGGAAGCCTGATCCGGTCAGATAAACCACAGATTTCCGTCACCGGAACCATGACCAAATCCCCTCTTTATCTGGCAGGGACCATCTATGACACCTATGACGGGACCTCCTGGAAACCGGAAGAACCCACCGGGCAGGAGCGGGGAAAAGAATATCAGGAGCAATACAGGACGATCAACGAAGCACTGTCCGTTTCCGGGCTGACGGACACGGAGATTCGTTCCCTGACACATGTGTGCTCCATAGAAATAAAATTTGAAGGCCTCAAAACACAAAGCCTGTTCCACGCCCCCAACACCTGGAAATTCCAGCTTCCTTCCTCTCTGAAGCCGGAGGCTCACGGCGGCAATCTTCTGCTTCCAGAACCCAAAGGCGTCGGCTTTGTCTACGGCCTGCAGTATGTGGAGCTTAACTATAAAAGTGAGAATTTCCAAAAACTTCTGTCTGTACGTGGTGATTTTGACAGGGACAATACCCGCCGCTCCCGCATTTTTGAGGACTGCACTTTACTGCCGGAAGATCTTCCCCCCAGGGTATATGAACTTGCCGATGAGATTACGCGAGACTGTGAGACGCCCTATGAGGAGCTGGAGGCGATTCGTACCTATCTGCTGGGTTACAGCTATTCCACCACAACTGAGGTTTTGGAGGAAGGACGTGATTTTGCTGACTGTTTCCTTTTTGACACCAAATCCGGATACTGTACCTCCTTTGCCACTGCCATGGCGGTGCTGGGGCGCTGCCGGGGCATCCCCACCCGCTATGTGGAGGGATTTGCCACAGATCAAACATGCAGCGTGGAGGATACGGAAATCCATCTGGGCGGTTCCAGTGCGCACGCATGGGCGGAAGCCTATCTGGAACCTGTGGGCTGGATTCCCTTTGACTCCACCCCCGGATACTCTGCAAACACGGCATCCCCCTGGGAGGCGGAACCCCAAAAAGATTCTTCTCTCCCCGCGCCTGCAGGCCCCGAAAACAGCAGTCCCCATATGGAGACAGAGGATAACGGAAGCGCCGCCTCTGTCCGGGATACCGAGACAGAAGAGCCTTTTTATAAAAGCTTTCTGCTGATACTGCTGAAGCTTCTTCCTCTCCTCCTCCTTCTTACGGCTGCCTGCATTCTGGCCGGCGCTGTGCTCCTGTTCCGGAAATTCATGCAGCGAAGAGCCTATGCTGCCATGGACAGCTACGGGAAAATGCTCTTCCTCATGGATAAACTCTTCCTGCTCGGCCGGCTGTCAGGCATCCCCTTTGAGGATGGGGAAACTCTGCTTCAATACGAAGAAAAGGCTGCCGGCACACTGGATGTGCCCGGAACAGCCTTAACTGAAATCTTCCGTATGTTCCGGGAAATCCGCTACGGCGGCAGGGAATCCGGACCGGAAACCATACTATATTTAAACAACTATATCCACGCCCTGGAGATTCAGTATCTCCAAGGCTGCTCCCGCACAAAACGCCTGCTGTACCGCCTTAAATAAACGGCGGTCTGTCCGGCGTCAGCGGATTGCGATTCGGCCCTCCCTGATATTTCTGACAAATACAGGAACCAGTTTTGGGTCAAACTGCCTGCCCGCATCCTCTTCCAGATTGTGAAGGGCTTCCTCCACCTCTATGCTGGGCTTGTAGCTGCGGGCAGTTACCATGGCATCAAAGGAATCCGCCACACACAGGATTCTGGCCATCAGCGGGATTTCCTCCCCCCGGATGCCTCTGGGATATCCTTTTCCGTCATATCTCTCATGATGGCCGATCACGGCCGGGATCACATAGTCCAGGGAGGGAAGATGCCGGATAATGCCGATGGACAGCTCCACATGGGATTTCACGATCTCGTATTCCTCATCTGTGAGCTTTCCCGGCTTGTTCAGAATGTTCTCCTCAATCCCGATCTTACCGATATCGTGGAGAAGCCCCGCCTCATATATGATCTTCAGCCCCTCCTCATTCATACCGTACGCTCTTGCCAGCTCCCTTGCATAGTAAGCCACATTCTCCGAATGACTGAAGGTATAGTGGTCTTTCGCGTCAATGGCTGCCGTCAGCGCATAAATAGTAGGCGCATAATCGGAATACACCCCCGGCTGGTAGGACAGCTCAGAAGGGCGTTCCCCGCCATTTCCTTCCTTATAGATGACCGTCCTGTTTTTCCCGGCTTTCTTGGCATAGTAGACAGCCGTATCCGCATGTTCGATCAGTTCATGAAAATCATGGATGGGGCAGACACCCAGGGCGATACCGCAGCTTACGGTCAGCACCTTCATGGCATTTTCCCCGGACGCTTTATTCATCTCCCGCACCAGATCCGATATACGACCCGTCAGTGCCTCCGCTTCACTCTCCGTGACCCCCGGAAGAAGGATTGTAAAGACCTTGCCGGAATATCTGGCTACAATTCCCTTCTCACCCACCTCTCCCCGGATCATCTCAGCGATCCGCTTCAGTGCACCGTCACCTGCTTCTGTGCCGTAGAGCTGATTATACAGCTTGAAATCATCCACGTCGATCATCACAAGGGAACCAAAATCATAAGCCTCACTGTCACAGCACTGTTCCAGCACTTCATAGAAATACCTGCGGTTGGCTACACCGGTCAGATAATCTCTCCTTGCCTCCTCACAGGCCTTCTCATACAGCCTGGAGTTCTGTATGGCAATAAAGGCCACAGAACTGAGAGATTCAAAGAAGCTCAGATCCCCGGGTGTATATCTCTCCCCGTTCTTCTTTCCGGCCAGAAAGATAAGTCCCTGATACTGCTCATCGTCCCTGATCCCGGCTATGCACTCAATCTTATATTTTGGCAGTTGTATGCGCATATCGGCAATGAATTTCTTATATACCGGCACGCTTTTGTATTCCCTCGTAAAAATACACCCGCCGGATTCCCTCAGCAGGTCAAAAACCTTCTCGTCCTTTGATATGACACAGGACAGTCCCTCTGTCTTCCCGCTTCCCAGAGTCAGTCTATAGTCCCCGCTCTCATCCTTGAGAAAAATAAGGACAGCCTCAGCCGGAACTGCTTCCTCTATGGTCTGCATCATCTGTTCCAGAATTCCATCCACATTCGTCAGGTAGGAAACCCCGCTGCTGAATTCTCCGATACTTCTGGACTGCATGATCTCATCTTTTTCAAATACCGTATCAAGGGCTGCCTTGATGATCAGATAGATCACCACTGCCGCAAGCACCATGCTGAAGGAAACCGCCATGGTAAGCTGTGTCTCCTCAAAACCGAAATGCTTTTCCAGAAGGGCGTTATAGTCAGGGATAAAACTGTAAAACAGCAGCATGGAGATCAAAAATGCCGCCACATAGCAGTTGGCCTTTGAAACCAGAAGATTCAGACGGAACAGACGCTTCCGGTACAATGCGTAATATACACACACAGACATGACAATACCGGAACAGATATCAATGGGAAATCCGCTGAAGGCCGGAAATGCGATGCATATCTGTCCCAATGCCAGGGCACCGATGCCATACCACACAGGCCTGAGGCTTTTTCCCGCAAATTTATTTTCCCTGCGGTTCTCATAGACCATACGCCCGCAGGCAGACAGGGCGCCGCCCTCCACCAGAAACGGTATCACTGCCTGCCAGTGCATATGATAAACATAGGCATTGCCGCCGTTCTCCAATCGGAGGACCTGGGGTGCCTGCACAAAAATCTCGTATTTGTAATTCACCAGCAGCATAAGGACAATGGCTGCAGTCCAGAAATAAATACGGTATGTCTTCTCAACACACAGAAATTTCTGCAGAAAATGAAAAAATATAAGCGGAATCATAAAAAGCCCGGTGAGTGACACATGAAACCAGAACCCCACAGAGGGCCAATAGGCAAGTCTCATAAAGAGGGAACCGCTGGCCCATATGACCATGGTCAGCAGAAGTTCCATAAAAGCATAGATCGCCGCATCCTTTTTTGCCGCCAAAAAGGATACCAGCAAAAATATATAACAGATCAGTGCAATAATAGGCACAATTGTAAAGCTGCTCATCTTTCGTTATTTCCTGTCATTTTATTTACCTTTTTACAGATAGTACCTTTTTATAATAGTACAGATTTCCCTGTTGTTCAAGTTTTTACGGTAATCCATTCCTGTATGGGAGGAAGCTCCGGATCACACGCCGTTTTGGGGGCAGATATCCTGCAGGCAGCACTTGCCGCATCGGGGCTTTGTCCTGGCTGTGCACACATCCCTGCCATGAAATACCAGTCTGTGGCAGAAATCACTGCCCTCTTTTGGAGGAATCAGTTTCCACAGAGCCATCTCCACCTTTTTCGGTTCTTTTATACCGTCCACCAGACCTATGCGGTTGACCAGGCGGATGCAGTGCGTATCTGTCACAATGGCAGGTTCCCCGAACACGTCTCCCATGATCAGGTTGGCGCTTTTTCTTCCCACGCCAGGAAGCTTCAGTAAGGCGTTAAAATCATCGGGTACTCTGCCACCATACGCATCCCGCAGGATTTTCATACAGGCGCTGATATCCCTGGCCTTGCTCTTTCCAAGGCCGCATGGCCTGACGATCCGTTCTATATCCTCCACATCCGCGTCAGCCAAAGCGCTCACATCCGGATACTTTTCATACAGATCCTGTACCACAACATTGACTCTGGCATCCGTACACTGGGCCGCCAGCCGGACGCTTACAAGCAGCTTCCAGGCCTGGTCATAATCCAGGGTACAGCCCACATCCGGATATTCTTTTTTCAATCTGTCCACCACTTCCAGGGCCAGTTCTTCTTTTGTCATAATCTATTTCCTTTCGCAATTCTCTATTCAAAGGGAATCTTTATTTGACGCTGCCGCTTTCTGCAGGACCTGATACAGATATTCCGCATCCACCGGTTTTGTCACAAAACCATCCATGCCTGCCGCTGCCGCCGCATCCACATCCTCCTTAAAGGAGTTGGCTGTCATGGCGATAATGGGAATGGACACTGCGTCCTCCCTTCCCAGTTTTCTTATGGCACGGGCCGCCTCAAGCCCGTTCATAACCGGCATCTGGATATCCATGAGAACTGCCCGAATCTCTTTTGGCCTGCTTTTTTCAAACATTTCCACTGCTTCTTTTCCGTTTCTGGCGCGCTGTATAACGGCGCCCTGCATCTTCAGCAGTTCCTGGGCTATCTCCGCATTCAGGTCATTGTCCTCAGCCAGAAGAATGTGATAATCCAAAAGGCACGGACCTTCTCTTTCCTCAGAGGTTTCCTCCTGTATATCCTCCGCATTTCCCACAGGCATTTCTATGGTAAAATAAAACTCACTGCCCTGTCCCGGCTCGCTTTTCAGCTTCAGTTCTCCCCCCATAAGCTTTACAATAGTCCTGCTGATAGCAAGCCCCAGCCCGGTTCCCTGACTCTTGGCAGAACTGGTCCCCGCCTGTTCAAAGGCTTCAAAAATGCGCTGCTGGTTCTCCTTTGATATCCCTGTTCCGTTATCAGCCACACGGAACTCATATACTGCCTTTCCATCCCTGTTTCCGGTCTGCTCTGCGTAGAGCTGTACAAGACCTCCGGCCGGAGTAAATTTAAAGGCATTGGAGATCAGATTCATGAGTACCTGCTTCAAACGCACGGCATCCCCTGCCAGGATATCGTCTTTGATCTTTTTGTGTATCTCAAATTCCAGATCGTATTTGCGGGCCTCTGATGCCATGATATTCTGTACTTCATCCACAAGCCGCACAGCAGAAAACGGTTCGGAAGTAATTGTCATCATTCCGCTGTCAATTCTGCTCATATCCAGTATATCACTGATCAGCCTCAGCAGATAATGGGAGGATTCCCTTATCTTTATCAGATTGCTGCTCACATCCTCCGGCACATCCTTCAGCATACAGGTCAGGTCACTCAGTCCCACAATAGCATTCATAGGCGTACGGATCTCATGGCTCATTCTGGAGAGAAATTCACCTTTTGCCTTGTTTTCCGCCTCCGCCTTCTCCAGGCTGGCCTGCATCTTTGCAGAGCGCACACGGGAACGGGCGGCCATAAGGACAAGAAATACGACCAGCAGAAATACACCCGCGATCACAGTGATAAACAGGATCGGATTGGCATACAGCAGATCCACTACGGTCAGTGAACTCATCCCCACAGATATCATATTCTGATTCACCAGGGTATCCTTCTCCTCACTGCTCATACTGTTGATGGCCTTATTCATAACCGTCAGCAGATCAGTCTCTGCAGGGCTCTTCATGGCAAACACGATATCATTTGCATTGTTGACCAGGGTGTTCGGCACCACCTTCGTATAATGATGCCTCTGGATCTCCTCCTCCATGTTGGCTGACAGGCCATAGAAAAAATCTGCCTCCCCGCGGTTTACAGCGGACAGAGCATCCGCCGCGTTGGGGTAATAAAGCACCTCTTCCGTCTTTATACCTGCGGGCATCTGCAGCCCCTCCACCACGGCGCCCACCAGTCCCTCAGAGGGAAAGCTGACGGATTTGTTCCTGGCTATAATATCATTCAGGGTACCGTAGGTCTGCGTCAGGGCCAGATTCATCTCTGCCCCCTGCTCCTCGTTTCCCAAAAAAGCCCCCATCATGTCGGCTTTTCCCTCCTGCACCAGCTTCAGGGCATCCGCATAGGACTCGGCATATACATAGGTAAATTCTAGACCGGTAAACTTCTTAACCTCCTCAAGTACATCCGGGATCAGACCGTTGTGCAGTCCCTCCGCATATTCAATGCAGAAAAGAGGATGCCAGTTCTCCACTACCGCGATGGAGACCGTTTTCTTCTGCTCAATATAGGCTCTCTCCTCATCATTGATATATATACTGGCTGTACCGCTGTCAGGAAAGTTTGCCTGGTAACACTCCTCCGCAAAATTCGGATTGGAGTCCGCTATTTTTTCCAGCGCCATATTCAATCCTTCCAGCACATCCTGATTGTCCGGTGTGGTCACAATGTAATGGGGCTGGGAGTCAAACGTGGCGACCGGACGGAAAACCTCCGTATCATCCGCAATATTGCCCAGCAGCATATCAATCTCCCCGCTCTCCAGATAGGGATACAGATTTCCGTTAAAGAGCTGGTCCTTGTTATAATATTTGATGGTACAGTCAATGGCATTGCTCTCTATGAACTGTTTCAGCCTGCGGATATTTTCCCTGGCATTTTCATATACGCCGATGGTCTTGCCGTTCATGCTCTTCCAGTCATATGTTCTGATGCTGCTGTCATTCCTGCGTGCCAGGATCAGAGACTTACCGTAACCGGCATTATAATCCGGATAGGAAAAGTACTCCTCCATCCCTTCCAGATAGTAGGTGCCCCCCATCAGATCATATTCACCGGCCATGAAATTATCTATCATTTCTTCGCCGGTCACATTGATATATTCATATTTCCATCCGGTATATTTTGCAATTTCATTCAGATAGTCTACCACAATTCCGTGGCGTACTCCATCCGTATCTGTCTCGGTGAATCCATCCACCTCCGGAAATGCCACCTTCAGAACCCTCTTCTCCGTATCTTCCCCCGCCCAAACCGTATCGCATGGCAGAAGAAACACCAAAAATAACAGAGCCAGCATTACCGGCACACTGACGCCTTTACCCGGCACCTGTGATCTTTCTCTCATATCAGAAACTCCTTTTACCCCGGCAGACTTTATCTGAAAAGTATCTCCGCCTTTTTCATTTTTTCCGTAATGACTACGCCAAAGGGACAGTTAGCTTCACAGCTTTTACATTCCACGCAGTCCCCACCGTTTGCGGACAGCCCGTCATAGTGGGCTTTTAAAGATGCCGGTACCTCAGGCTGCATCACTGCCAGGTCATACAGTTTATTGACCATTGCAATGTCAATCCCTGAGGGACATGGCGCACAATGTCCGCAGTAGGTACACTGCCCGTAATAGGCATGGGCCGGGGCATTGGCGAGAACCGTGGCATAGTCTTTCTCCTCCTCGGAGGCAGTTTCATAGGCCACAGCCTGATCCACATGTTCCGGTGTGTCATATCCTGCCAGCACACTGGCAACTGCAGGACGCGTCAGGGCATAGTGCAGACACTGTACCGGCGTCAGCGCAGTTTTGAATGGGGAAGTCTCAGCAGAAAACAACCGTCCCCCGGCATATCCCTTCATAACCGTGATTCCCACACCGTTTTTCTCACAGATTTTGTACAGCTCTGCCCGTTCAGGCGCAATACCTCCCAGCTCTTCCTCATAGTCTTCCTTAAAATATTCCGTTATATCCTCACTGGCAGGAAGCATGTCAAAGGCAGGATTAATGCTGAACAGAATCATCTCGATCCTTCCGCTCTCAGCTGCCATCTTTGCAACCGCAGGATTGTGGGTGCTCATTCCGATGTGCCGGATCGTTCCCTTCTCCTTCAATTCCCCGGCATACGCATAGAATTCCCCCTCCATGATGCGGTGGAATTCCTCCTCCTCATCCACAAAATGAATCATGCCCAAATCTATGTAATCCGTTCCCAGACGCTTCAGCAGATCATCAAAGGCGGCGGCTGCCTGTTCTATGTCACGTGTTTTTACATACTGTCCGCCCTGCCAGGTGGACCCCAGATGTCCCTGGATGATCCAACGCTCTCTTCTGCCTTTGATGGCTGCCCCGATATTTGACCTTACATTCGGCTCTGACATCCAGCAGTCCAGAATATTGATTCCCGCTTCCTCACAGTGTAAAATCACCTCACTAACCTCCCGGGCGCTGTGGCGCTCCAGCCACTCTGCCCCCAGTCCGATCTCGCTGACCTTCAGCCCTGTCTTTCCAAGCGCTCTGTATCTCATCTTTTCTACACCTTTCCATATCTGTCGGAACCTTATATGTTCCTGTGATATTGTTCTTTATTTATTTTCTTGCATTCATACATTCTGGCATCTGCCATGGTGACAATCTCTTTTAGGCCAAGGCTGTTTTTCTTCCCCTCTATCTCCACCACACCGTAGCTGAAGCTCACGGGATATGGTCTGGTATTCGTCTTGACAAAATCCTTAAGCAGATCAGCCAGCCTTTTTTCCGCCGCCCTTTTCTCGCCTTCTGACATGACGATACAGAACTCATCCCCACCGATCCGTACAAAGACATCCATACTTCTGAAAGATTTCTGGACTGCTTCCACAAAACTGTGGATATAGGCGTCCCCCTCGCTGTGGCCAAATCTATCATTGACATATTTCAGTCCGTCCAGATCCATATAGCACAGGACAATATCCCGCTTTTCCTCCAGCACCTTTTCCATATATTCCACAAAAAACAGCCGGTTCTGTATTCCCGTTCCCGGATCACAGTAGGCCTTGCTCGTCAGCTTGTCGGCTGCCTTCTTGTCATCCGTGATATCCACCACAATGTGGGCATAGGCATTTCTTCCCTGCCACTCTATGAGAAATGTAGTGATGCGGTAGAAACCCTGCTCCTCATCTCCCATCTCCCAGACCTTGTACTGACCGCTTTCCTGCCAGTTCAGGATCTTATTCCTGAAGGACAGCCTGTGCTGGCAGATATGGCAGAATTCCGGATCTATCTTCTTTTCATCTTTTCTCTTATTGCAGTATACAATATCCCTGCTGTTTGCGTCCACCACCAGTATCCACTCATTCCTTTTTGTGGTCAGTTCCACCAGCAGTTCATTGTACCCCTCTATGACTTCCGCGCGCTTCTGCACTCTGGCAGTCTCTTCCTTCAACAGCGCCTCCCGTTCCTTCAGCTGGGCAGTCATGGTATTGAAGGCTTCTGAGAACTCTCCCAGGTAGGAGACATGCTGGGAATAATCACCCGCCGCCACCTCCTTTGCCTGCCATGTCAGATGGTTAAGATTGGCATGCAGATTCTTCAGATTGGCACACAGAAAATTATCCCTGGCCGGGAATTCCCCTGACAGGTTTCCCTGGGACAGGTCTTTTGTATATGCCTGCATCTCCTCCACGGCCTTCTGCAGATACTGAAGCCCAAGTCCCAGTTTTCGGTACGGGGCATCCAGCTCCTCCACATGCAGAGGCCGGATGGGTGAATCGTAAAGTATGCTTTTCAAATATTCAAAAAGCATTTCACAGTTATCCTTTTCCATGCCCGCACCTCATCATTCTTCTGGACCGGCACTGAACCTGCACACTCTGTCCCCGGTAGCCCAGCAGTCAATCTCCACAGCCGAATACTCTTTTCCCATATAGGCAGACAGGATTCCTGAGATAAATCCCTCATCATAATTGCACACGGTCTCCCCCAGAAGCGGCAGCCCGGAGCAATCCGCGTCCTCTGAGACTGTGAGCACGATCTTTCCTGTCTCCTTATCCAGCTTCTCCACACGAAGCACCCCTATTTTCAATTCTTCCATGCGTCTTTGAAGCCCTGCTATAAACTCATTCAAAGACAGAGAAATGTCCAGCATATTTTCTGCAAAATACACCCCGGCACGGTACCCTGCTTTTCTGAATATCTGTATCTGCTCCTCCCTGCCAAGCTGCTCCATCAGCTGCTCGCGGAGTGAAAATTCCATCAGCCGGTATACAGCCAGCGGTATGTCATCGCCCAGATTCCCCCGGCCCTGTACATTAAAGTTCATATAATCGGATAACTCCGGTTTTTTACTGTTTTTCAGAAAAATATTATCTCCCATTTTCCATCCTCTTCCGGTATCAGTCATTATTCCTTTTATTATAACACAAAATAATGCAGTCATCCCATAATTCCGAAAAATCATGTAATGACTGCATTATTTATTTTTTCCTGACCGGTATCCAGATTGCGCTTTCATAATCCTGGGAACTGCAGTCTCCCATGGAATACCATTCCAGATTGATTCCCGCCGCGATCTCATAATCCGGGTTGCCGGGAAGCCATTCGTGGAATATTTTTGTATTGATCGTCTGCAGTGCTCCCGGGAGAGGACCGGTACAGCAGAACTTTGCCCACTCCATAGCAGGGATCTCCAGCACTTTCATCCCCTCCGGGATTTCCCCGCCGTCATATCTGCCGGCTATCAGATACTTAAATTCGCTGCCCTTGTCCTCTGTCTCCATGCAGATACCGAATTCCCCGATGCCGCATCGCTCTACTGTCCGGCTGGCTGCACTTTCTTCTCTGCCGGATGAGCAGTAATCCCTGCTGAATATATCCCACAGCTTCGGAATTTCCTGATAGGAACTGTCATAACGCACTGCGCACTCCAGGCCGATGACCTGCATGCGTTCCATCTTTTCAACCGTGTAATCCATGTTGTCTCCTCCTTGTATGGTCACTGTGATTTTCAGAGGAAGAAACACCTTCATTTTCCCGGCACTGCCCTTGAGCTGCATAGGCGGCACTCCGTGAAATCTGCTGAATGCTTTGGTAAAGCTCTCCGGCGTACTGTAGCCGTATTTGTATGCCAGATCTATCACCTTTTCCTGTCCGGCCAGCACATCCAGCGCTGCCAGATACAGGCGTCTCTGCCGGATATATTCACCGACTGAATAGCCTGTCATAATGCTGAACCCCTTCTGGAAATAAAAAGGGGACATATATACAGCAGCTGCCACATCCTTAACCTCTATCTCCTCAAGCAGATGGGCTTCTATAAACTTTACTGCCCCTTTCAGACATTCCGTCCATTCCATGCTTCCACCTCCTGTCTATACTCTAATACATCCAGGAGATTCCGTCCTGTCATTTTATGCTTTCTGCTGTCCGGACCGCCGTGTCTTTCGTATACTTGTTGTTGAAAACCTTGTTTCCGGATCAATTGGTTTCCTCCGTATCTCCCCACTGATTCTTCTTTTTCCATATAAAACAGTTTGCCAGAGCTTTCTTTAACTGTTCCATGGAAATCGGTTTTGCCAGATGGCCATTCATGCCTGCCAGCCGTGCGCTTTTGATATCTTCCGCAAAGGCATCCGCTGTCATGGCGAGAATGGGAAGCTCGTTAATCCGTTCCATGCCGGAATCCCGGATCTCCCGGGCAGCCTCATATCCGTTTTTCACCGGCATCTGTATATCCATGAAGACAATATCATAGTAAAGAAGGGGATGGCTGCAGACAGCTTCCACTGCCTGCTGTCCGTCCTTTGCAGCCTCCACCTGTACACCCAGAAGTTCCAGCATCTCCACAGCGATCTGGCGGTTTAGCTCATTGTCCTCCACAAGCAGTGCCCGCAGAGCAGAAAACCCGGATATATCCTCCATCTGTCCCTCCACAGGAACCGTGACGGTGCCGTAACATTTTGTCATACACAGTGTGACCAGGAATCTGGAATCTTTTCCATATACACTCTCCACATCAATGGTCCCATCCATCATGGAAACCAGGTTCTTCACGATCGTCATGCCCAGTCCGGTACCCGTAACCTTGCTGGTCCGGCTGTCCTCCGCTCTGCTGAAAGGCTCGAAGATATGTTCCAGATACTCAGGCTTCATACCGATGCCATTATCCTCAATCAGGAACTGGTATGTTCCGGCTCCCTGTTCCTCCTTCTGTGTCTCCCGGACAAGAAGAGAGATCTGTCCTCCCCGGTCCGTATATTTTGATGCATTTTCCAGAATATTCACCAGCACCTGTTTCAGCCTTCTGGCATCACCCAGCACCTGGGTATGTGTGCCTTCCTCCACCGAAGCTGAGAATATCTGCTTCTTCTTTTCAAGGGACATGCGCACCATCTCTGAAACCTCTTTTACCAGACTGTCCAGGTCAAATTCCCTCTCCTCGATCTCAACCGTGCCGCTCTCTATCTTGCTGACATCCAGGATCTCATTGATCAATCCGAGCAGATGGGCGCCGGAGCTTTGAATCTTCGTGAAATAATCCTTTAATTTTTCTGTTTCTTCCAAATGAAGCTGCGCCAGTTCTGTCATTCCCACAATAGCGTTCAGCGGCGTACGGATATCATGGCTCATTCTGGACAAAAAATCACTTTTTGCCTGGCTGGCTTTCTCCGCTTTTCGCAGTGCATCCTCCAAAAGCTGCTTTGCGCGCCTCTCCTTCTCCAGCGTTTCCTGCTGCGCCCTGCGCTCTCCGTCAATATTTCGGGAAAGCGTGATCTCGATCAGATCATCGGAGTAGGGGCTGTCCACACGCACTACCTGTGTAAAATACCAGTGATATTTTCCGTCTTCCCCCTGATGGGGCACCTCCATGGAGACTATCCGCTCTCCTCTGGAAAACGCATGGACCAGGGAAAAATAGGAAAACTTCTCACGAAATTCCTCCCGGTGATCCGGGTGGACAGTGGCAAGCTCGGCTTCAATCAAGTCATCAAAATTCCCCTCCATCCCGGGGCGGACAACAGGATAGCGCTCATATTCCAGCATGTGATAAGTCTTCTTCGTCAGGTTAATGGATATGAGCATCTGATATGCAAACCCTGCCGCTGTGGCAAGCTGTGTGATTTCCAGATTGCGCTGCTGTTCCTGCAGAAATTCGTCCTGTATATCACGGAATACCAGAATACACCAGCACTCCTTTTCCCCCAGTTCATCCACCCTGGCTGCCGTAAATTCCACCATATGATAAGTGCCGTCCGCGGTAAGACGGCGCATACGCCTGGAGATCTGCTTTTTCCCTTCACCGAACAGACGGAGCATGGCCTCCCTGGAAAAGTTCTCATTGAAAAGCTCCAGGTCATCCGGGTGCAGTACCTTTTGGGAATACTTCTGATTTTCCGCTTCGAAATTGCCCTGCTCCGGTATATCCGTCCACATGGCATCTTTCTGACAATTCATATAATAATCCCCGGTCAGATTCGCTATGATACATTCATCGAAAATGGTCACCAGGCTCTGGGCGTACATCTGCTCAATATTCTGGATCCACTGCTTTTCCTCAAAGCTCGGGCGGTGAGGGGAGGATGTGACCACCACAGCCGGAATACGGCCATCCCAGTTTATCCGGTCCGCCGTCACATCAACTGTGGTCTTCAGCAGCGGATCATAACACACCGTATGGCTGGAACCGCTGTCTCCCATAGCTTCCACAGGACAATTAGCACATAACTCAGGCCAGATCTCATGGCATTTTGCCCCCTGCACAGCCCTGCCGCGGCCTGTCTCCCTGCACCGCCGGTTAACATATAAAAGCCGGTGACTCTTCTCCTCTATGACATAAATGCTTGTTTCACGCAAAGAATCCAGCAGATTCATCAAATTATCCATGGACATGCATTTCCCTCCTCCTTCCGATTATGTAACACATGATTAGCCGCCTACCTGCTGCAATAAGAAAAAAGAGAGGCATTTACGAACCTGGTAAGTATCGTAATGCCTCCCGGCTCCGTTTTTATTTATCTGTTTTTCAACCGAAATTTTCCAATCAGCTCTTTTAAAAGCTGTGCCTGTGCGGAAAGCTCCTCACTGGCAGCTGCGCTTTCCTCCGCTGTGCCGGAATTCACCTGAACCACACTGGAAATCTGCTCAATTCCCTGCGCCACCTGCTCTGCAGAGCGGGCCTGTTCATCCGATGCCTCGGAAATCCTGTTGATGGTCTCAGCCACCCCGCTGACCCCTTCCGTCACACGTCTTAATGTCTTCGCCGTTTCCTCCGCAAGCGCAGCGCCATTTTCCACTGCCCTGAGTGAGCTCTCAATCAGTGCTGTAGTGTTTCTGGATGCCTCCGCGCTCTTGGTTGCAAGGTTTCTCACCTCACCTGCGACCACGGCAAACCCTCTGCCGCTCTCCCCGGCCCTGGCTGCCTCCACGGCAGCGTTTAATGCCAGTATGTTCGTCTGGAACGCGATATCCTCAATGGTCTTCACTATATTGCCTATTTCGCGCGAACTCTCTCTGAGTTCCTGCATTGCGGCCAGCATTTCCTGCATACGGCTGTCACTCCTGGCCGCCTCCCTGCCCACTTCGGCTACTCTGCTGTTGGCATCAGCGGCGCTGTCCGCGTTTGCCGCCACCTGTCCGGATATCTCTCCAATACTCTCCGCCAGCTCCTCCACAGCTCCGGCCTGCTCCGATGCCCCCTGGGCAAGGGACTGCGCACCCTCTGATACCTGTTCGGAACCGCAGGATACCTGTTCCGCGGAAACATTGATCTGGCCCAGAGTCAAATTCAGTGACTCTATGATCTGTTCCAGTGCCTCCCGGATGAACCGGAAATCACCGATATAATTATCTTTCACCGTCAGGTCCAGATTCCCCTTTGAGATCTCACTCAAAATATAGGAAATATCATGTATCATCTCTTTCAAAGTGCTGACTGAAGAGCGAATACTGGCTCCCAGACGCCCGATCTCATCATTTCCATACTCCTTGATGTTCACTTCCAGATTGCCTCTGGAAAATTCCTGCATACCACTGCTGATTTCCGCAAGTGGTTTCATTATCCTGCGGGTGATCACCATGACGATCGCAGTGAGAAGTCCAAGTACAACAACTGACAGAACAGCGAGTACCGCGATCAGATGATTGCGTGTGGCATTCACTTCTGACAGGGGCAGCGTGGCAATTGCCAGCCATCCGGTTGTCTCACAGTTTTTAAACATGGAGGTATAGGCAGTATCTCTGTAGTCAAAATTGAAGACACCGCTGTAATTGTCTTCCACTTTTTCTTTATATTCATTTGTTATGTCCAGTTCCCTGACATTTTTCCCCATTGCCGTGGAATCATCACTGTATATGTAATCTGAGCTGTTGGACAACACCTCCAGATATCCGTGTTCACCCACTTTTATCTCCGAGAGAAGCTTTGATAGGCTGCTTACATAAAGGTCAAACCCGAAAAATCCCAAAACGTCTGTATTGTCCTCAGAAAAAACAGGGGACACCACGGAAACTATGGATTCTCCTGTGGCCGGGTCCAGGTAGGGCTCAGACACCACGGTCTTCTTCCCTTCAAGCACCGGCTGGCGCCAGACCACATCTGCCAGATTCGCATCCACCACATTCCCGTCAGCCAGCAGATAGCTGTCTGTCTTTTCATCTGCGATCCATACCTGCAGAACCATTTCCCCGGCCATCCGTTCCAACGCGCCGGACAGTTCTTTTAAGACCACATCCTTTTCCTTATAACTGTCAATATCCTCAGCTCTATGCACAGCTTTAAAATAAGACTGGAGGTCATCACTCTCCTCAAACATACTGACTGCTGTCACCTTACTGCTGAAAAAATCATCTACAATGGAAACTGCGTAATCCGTCTGTACCTCCAGAAGATCATCATTCAGATCTGAAATGGTGCTTGCCGCCATGATACAGGAAATGACGATCAATATGACCAGTGACGGAACCAGGACGATCAGCAGACTCCCGGTTATTCTTGTGGATATGGACTTTTTTCTTTCCCTGTTCAAAATCTTTGACATTCTTTACCCCCGCTGTCATGGCATTGGCCTGTCCAGACAGACAGCAGCCCAATTCCACTCAAATTTTTTATCTTACATAAAAAATATTATACCATATGCCGGAGAAAAGGAAAAGAAAATCATACCCCTGTTGTCTGCAGAACAGGGGTGTTTTTCTCCATGGTTTACCGGTATGCGGCGGGTAAAATTATCATTTGCTGCAAGCTCAAACAATTGCCTTCCGCTACCCTGTATCTGATGCACTGCATTTGCAAAAAATAATGCAATGTGGCTGTCAGTGCAGTTTTTAGATAGGTAGTTCATTTTTTTCCAGTATATATTTTTCCAGATATTTGGCTGCTCCGTCGTTATCGTTGCTGTCCGTTATGGCATCGGCGGCCTGTTTTACTTCCTCAATGGCATTGCCCATGGCAACTCCCCTGCCGCATATTTGAAGCATTCCCATATCTGCGTAGTCATCTCCAAAAGATATGATTTCATCCAGTGTGAGGTGCCGCATCCCGGAAACCTTACGCAGTGCATTCGCCTTGGTGGCGCTGGCCTTTGTGAACTTATACCAGTCACCGTCTGAAAATCTGGCGAAATCACAATCTCCGATACTCTCGACAATTTTCTCGGCTGTTTTTCGGTCAGTGGTTTCCACACAAATTTTAAGGGCCTCTCCGTGAAAATCTTTATAATCCGTGTAGATCACTTCCCCCCAGTCAGGATATATCTCGTGTGGGTCTGTTTTATAATTCCAGTAGTGGCCGGTTCTCGTATCAACGGTAATTTCACTCTGTCCGTTTGTAAGAATTCCGACAGTGTCTATGATCCTTTTTGTCTCCTCAGGAGAAAAGGCCGCCGCGTAAACGAACTTCCCTCTGCAGCTGATCAAAGCTCCGCCGCTGGAAATAATGATGTCGGGATTTACTCTTGAAATAAAATTCTTCGCGTTCGTCTCCCCACGGGCAGTAGCGATGCCGATCAGGATACCCCGGGCTTTGCATTTTCCAGGATATGAAGGGTGTATGGGGAGATGGATTTGTCCGTATGGAGAAGGGTGCCGTCCAAGTCCAGAATGATTAATTTGTACATAGTGTTTGCTCCTTAATAGATATTTGCTGCTACACAGAAAAATCCATATCCAACGCTGGTTTCAGGATCTGTTCATGTTTTTTGGTAATATACTGCTTATTAAAAATCCTATTCCATAATGCTTCACGGTGTAAATTTAAAATTGAAACACTGCTACATTCACAGAATCTTCATTTTCAGTGTTTGCTTCCTAGAACCCTCATCTATCTATGGATGTAGGCAGCCTTTATATTAATAAGCTTTTGGCGTGAGAAGGCAAACAGTTTCCACATGGCTCGACAGGACAGGAAGAATGTCAAGTCGTAGCGTCCGTATTAGGGAATTTGTCAATCGGATTTTACGTTAATGGGAATTGGTCAATGCTGTTTTTGAGTGCTTCTTAAACATTCTCCGTTTAGGGGAACATATCGACACAGATTACGACTCCTTTGACTGTTCTTCCATCTCAAGCAGAAATCTGTCATAGTCCGACATGAACATTCTATCCTGTACAATTCGATATTTTTCAAATTCCGTCTCTGCATGAAGTTTTGCCTGCTCTGCGCTGATTTTTCCTGCACCTGTAAGGATTTCGTTTCCATTGAATTCCAAGAAACCATCCAGGCGTTTCGCCCAATCTTCCATGCTCATAGGAATTTGACGTTCTGCCTGCAATTCTGCGTAATCCAAATACAAGGATACAATTCGCTCCATGTAGGACATTTCCTTATCGCTCAGATAATTCTTCGCAATCGAAACATCTGATTTCACAATTTTTCCATCCGGTGCTGCATCCCATGTAGTTAGGCCCATGTGTTCCTTATCCGCATCAGCACGCTCTACAATCAGTTCTGCTGCCGTATGCCTGTGCACTGCAAAATGCATCTTGTTTTGAACAGTTTGAAAGAACTGTCTGGTGGTCTTCGCATCCTTGTCATAGTCAAAGGCTGTAGCATAAAGGTCTGTAATCTTCTGATAAAATTTTCGTTCAGAGAGACGAATTTCACGGATAGCCTGCAGTTGACGCTCAAAGTATTCATCTGTAAACATATGCCCTTTTTTCAAGCGTTCCTTGTCCATCGTCCAGCCCTGAATGGTGTAATCCTTCACAATTTGACCTGACCATTTACGAAAACGGACAGCACGGTCATTGTTCACCTTAAAACCAACAGCAATAATCATCTGAAGATTGTAGTGAATGACTTCGCGGTTAACCTGACGCGATCCTTCGGTTTGAACTATCCGGAATTTCCGGATAGTTGCTGTCTCCGTAAGCTCGCCATCAGAAATTATCTTTTTGATATGCTCATTTATTGTGCGGACATCCACATCATAAAGCTGTGCCATCATCTTCTGTGTCAGCCATATATTTTCTTCTTCATAGCGTATTTCCATGCTGTCAGCATTGTCACCGACAGCTGCAACATAGGTCAAATATTCTGCTGCCGAACTGTGAATGGTTATTTCATCTTTTTTCTTATTGGCCATATTCGTTCCTCCAATCTATCATCATAAACTCACTTTCTATTCCAAGCACAATACTGACTGGTTGTTGCAAAATTTACAATAAGCACTTTTCGCATTCTCTTATTCATCGGTATCTTTCTTATCGTCTGGGTCAACTCCAAGCAGTTCCTGTAAAGCTGCAAAGTCGTATGGGTACGCATTGCTGCCATCAGTCTTAAATGACTTATGCCGTCGGAGAACTCAATTGTTAGCTCCCACTGCGTACCGTCAAGAACGCAGGGATTCATATAGCTTGTCCGCCATTCACCGATATGAAACTCACGAACCCCATCAAGGAACTCCTCTTTATCACATAGTAGTCCAGTCCGTCAGGGAGATTTGATGGTTACAGGATAGCCTCCTTCCTTATAATAGACCTTGTAAATTTCGCGAATATAATAACCTACTTAATACCAGTCCATATTTGCTCTTATCTCTGAGTCATACTCAGCTTTCATCTCATTTTGATAATCAACAATTGCATCAAGCATAGAATCGCATCCATCAAGGAAATTTATCATTGCCTTAAGATATTCATAGACATTTTTTATATCAATATTTTTTTGTCAAAGCGATATTCTAAACTATATGATGTCGGATACCGAAAATCATCTCCATTTTTATCCAAATCGCTTATTTCTCCAATTAATCTTTCAACGATAGTTATAACCTCTGCCTTAAATAGCAATTACCAATTCCATGCGACGCAAAGATAAAGAATTCCGGTTAAAGAGTATTATCAAACTTGTTCTCATCAAGAGCTATCCCTTCCTGAATACATTTTTTGACCAAAGCGAATGCCTGTAATAAACTATTAGCAACATCTACGTTATCCAGAAATTTATCTCGATATTTTGAAAGAAATCCATCT
Organism: Blautia caccae; assembly: GCF_040095955.1. Taxonomy (NCBI): domain Bacteria; kingdom Bacillati; phylum Bacillota; class Clostridia; order Lachnospirales; family Lachnospiraceae; genus Blautia; species Blautia caccae. The sequence goes on along the minus strand of NZ_JBBMFP010000003.1, from coordinate 3,385 downwards.
TCAAAAGGAAATCTAAACATATCTGATTTGCTATCAACCTCTTCCAGTTCCTGAAATCAGGCCTTTCCACACTTTACTTACTTGACTTTTGTCATCCGTACTACCGTCTCCACGTGCGGTGAAAATTGATTCTTATACTACACGGCAGAAGTATTTTCATAATATGCTGGTAGGTAAATTTTTTCGTTATTTTTACCCCTCTTACCCCTTTATGAATAAATTTACCCCTCCCACAAAAATTACACTTTATTTTACTAAATCTTATAGACAAAGAAATGTATTTTTATTCCTTAAAATATATCTTTAGCAAATTCGCTTTTCTTAAATTCCAAGTAGTTACTAATATAATCTATTTTCATTAAATCTTTTATACGGATTCTTTCTGGTTGTGTTACTATCTTACTCAATTGTCTCCTTAATAATAAATAGTCATTTATTATATTTGCTACATATATAATCGCTGTCTCCACAGATATAATGCTCAGCATTGAAGAATCAATATAACTCGAAAAAACCAAAGATTTTTCAACAGAATTATTACTTAATCCAATATAAAAGCTATGTATACTATTTGACAATATATTAAAAATAGCTGATTCTAAGTCCTGACTAAAAATTTTAACTCTTTTCCTGTTATAAAACTGTTTTCCGGAAAGAATTATACTCTTTTCTTTATTGTTAGCTGTTAAATATATACTACTATTTTTGATTTCTTCTATTACAAAACTCATATCATCCAGTTTCATTCTGAAACAATCCATTGGAAAATTTAATTTGTTATAAATGTCTTTAATATTTTTATTATAATTTAGAAGTTGTAGATTGTATCTGAAGTTCGACTCTTCAGCAGAAATTCCTCTTTCTGAGATATAAAAATATACATTAGCGGCATCCATTATATTTCTAGTCGCTGAAGCAATTAAAGCTATATCTAATTCTGAATATTCATTTTGGCCAACATTAAATAATTTGATAATACTATTACAATGCAACAATACCTTTTCTACTACCTTTTCAGCTTGCGCAGATTTTATAGTTGTTGCCCTTTTACTTCCGGAAACTAAACTTACCTTTTTTCCAATATTGTAAAGTTCATTTAATTCTTTTAACCTTATTTTATATTGATTTGTCTCCATATTACTTTTCTCTCCATCTATTAACATAGGTTATTGCTATATGACTTGACCATTGAAAAAAAGTGCGTGGTTTGCCCCATGGTTCCTTTTCACGAGATAAAACTGCTTTTGTATACTCACATGATGTTACCCCTTCCCCACCCAGACGGAAACTTATCCATCTCTATTATTTAAAAAACGCAACTACATTTCCGTCAAATATTCCCGCAAAACCGCATAAAATCAAGGTTTCTTGGACAGCAAACAGACCGTCTCCACATGCTCCGTCCAAGCAAACATATCATACGGTACCGCCCTCAACGCTTCATACCCTTTCTTAACCAAATATCTCAGGTCCCTTGCCAGCGTCTCCGGATTGCAGGAAATGTATACTACCTTTTTCGGTCCCAGCTTCACGACGGATGAGAGGAAAGCCTCATCACTGCCTGCCCTTGGAGGGTCCATGAAAACTACATCTGCCTGTTCTCCCGCTTCGGCCATCTGCTCCATGAATGCGCCGGCGTCCCCCTGAAATGCCCGGAAATTTTTGCTGCCGTTTCTCTTTGCATTGATGCCCGCGTCGCGCACTGCGTCCTTATTTAACTCCACGCCGATCACTTCTTTTGCGTGTTTCGACGCAATGAGGCCAATGGTTCCGATGCCGCAGTATGCGTCGATCACGCGCTCTTTCCCTGTAAGCCCGGCAAATTCCACGGCTTTTCCATATAATTTTTCCGTCTGCACAGGGTTTACCTGGTAAAAGGAGGAAGGGGAAATGCGGAAAATACACCCGCACAGCTCGTCCTCAATATAGCCCTTCCCGTAAATGGTAATATTCCGCTCCCCAAGGACCATGCTGGTCCTCTTGTCATTTACATTGAGGATCACGGTCGTGATCTCGGGATGGAGCTTTCTAAGGGCCTTCACAAAATTATTCTTTGATGGGAAAATAGGAGAAACCAATACCAGAACCACCATGATCTCCCCGCTTCTGAATCCCCTGCGCACCATGACATGCCGCAGAAGCCCGAATCCGCTGTCCTCATTATAAATCTTGATCTTAAAAGATTTTAAAAGTCCCCTGATATCTCTCACAATGGCATCTGCCTTTTCATCCTCAATCAGGCAGTCATCCACAGGCACCACTCTGTGCGTCCCCTCCGCATACTTTCCGGAAACTATACTGCCGTCCCGGAGGCGGGCAAAGGAGGCATGTATCTTGTTCCTGTAATGATAGGGATTCTCCATGCCTATGATCGGCTCTACTTTACAGATTCCCTTTAAAAGCTTCCTCACCTTCTTTTCCTTGATATCGGTCTCTTCTTTATAGGAAATGCCTCTGCAGCCGCACCCTCCGCATTTTTTTACCACAGGACATTTTTTTGATTCCAGTTTGTTTTCCATATATAACAACCTTTCTTTTTCGCTCTTTTTTAACCCGGCAGCTCTCTTCCCCGCTGCTTTTCATCTATTATATCCGTTAAACCCGCCCGCGTCCATAAGAAAGAAAAGATAATAAAACAACGGCAGATTCCTCCGTATCACCGATGATATGCCCCCTGTCAAGTAGACAGGTTAAATATCTAAAATGAAATGCAGATGAACGATCACACAGATTTGTGTGGTCGTTTTTCTATGCACACCATTTCTCTTTATATTTCTCAATTCTCTTATTCGTAGGAATTGGATATTCCTGAATTATCTCTGACTGTAGCGCTTCATTTCTTACTTCCAAAGGTGTTTTACAATGATATCTATCTTGTGGTCGTTTTGTTGAATAAAATCGTATGTAATCATTTATTGCATGCCTTAAAGAAGCTTCCTCTGTGATTTCATACATTTGATACATTTCAGCTTTTATAATGCCCCAAAACCCCTCTGTAGGTCCGTTATCAATACAATGTCCAACTCTTGACATAGATTGTTCCATTTCCTGTTCTATAAGTTTTCTTTTAAACACTTTACTGGTATATTGAAACCCTCTGTCTGAGTGAAAAAGTGGCTTAGCATCTGGATTGGCTTCGATTGCTTTTTCAAATGTTTTAAATACCAGATGATTATCATTTCTGCAACTTATGACATGTGAAACTGGATATCTGTCGTACAAATCCAGAATGGCACTTAAATAGAGTTTCTTCTGTGTACCTGGTACTTTGAATTCTGTTACATCTGTTGTCCATTTCTTATTAGGTGCATTTGCATAAAAATCTCTTCCAAGTTTATTTTCAGCCGTTTCATCAGGTGTAGAAGATCTATATGTTTTCTTTTTC